>CAZAWU010000258.1:0-3467 GCA_964488915.1 uncultured Burkholderiales bacterium
CCGACCGTGTCCTTCTTCGAATCGACCATCTGCTTGCTCCAGATCTCCTTGCCGGTGTTTTCGTCGAGTGCGACGAAGCGCCCGTCAACGGTACCCATGTAGACGCGGCCGTCACCGATGGCCAGACCACGGGTGTGCGCGAAGAACGAACGCGCGACCACCGCTTCATCCAGCTTCGGCAGCCATTGCCACATGATCTCGCCGGTAGCGCCGTTGAGCTTGGTCACGTTCGACGGATTGTGCGCCACGTACACGTTGCCCCCAACTGCCAGCGGCGTGCTGTGCATACCCATGCGGACGTTGCCAGGCTGCCAAATCCAGGCCGGACGCAAGCCTTTGACGTTGTCTTTGGTGATCTGCTTGAGCGGTGTGTGGTGCCATGATTTATCCGCGTCGCGATGATAGAAGCACCAGTCCTCTGCGGGGCAGTTCTTCATCTTCGCGGCCGACGAATCAGCGAGCGCCACATTGGTGCCGCCGAGCGCGGCTAGCGTACCAACTACGCCCAATGCGAGTTGCTTAAGCTTCATTGCCTTCCTCCTATTGTGGTGTTTACACGCTGCTTCTACTGACTAGCGACCCCCAGGCTTAAGCGTGCCCAACTGTTTTCGCGTGGGGGATTGGCACTTCCAAACGGCTATTCCTGCAAGTGCACGCCCGAATCTACTCGTGCGCGCGGCTAAAATCAACCGCCAGTTGAATCAATACACCCAGGCTAGGCTGCGTGCGCAGCGCTTACTTCGCTTAGGGCAAATACAGGGCTGAGTAGCTAAGGTGAAATTGGCTTGCTTAGTGGGTTATCACGGTATTCTGCGGCCGGTATGATGCCTTTAGGGGTGGTGAGTGCGCCTTCGGCACGGGCGGCTTGGCGCGTATCGGGCTGTTATGATGCACGGGCTTTGCCGGTTGATCGCGGTGTTCATCATGCTCGGAGGAGCCGAAACCATGCGTTTGAGAAGCTACTGCCTGCGCGCGCTGTGCTTTGCATTGGTCTGCCTGTTCGGGCAGCCGGCGGACGCGCAAGAGAAAGTGTTGAGGGTGGTGCCGCACTCCAACCTCACCATCCTCGATCCGATTTGGACCACCGCCTACATCACGCGCAACCACGGCTACTTGGTTTACGACACGCTGTTTGCCACCGACGCCGCCGGCGCGATCAAACCGCAGATGGTGGACAAGTGGGAAGTCAGCGCCGACAAAAAAACCTACACCTTCACCTTGCGCGAGGGTTTGCTGTTCCACGACGATAAACCGGTTGGCAGTGAAGACGTCATCGCCTCGCTGGCGCGCTGGAGCAAGCGCGACGCCATGGGCCAGACGCTGCTGCAATCGGTCGACAAGCTCGAGGCGGTGGATGCCAAGACCTTCCGCATCGTACTGAAAGAGCCGTTTGGGCTGGTGCTGGAAGCGCTTGGCAAGCCGGGCTCAAACGTACCGTTCATCATGCCGAAGCGGGTGGCTGAGACACCGGCGGATAAACAGATCAGCGAATTTGTCGGCTCCGGCCCGTTCGTTTTCAAAAAGGACGACTGGAAGCCGGGTGAAAAGGTCGTCTACGTCAAGAACGCCAAATACAAGCCGCGCGCCGAAGCGCCCAGCGGGCTGGCGGGCGGCAAAGTGGCAAAAGTCGACCGTGTCGAATGGCTCATCATCAAAGACCCGCAGACGCAGGTGAATGCGCTGCTGGCCGGCGAAGTCGATGTGATCGAATCCATCCCGTTCGAGCTTTACAACAGCCTGAAGACGAAAAGCGAGGTGCGCATCGTCAATTTGAATCCGGCCGGCTTTCACGCCATGCTGCGCTTCAATCACCTGCATGCGCCGTTCAACAACCCCAAAATTCGCCAAGCGGCGGCGCTGGCGATGAACCAGGATGCGGTGCTGCGCACCCAAGTCGGCGTGCCGGAGTTGTATTGGCGCTGCAACTCGATGTATCCCTGCAAGAGCGCGTACGCTTCCGCCACAGGCACCGAGTCGATAGCGTTCAATTTGAAGCGCGCGCGCGAGCTGTTGAAAGAGGCGGGCTACGACGGCACCCCGGTGGTGTTGATGCAGCCGACCGATATCGCCCCCATTGCCAAGTTGCCGGTGGTGGCCACGCAGTTGCTGCGCCAAGCCGGCTTTAAAGTGGACATGCAAGCGATGGACTGGCAAACACTGGTGGCGCGCCGCGCGAAGAAAGACCCGCCGGCACAAGGTGGCTGGAACGCCTTCTTGACGGTTTGGACCGCCGCCGACGGTGCGCACCCGGCGGTGGCGCTGGCGCTTAACGGCGGCTGCGAGAAGGCATGGTTCGGCTGGCCGTGCGACGCTGAACTGGAAAAGCTGCGCGAGCGCTTCGCGCGCGCGCAAAGCGAAGCCGAACGCAAAGCCTTGGCGCAACAAGTGCAAGTACGAGCCGCAGCGGTCGTTACCCATGCCCCGCTGGGCGAATACATGATTCCGACCGCCACGCGCAAGAACATCGACGGTTTCCTGGCAGGGCTGTTGCCGACGTTCTGGAACGTGGAGAAGAGGTAAGACGCGGTGGTTGAGCATCAACGATTGCATTGAGTATACAGTAGATAGTTTATTGAGAAGAATCAGAACCGGCCTGACTAAATAAAGCATACTCATCTAAACTCAACGCCGTACCCCTTCAATCCTCTATCCAAGAAAGTGCCCGCCTTCCTCCTGCGCCGCTTGCTGGCGACGATTCCGGTTTTACTTATCGTCGCGGTTTTTACTTTCCTGCTACTGCGCTTGACGCCGGGCGATCCGGCAGCGGTCATCGCCGGTGACAACGCCAACGCGGAGCAGATCGAAAGTATCCGCGCCGAGTTGGGGCTCGACCGCCCGATCCTTGCGCAGTTCGGTATTTGGCTGCGGCAGGTGGTGGGCGGCGACCTGGGCGAATCGTTCTTCTTCAAAAAACAGGTGACCGAGTTGATCGCGCAGCGGCTGGAGCCGACGCTAGCGCTGGCGGTGCTGACGATCTTGCTGTCGGTCGCCGTCGCGCTGCCCCTTGGCACTTTGGCTGCCTGGAAGCAGGGCAGCTGGCTGGATCGCGCGCTCATGGGATTTTCCACGCTCGGGTTCTCCGTGCCCGTGTTTGTCGTCGGCTACCTGCTCATCTACGTCTTCGCGCTGAAGCTGGGCTGGTTTCCAGTGCAGGGCTACACACGCTTGCACGAGGGTTTCGCGCCGTTTCTGCGCAATTTGGTGCTGCCGAGCTTGGCGCTGTCGGTGATCTACATTGCGCTGATCGCGCGCGTGACCCGCGCCGCTGTGGTCGACAGCCTCAACGAAGACTACGTGCGCACCGCACGTGCGAAAGGCTTGCCGGAGTGGCGCGTATTGATCGCGCATGCGCTGGCCAACGCCGCCGTGCCGATCGTCACCGTGATCGGCATCGGCGTCGCGCTCTTGATCGGCGGCGTGGTGGTGACCGAAAGCGTGTTCTCCATTCCGGGTTTGGGGCGCCTGAC
>CAZAWU010000258.1:3567-5087 GCA_964488915.1 uncultured Burkholderiales bacterium
TGACGCTTGCATTGCTGGCGTTGCTCGCGCTCGCCGCGCCGTGGCTCGGCACCATCGATCCGATCTTGCTGGATCCGGTCAACCGCGATCTGTTGCCCGGTGCGTCCGCGGAGGTCATGAACGCCGACGGCGAGATGACGCCGCATACCTTCTGGATGGGCAGCGACAGCTACGGGCGCGACATCTACAGCCGTGTGCTGTACGGCGCGCGCGTGTCGCTCGTGGTCGGTGTGGTGGTTGCATGCTTAAGCTTGCTGTTCGGCATCGCCATCGGTTTGGTGACCGGCTACGTGCGCTGGGTCGACGGCATTGTCATGCGCGTCATGGACGGCTTGATGGCGATTCCCGGCATCTTGCTGGCGATTGCGCTGGTGGCGCTGTGGCGCGCGAATTTGTGGACAGTGATCGTGGCGATCACGATCCCCGAAATCCCGCGCGTGGTGCGTCTGGTGCGCTCGCTGGTGCTTACCATCCGTGAAGAGCCGTACGTGGAAGCGGCGCGCTCGCTCGGTAGTTCGACGTCGCAGATTCTGCTGCGCCACATCCTGCCGAATACCTTTGCCCCGCTCATCGTGCAAGGCACCTACATCTGCGCCTCGGCGATGCTGGTGGAGGCGATCTTGAGCTTTCTCGGCGTCGGACTGCCGACCGACGTGCCCACCTGGGGCAACATCATGGCTGAGGGACGCATCCAGTTCAACGAGTATCCGCACAATGTGCTATTCCCCGGAATCTTCCTGGCGCTCGCGGTGTTGGCGGTGAACATGCTTGGCGATGGACTGCGCGATACGCTCGATCCCAAATTCGCTAAGCGAGGGGAGAGGCCGTGAACGATCCGGCGAAGCCTGTAACCGCCTTCCCCCTCGCAGAGGGAAGCTCGGGATGGGGGTTGCGCGAAGAAAACAGCGGGCAAGTCCCGACCGAACCGGTGCTGCGCATCGAGTCGCTGGCGATCGCGTTGCCCACCGGCGCCGACCGCGCGCACGCGGTCGAAGGCGTTGATCTGCGCATCGCCGCGGGCAAGGTGTTGTGCCTGGTCGGCGAATCCGGCTCGGGTAAATCAGTGATCGCGCAAGCGGTCATGGGCTTGCTGCCGCGCAACGTGCGGCCTGTGGCAGGGCGCATCTTGCTCGGCGGCGAGGACTTGCTGCGCGCCTCGCCGCAGCGCTTGCGCGAGTTGCGCGGCGTGCGCGCGAGCATGATTTTTCAAGAGCCGATGACGGCGCTCAATCCCGTCATGCGCTGCGGCACGCAGGTCGATGAGCTGCTGCGCGAGCACACAGAACTCGACGCCGGCGCGCGCCGCGCGCGCGTGCTGCAGATTTTCGAGCATGTGCGCTTGCCCGATCCGGCGCGCATCTACGCATCCTATCCGCACCAGCTCTCCGGCGGTCAGCGCCAGCGCGTGATGATCGCCATGGCGCTGATCCTGAAGCCAGCGCTGCTCATCGCCGATGAGCCGACCACCGCGCTCGACGTCACCACGCAGGCGGAGATCTTGAAACTCATGCGCGAACTGC
>CAZAWU010000259.1:0-5016 GCA_964488915.1 uncultured Burkholderiales bacterium
CTATTCCACGATCTCGCGGTAAGCGTGCCAGGTAGCGTGGCCGACGAGCGGCACCGCGACGATCAAGCCTACATACAGCGTCGCGAAGCCGATGCCGATCAGCAGCACGATCAGCACGGCCCATAACAGCATGGCCGGGAAGTTGCGCGTGAGCGCGATGAAGCTGGTGATGACGCTGGTAATGGTGTCTTGATTGCGATCCATCATGAGAGGGATCGACACTACGCTGGAAGCGAACACCAGCGCCGCGAACAGCAAGCCCGCGGCGAAGTAGGCCATCAAAAATTCGACGTTCTGAAAACTCAGCACCTGCTCGATGAAACCTTTGAGTGTCGGCATCTCGCTACTGTAGAACAAAGCGAAAATCACCAACGAAGCGCGCGCCCAAACAAGGAAGATCACCATCAAGATAAGCGAGTAGACGCCGATGTTGGCGGCGTTTTTCTTCCAGATGGCGAGCGTAGGCACCAGCGCGCAAGGTTCGCCCTGCGCGCGCCGCCGTGAGAGCTCGTATAGGCCGATGGCCATGAACGGTCCGACCAGCATAAAGCCGCTGGCGAGGGCGGACGTGTATTGGTAGGCGTGATTGAATACGAAGTTGAGCACGAAGCCCATGGCCGCGAAGCACAGCCCGTAGAACAGGCTTGGGCCGGGGCATGCTTTCAAGTCGGCGACGCCGCGCGCCAGCCACTGCAGCGGCGCACCGGTAGCGACTTCTCGCACCTCCGGAAAAACCGAACGTACTTCCTGTTCAACAACCATGCATGCCTCCTCTCACGCATGCGCGCGGAGCCGGTTTAGGCTTAACCGGGCTCGTTCGCGGTAGCTGTTTTGTCGCGCATTAGCGCGCTGTATTTCTCCAGCAGTTGCTCCTTGGTCTCGACCGCTTCGGGGTTCAGCACGATGCAATCCACCGGACATACTTCTACACATTGCGGTTGCTCGTAGTGGCCGACGCACTCGGTGCAGCGCTTCGGATCGATCTCGAAAATCTCGACGCCTTGATAAATCGCCTCGTTGGGACACTCCGGCTCGCACACATCGCAGTTGATGCAGGCATCGGTGATCGTCAGCGCCATGAAGCGTCCAATGTTGTCTGGCTCAGCCCTTGCTCATCTTGTCGCGCAGGCGCCGCAGCACCATCGGGCTGACGAACTTATCGACCGCGCCGCCCAGCGTGGCGATCTCGCGCACCATCGTGGCGGAGATGAACATGTAGTCGTCCGAAGGCGTCAAGAACAGCGTTTCCACTTCCGGCAGCAGCTTGCGGTTCATCCCGGCCATTTGGAATTCGTAGTCGAAATCCGACACGGCGCGCAAGCCGCGCACAATGACGTTCGCTTGCTCCTGCCGCAAGAAATGCGTGAGCAGGCCGGTGAAGCGCGCCACTTTGACGTTGGGGTAAGCCCGCAGCACTTCGGTGGCGATTTCCAAGCGCTCATCCAGGGAAAACAGCGGCCGCTTGGCGCGGCTATCCGCAATGGCGACGATGACTTCGCCAAACAAGCGCGCGGCGCGCTTGACGATGTCTTCGTGCCCCAAAGTCAATGGGTCGAAGGTGCCCGGATAGACGGCGCGTACCATGCGCTACTCCCGCGCCAGCAACGCAAAGCGCACCTGGCCCGCGCGCCCTTGCTTGAGCTGCGTCCAGCCCTCCGGCCACGCTGTCTTGGCGCCCGCTTCGACGTACACGCGTGCGCCAGCGTTCAATCGCGGCGGCAGCAGCGCCAGCGCGGCGGCGGTCAGATCGGAAGCGAACGGCGGGTCGAGGAACACGACATCGAAGCGCTGTGAAGTTGTGCGCACGTATTCTAGGCTATCGCCGGCAACGATGGTTACCCCCATGGCCTGCAGCGCCTCGGCGTTGCTGCGCAGGGCGCGAACCGCGGCTGCATCGCGCTCTACTATGACAACGGAAGCTGCGCCGCGCGAGGCCGCCTCGAAGCCGAGCGCGCCGCTGCCGCCGAATAGATCTAGGCAGTGCAAGCCCTCGAGCGTTTGGCCGAGCCAGTTGAACAACGTCTCGCGCACGCGATCAGGCGTGGGGCGCAGTCCTGGCGTGGACGCAAAACGGATGCGGCGGCTACGCCAGGCGCCGCCGATGATGCGCACTTCGTTGACCATAGCGGCGTAAGTCTACTGCCGCGAGCGGGCGCGTGACCCCGTGACGCGCACAAAGCTACACGAGCGCGCGCACCGCTTCGGTCACTTTGTCCGCCGTAATGCCGAAGAACTTGAACAACTCGCCGGCGGGCGCCGATTCACCGTAGCGATCGAGGCCGATCACCGCGCCATCCAGGCCGACGTACTTGCGCCAGCAATCGGTCACACCCGCCTCGACCGCAACGCGCGGAACACCGCGCGGCAGCACACTTTCGCGATACGCAGCGTCCTGCCGATCGAACACGTTGGTACACGGCATCGAGACCACGCGCGTTTGCACGCCTTGCGCGGTGAGCGCCTTCTGCGCGTCCATTGCTAACGGGACTTCCGAGCCGGTGGCGATGATGATCGCTTGCGGCTTGGCGCTGGAAGACGCCGCGTCGCTCAGCACATACCCGCCGCGGCGAATGCGCTCGATGGCGGCGGCGTCGCGCCTCTGAAACGCAACGTTCTGCCGTGAAAATAACAGCGAAGTCGGTCCATCTTTGCGCTCGATCGCCATCTGCCAAGCAACGAGCGACTCGACTGTATCGCACGGCCGCCATACGTCCATGTTCGGGATGATGCGCAAGCTCGCCGCGTGCTCGACCGACTGGTGCGTGGGACCGTCTTCGCCCAAGCCGATCGAGTCGTGCGTGAACACGTAAATCGTGCGCAACTTCATGAGCGCCGCCATGCGCAGCGCGTTACGCGCGTAGTCGGAAAAAGTCAGGAAGGTGCCGCCATAGGGAATATAGCCGCCATGCAGCGCGACGCCGTTCATGATGGCGCTCATGCCGAACTCCCGCACGCCGTAGTGAATGTGGTTGCCGTAGGTGTTGGCTGTGAGCGTTTTCGAACTCGCGGTGTTGGTGAGGTTCGAGCCGGTCAAATCCGCCGAGCCGCCGATCAGCTCCGGCAGCAGCGGCATGAGCCCGGTGAGCGCGTTCTGCGAGGCTTTGCGCGTGGCAACGGTTTCGGCCTTTTCGTTGGTCGCCTTAATCAGCGCAGCGACTTTCTCGCGCCAATCCAGCGGTAACTCGGCGTTGCTACGGCGCTCGAATTCGGCCGCTTCCTTAGGGTACTGTTTATGGTACTTCTCGAAAAGTGAACGCCAGTCCCTTTCCTGACCACATCCTTTATCGAGTATGCTCCAAGCTGCGTAAACATCCGCGGGAATCTCGAACGGCGCATGCTTCCAGCCGATGTGCTCGCGTGTGGCGGCGACTTCCTTTTCGCCCAACGCGGCGCCGTGCGAATCATGCGATCCGGCTTTGTTCGGTGAGCCCTTGCCGATGACCGTCTTGCAGCAAATAAGCGAAGGTTTATCGGTGACCTTTTGCGCGGTCAGCAGCGCGCGCTCGATGGCATCGCTGTCGTGTCCGTCTACATTCGGGATCACGTGCCAGCCATACGCCTCGAAGCGCTTCGGCGTGTCATCGGTGAACCAACCATCGACGTGACCGTCGATGGAAATACCGTTGTCATCGTAAAAGCAGATCAGCTTGCCGAGCTTCCACGTACCCGCTAGCGCACAGGCTTCGTGCGAGATGCCTTCCATCATGCAGCCGTCGCCGAGAAAGACGTAGGTGTAGTGATCGACGATCGGCAATCCCGGTTTGTTGAATTCCTGCGCCAACAGCTTTTCCGCGAGCGCCATGCCGACCGCATTGCTGATGCCTTGGCCGAGCGGTCCGGTGGTCGTTTCCACACCGGGCGTCATGCCGTACTCGGGGTGCCCCGGCGTTTTCGAATGCAATTGGCGGAAGCGCTTGATCTCTTCGATTGGCAAGTTGTAGCCGGTCAAATGCAGCAGTGCATAGAGCAGCATGGAACCGTGGCCGTTGGAGACGACGAAGCGGTCGCGGTTGACCCAGCGCGGATTCTTGGGGTTATGGCGCATGTGGCGGCGCCACAGCACTTCGGCGATCTCCGCCATGCCCATGGGCATGCCCGGGTGCCCGGAGTTAGCAGCCTGCACCGCGTCCATGGCGAGCGCGCGGATGGCGTTGGTCAGTTCTTGTGTGGTTGGCATTGCGGTTCAGTTAAGCACGGCGTGGTGAAGGGCGGATTATACGGGGCCAACGACGGTGATGAGCGACGGGTGACAAGTGACAGGCAATGGGGGAGTCACTCGTCGCGCCTCACACGTCACCGCCCTTTTAGCAACTTCAAAATCATCGGCGTCAAAATGAGCTGCATCGCAAGCCCCATCTTGCCGCCCGGCACGACGATGCAGTTCGGCCGAGTCATGAACGAATCGTGCACCATCGACAATAGATACGGGAAGTCGATGCCCTTCGGGTCGCGGAAGCGGATGACGACGAAACTTTCGTCCGCCGTTGGGATATCGCGTGCGATGAACGGATTGGAGGTGTCCACCGTCGGTACACGCTGAAAGTTGATGTGCGTGCGCGAGAACTGCGGCGTGATGTAGTGCACGTAGTCGTGCATGCGGCGCAGGATGGTGCGCTGCACTTCCTCGATGGCGTAGCCGCGCTCCTTCATGTCGCGGTGGATCTTCTGGATCCATTCGAGATTGACGATCGGCGTCACACCGATGAGCAAGTCGACGTGCTGCGCGACGTCGACGCTGTCGGTCTTCACCCCGCCGTGCAGCCCTTCGTAGAAGAGCAGATCGCTGCCTTCGGTAATCGGCTCCCATGGCGTGAACGTGCCCGGCGGCTGGCCGTAGGGTTTGGCCTCGTCGTCGTTGTGCAAATAGCGTCTAATCGACCCCGTGCCCGTTTCGCCGTAGCGCCGGAACAGCTGGGCGAGTTCTTCGAACAGGTTCGCCTCCGCGCCGAAGTGGCTGAAGTTCATGTTGCCGCTTTTCTCGGCTTCAGCCATTGCGGTTTTCATAGCGGCGCGGTC
>CAZAWU010000260.1:0-5014 GCA_964488915.1 uncultured Burkholderiales bacterium
TCGTGATCGTCATGGCGATCTTCCTGTGGTTGGTCGACAGTCTGCTCGTGTATTTAATCGAGAGCTTTATTCGGCCGAAGGCCTAACTGAGACATAGCTGACCATGGCGATGCGTTGGTATGTAGTCCATGCCTATTCGGGTTTTGAGAAGAGCGTGCAGCGTGCGCTTACGGAGCGCATTGAGCGCTCGGGCTTGAAGGATCAGTTCGGCCAGATATTGGTGCCGGTGGAAGAAGTCGTGGAGATGAAAGCCGGACAGAAGAACATCAGCGAGCGCAAGTTCTTCCCGGGCTACATCCTGGTGCAGATGGAGATGTCGGACGACACGTGGCATCTCATCAAGAGCACACCGAAGGTGACAGGGTTCGTCGGTGGCACGGCGACCAAGCCGACGCCGATTTCGGATAAAGAAGTGCAAAACATTCTCGATCAGATCCGCGAGGGTGTGGAAAAGCCCAAGCCGAAAGTGTTGTTCGAAGTCGGCGAAGCAGTACGCGTGAAGGAAGGTCCCTTCACCGACTTTCACGGCAATGTCGAGGAAGTCAATTACGACAAGAGCAAGCTGCGCGTGGCGGTGCTGATTTTCGGACGCTCGACGCCGGTGGAATTGGATTTTGGGCAAGTTGAAAAGGCATGAGACACGTGAAACGCGAAAAGTAAAAGCGCCGAGCCTCTACTTTTCACATTTCACGTTTCACTAAGTAGCACCAATGGGCAGGAACGGCCAGTTCCGCTATCGACCCACTAACACTAGGAGCAACCAATGGCAAAGAAGGTAGTCGGCTTTATCAAGTTGCAAGTGCCGGCGGGCAAAGCCAATCCCAGTCCGCCGATCGGGCCGGCGCTGGGTCAGCGCGGCCTGAACATCATGGAGTTTTGCAAAGCGTTCAATGCGCAGACGCAGAAGGAGGAGCCTGGCACTACCCTGCCGGTCGTCATTACGGCGTATGCGGATAAGAGTTTCACCTTCGTCATCAAGACGCCGCCGGCAACCTCGATGATCATGAAGGAATTGAAGTTGCAGAAGGGCAGCCCGCGCCCGCACACCGACAAAGTCGGCAAGCTGACCAAGGCGCAGCTTGAGAAAATCGCCAAGGCCAAGATGCCGGATCTGACTGCGGCGAACTTGCAAACGGCGATGAATACCATCGCCGGCAGTGCCCGCAGCATGGGCGTGGAAGTGGAGGGCTAAGCCATGGCGAAATCCTCCAAACGCGGCAAGGCGATCCGCCAGGGCTTGGATCGCATGAAAGTCTATCCCGTCGCCAATGCGCTGGAACTGGTGAAAAAGTCCGCAACGGCAAAGTTCGATGAATCGGTCGATGTGGCGATCAACCTCGGCATCGATCCGAAGAAGTCCGACCAAGGCGTGCGCGGCTCGGTGGTGCTGCCGCGCGGCACCGGCAAGACCGTGCGCGTCGCAGTGTTTGCGCAGGGCGCGAATGCCAAAGCGGCGCAAGACGCAGGTGCGGATGTGGTGGGCTTTGACGATCTCGCCGAGAAAGTCAAAGGCGGCTTCATGGAATTCGATGTGGTGATTGCTTCGCCGGACGCGATGCGCGTGGTCGGTCCGCTCGGCCAGGTGCTCGGTCCGCGCGGCTTGATGCCGAACCCGAAAGTGGGCACGGTGACGCAGGACATCGCCGGTGCGGTGAAGAACGCCAAGGGCGGTCAGGTGCAGTACCGGGCCGACAAGGCCGGCATCGTTCAGTGCAGCATCGGCCGCGCTTCGTTTCCGGTGGAAGCGCTGCAAGAGAATTTCCAGGCGCTCCTCGGTGCGGTGAACCGTGCCAAGCCAGCGTCAGTCAAGGGGATCTATCTCAAGAAGATCTCCGTTTCGAGCACGATGGGGATCGGCGTGAAAGTCGATCAAGCGGGGCTCGGTAGTTAGCAAAGGATGGTGGGCTCGGCGGCGGCGTGCAGTTGCGCTGCCGGCGAGGGCATCAGAGACCGTTGGGGTCAATGGGTGAGGCGTAAGGAGTGAGGGGCGACGTTAAGCATCGCCGCGAAATCCAAGGGCAGCACCGAGAGACTTAAACGTAGAGACAGGGGTTACATGTGAAGAGGAATTTTGCCTCACGCCTAACACCTCACTTCTCACGCCCAACGCAGATGGCGCACCCAAACACAGGATCAGCATGCGCGGCGCATGGCGCGGCGTGTACGACTCCTTGTGAAAGGTCGCCGCAGGCGGGAAGTGGTGTGGGCTGTTTGCGCCGCTTCTCATTCTTTCATGAAGGAGGTTGCATTTGAGTCTAACCCTCGAACAGAAGCAAACCATGGTCGCGGAAGTGGCCAAAGAGGTGTCGGGCGCTCAAGCCATCGTGCTCGCGGAGTATCGCGGCATGACGGTGGAAGAAATGACCGTGCTGCGCGCGAAAGCGCGGGCAGGCGGGGTGTACCTGCGTGTGGTGAAGAACACGCTGGCGCGCCGCGCGGTGGCGGATACGCCGTTTGCCGGGTTATCCGGGCAAATGGTCGGGCCGCTGGCTTACGGCATTTCTGCCGACCCGGTGGCCGCAGCGAAAGTCTTGCACGAGTACTCGAAGACGAACGAGAAGTTCATCGTCAAGGGCGGCGCGATGCCCAACGTGGTGATGTCGAAACAGGACATCGCCGTGTTGGCGACGATGCCGAGCCGCGAAGAACTGCTCGCCAAGCTGATGGGCACCATGCAAGCGCCGATCGCTAAATTCGTGCGCACGATCAACGAGGTGCCGAGCAAGTTCGTTCGCACCGTGGCGGCGCTGCGCGACAGCAAGGAAAAAGCGGGCGCGCCAGCCTAACAGGGCTGCCGCCTTTGAGACGAACGAATCGAGGAACCAAGACGGCGTTAGACGGTCATCCATCAAGCGTTCGCCGGTCCTCACAAATGCAAAAGATAGGAGTTAATTGAAATGGCTTTATCGAACGCTGAAATTCTGGAAGCAATTGGCAACAAGACGGTGCTGGAGATCTCCGAACTCATCAAGATGATGGAGGAGAAGTTCGGTGTTTCCGCCGCGGCGGCTGCCGTAGCGGTGGCTCCGGCGGGCGGCGGTGGCGCCGCACCTGCCGCAGCGGCTGAAGAGAAGACCGAGTTCACCGTGGTGCTTTCCGCCGCGGGCGAGAAGAAGGTCGAGGTTATCAAAGTGGTGCGTGCGGCCACCGGTCTGGGCTTGAAAGAAGCCAAAGATCTGGTCGACGGCGCACCCAAGCCCGTGAAGGAAGGCATCTCCAAGGCCGATGCGGAAGCGCTGGTCAAGCAGCTGACCGAAGCCGGTGCCAAGGCGGAGATGAAGTAATACGGTTGCCTGTAAAGGGCTAGAAATGGCTCTGGCCCTTATTTGCAAAGAACTACTAAAAGCAGTATAAATCGCGCAGGTCTTTCGGAGTCTTGTTGTACCGCGTAAGAGTTGGTCTGAAAGTATCAGCAAGTTTGCCCGCAGCAGGCACTAGTCGGCTGTGGGCGTCAACTATTTCACCTTGACGGAGACGCTATGAGCTACTCCTTTACCGAGAAGAAACGCATTCGGAAAAGCTTTGCCAAACGCGCCGCAGTGCTGGATGTGCCGTACTTGCTGGCGACGCAGTTGGATTCTTTCACCGAATTCCTGCAAGCCGCGACCGCGCCGGATGCGCGCAAGAACCAAGGCTTGCAAGCCGCGTTTACCTCGGTGTTCCCGATCAGCAGCCATTCCGGCAACGCTAGGCTGGAGTTCTTGAGCTACGTGCTCGGCGAGCCGCCGTTCGATGTGGTGGAGTGCCAGCAGCGCGGCTTGACTTTCGCAGCACCGCTGCGCGCTAAGGTGCGCCTGACCATCATGGACCGGGAAGCGACCAAGCCCACCGTCAAGGAAGTCAAGGAGCAAGAGGTCTACATGGGCGAGATCCCGCTCATGACCACCAGCGGCTCGTTCGTCATCAACGGTACCGAGCGCGTCATCGTGTCGCAGTTGCACCGCTCGCCCGGCGTGTTTTTCGAGCACGACCGCGGCAAGACGCATTCCTCCGGCAAGCTGCTTTACTCGGCGCGCATCATTCCTTACCGCGGCTCATGGCTCGATTTTGAGTTCGACCCAAAGGACTACGTCTACTTTCGCGTCGACCGCCGCCGCAAGATGCCGATGACCATCCTGCTCAAAGCGCTCGGCTACTCGCCCGAAGAAATCTTGAAGGAGTTCTTCTCCTTTGACACCATTCATTTGGACGGCGATGAGATCGAGTTCGATCTTGTGCCCGAGCGTCTGCGCGGCGAAGTGGCGAAGTTCGATATCAGCACCAAGGGCGGTAAAGTGGTGGTCGCCAAGGACAAGCGCATCACGGTGAAGCATATCCGTGATCTGGAGACGGCCGGCGTCAAGCGTTTGAGCGTGCCGGAAGACTATCTGATCGGCCGCGCGCTCGGACACAACGTGGTCGATCAAGAAACCGGCGAAGTGCTGGCGTCGTGCAACGAGGAGATCACCGCGACGCTGCTGGGCAAGCTGCGCGGCGCAAAGATCAAGACTTTCAAGACGATCTACACCAACGACCTCGATCACGGCCCATACGTTTCGCAAACGCTGCGCGTGGACGAATGCGCCGATGCGCTCGCCGCGCGTGTGGCGATCTATCGCATGATGCGCCCGGGCGAGCCGCCGACCGAGGACGCGGTGAACGCGCTGTTCAGCGCTTTATTCTTCAGCCCCGAGCGCTACGATCTGTCAGTAGTCGGGCGCATGAAGTTCAACCGCCGCATTGGCCGCGCTGAGTTGACTGGCGAGTCCACGCTGTCGAAGGAAGACATCGTTGCAGTCATCAAGATTTTGGTGGAGCTGCGCAACGGCCGCGGCGAGATCGACGACATCGATCACCTCGGCAATCGCCGCGTACGCTCGGTCGGCGAACTGGCGGAAAACCAATTCCGCGCCGGCTTGGTGCGCGTCGAGCGCGCCGTGCGCGAGCGCCTGTCGCAGGCAGAATCGGAAAATTTGATGCCGCACGACTTGATCAACGCCAAGCCGATTTCGGCGGCGATCAAGGAGTTTTTCGG
>CAZAWU010000261.1:0-4998 GCA_964488915.1 uncultured Burkholderiales bacterium
GATGCACGACGACGAAACCGGCTTCCTTGAGGCCTTTCAGAACGAACGGAACAATTCCGCGAATCGTCTTCGACGCAGCGCGCGAGGGCTTAGCGCCGCCTACCTTGCCAAATGCTCATGTTGAACGCAGCTTGCGCTCATGTTACAGCGCGGTGACAGGGCCGCCCCCGATAGGGCTAAAGCCGCTCGAAAAGGCGCTATACAGCGCATAGTGCAATTCTAAGAATGGCTACCATTAGCACTAACCATGGTATATAGCATCCAGTATATCCATGTTACGGGCTGCAACAGAACTGCGGGAGCATTAGCTATCTTCCTCCCGATGCACGATCTTGCCTGTTACAGGATCGAGATGCAGGTCCACTTCCTTGCCGTTCTTGTCGCGCACTTCGATGACGTAGCAAGCGTTCTCGACATCGATGTCCACGACCTTGTAACCCTCCGCCTCGACCTTCGCGCGCACGGCTTCGCGCGCCAACCACTTTGAACGCGGCTCTTTAGTACAGGCTTGCGGAGCGGACCAAGTAGCCGCCGACGCCGCGAGCGCGGCAAGCATCACCAGCGATCGAATTCGATTCATACGAAAGTGGAAACGGATTTGATGGGCAAGAGCATGCCATATCGGGGAAATCTTTGGCGGATCAACGTGCTGCCGCTCCCATCTGCGTCATACGTCAAAGCGCCAATAGACGCGGTTTTCGCCGCGAGTCTATACATGCGGCACTCGCGGCTATGTGACGCGAAGGCAGGCGCGGCCTGAGTTTCGCTCATCTGGGCGAGAGAGTATGCGCAGCCTGAGCTTCGCTCATCTGCGCGAGAGAGCCAAACCATCGTTCGAAAAGGAGTGAAGCTATGAGGATCGATCACACTAAGATGCTACATCTGCTAGCCGCCAGCGGCGCATTGCTGGCGTGTTTCGGCACCGCCTCGGCGTTGGGCCAAGAGGCGCAAGGCCGCTATTGCACCGCCACCGCCAACACCATCGCCCAGTCCTGCCGGTATGAAGGGCTGGACGACTATTACAAAGCGCGCGCCATCTGCATCAACTTGTCGGAAACGGCCGAGCGCCAGCGCTGCAACGCGGACGCTCAGCAGGCGCGCACCGATGGCGCTGAACAATGTAGTGAGCAGCTCGCCGGCCGGCTTGCTGCCTGCCAACTGCTGGGCGAAGGGCGCTACGACCCCGAAGTCGAGCCATACCAGTTCGACGCCAACTTCGCCAAGGTGACGTTGAACCCGTATTTTCCGCTGAAGATCGGCAACCGCTGGGAATACAGTGGAAGTGAAACCGTCTTGACAGAAGTGCTCAACCGCACCAAGTGGATCGATGAGCTCACGTGCGTTGTTGTGCGCGACCGCGTATCCAAAGACGGCAAGCTGGTGGAAGACACCGACGATTGGTACGCCCAGGCCCTGAATGGCGATGTGTTCTACTGCGGCGAGGAAGTCAAAGATTACGAAACCTTTCCGGGCGACCGCCCGGGCGTGCCGGAGCTGGTGAGCCGCGATGGTTCGTTCAAGCACGATCGCGATGGCGATGTCGGTGGCACGGCATTTCTTGGGCGGCCCTATGCGGGCGCGGCCTATCGCCAGGAGTTTTCCGTCGCAAACGCCGAGGATATGGCGCAGGTCCTGTCGGTCAACTACCGCTACGGCGTGAATGCGGCGCTGGATCGCAACGTGCCGGCGCGACTCGCCAATTTGTTGTGCGCTGCCGGCGACTGCATCGTTACCAAAGAGTCCAATTTGAATGAACCTGGCAAATTCGCCTACAAGTACTACGCGCGTGGCATTGGCTTCTTCCTCGAAACCAAGCTGGATAACGATGAAGTGTTGCACTTGACCAACTGCAACTTTGACGCGCGCTGCACGTCTTTGCCGCGGCCATGATGGCGCGAGTTGAAGCCTAGTTCCTAAGAGCGGGCGGCGCCCGGGGCGCCGTCCGCCGAACCACTCACTACTGCACTCACTAGGAGATACCTACATGAAATGCAAAAACAAGTCGTTGACGCCCAATCTATTGGTCGCTCTGACCGTGGCGTTGGCAGCTGGCGGGCGCGCCCAGGCAGTGCCAGTCCTGCCGCACTTTTCCGCTGCAAGCTTCATTGCTGGCGCGCCAGTCAACCACGCGTACTTTCCGCTGGTCAACGGCGGGACGCGCGCTTTTGAGGGCATCAAGTCCGAAGACGGCGAAGTCGTCAATGAGCGCTTCGAATTGACGGCGCTGGGCGCCGGCCCGAACATCCTTGGCGTGCAAACAACGACACAGCGCGATCGCGCGTTCGAGGATGGCGTACTGGTTGAGGACACATTCGACTACTACGCGCAGGACATCAGCGGTAACGTCTGGTACTTCGGCGAAGATGTGACGAACTACGTCTACGATAACGATGGCAATTTGATCGGGACCAATCAGTCCAGCAGTTGGCGGGCGGGCGTGAACGGGGCATTGCCTGGTTTCATTATGCCGGCCGCGCTTGTGTCTGGGTTCAACTACTATCAAGAGTTCGCCGCAGCCGACGGCGCGTTGGACCAGGCCACGAATTCAGCGCTTGGGCTGTCTGTTTCAATCGGCGTAGGCGACTTCAGCGGCGTGTTGCGCGTACTGGAAACGTCCGAATTGAGTCCCGGTGCCCGCGAGTTCAAGTATTATGCACCGGGGCTGGGACTCATTTTGGCGGAGGAAGGTTTGGACGAGCAGCTAGCAGATCCGACGGCGCGCATCGAGTTGGTGACCAGTCCCAATGCGGTGCCGCTGCCCGCTACGCTTGGACTCTTTAGCGTGGGTCTGTCCGGCCTGGCAGGCGTGGCACGTCGGTACCGGCGCAGAGCGTGTTCACCGCTGCGGCTGGCTGCAAGGAGTAAGCGCGCAGTATGGGCGACCTAATCGACCCGCGCACGCGCCGCTGGGCCATCGTTGCCGTGGTGCTTGGCATCGTACTCATGCTCGCTGCGGAGTGGGTTGATGAGCCTGCCTCGAGCATCACCGATATGCTGCTCGAGTTGGTCAAGGTCACGCCCATTGTGCTGACCAGCGTCGGCGTCGCGCTGCTTACTTTGGTAAGCCGCAAGCAGCGCGACGAGCACCTGCAAGTGCTGCGTGATCTGGAAGTTGCGCGCCTGCAAGGCCAGCGCTGGCGCAGCGAATCGCGCACTCTGCTGCAAGGCTTGGGCGAAGCGATCGATGGGCAGTTCTCGCGCTGGAATCTGACGGATGCCGAGCGCGAAGTCGCGCTGCTGCTGCTGAAAGGCTTGAGCACTAAAGAAGCAGCCGCGGTGCGCGCTTCGAGCGAGCGTACCGTGCGCGAGCAAGCGCGCTCGATCTACTCCAAAGCAGGTTTGACGGGGCGCGCCGCGTTGTCGGCGTTTTTTCTGGAAGATTTGCTTGCACCGATGGAACAGCAGAGCGATCATGAGAAATAAGAAGAGAAGGGGAGGTTTATGCGCGCGCGACGGCTCTGCGTTTGTCTGCTGCTGGTTCTGCTTGGCAGCGCGCGCGCATACGCTGCCGATGATGAACTGCGCGAGCGTCTAACAGAGCGCGAAGACAAGCGCCGCGCGCCGACGCCTTTTAGCGTCGATGTAGCGGGGCGCCCGCTGACGTTGAGCGGTGAGGTTGAGATCGGCGTCGATTCGCAGCGCCGGCGCATCTACGGCACTGACGCGCGCGAGCGTGACCGCCGGTTGTTCGAACCGGGCGTCGAGGCGGAAGCGTTCTACAGTTTCGGCAAACCGTTGTCGCTGTTTGCGCAAGTGCTGTTTGCGCACGAGAAAGACTTGCTGACACGCACGCCGGGCCGCGTATCGGAAGGCTTTGCCGAGCGCGGGGAAGTGTGGTTGGCTAGCGAGAATATCGGTGGTTCGAATTTCAGCGTTGAAGCCGGACGGCTCAACTTCGAGGACGACCGGCGCTGGTGGTGGGACGGCGAACTCGATGCCGTGCGGATCGCGCACGACGGGCGCGCGTTCGGTATCGATATCGCCTATGGCCGCGAGCTCGCGCCTGTGCGCTTCGATCGAGACGACATCGAGGCGGACGAGGATGGCATTCACCGGCTCATCGGGGAGGTGTCCTGCGACTACGGTGCAGGCCACGTGGCGGAAGCATTCTTCCTGCGCGCGCGCGACCATTCGGCGCGCGGTCGGGCGGGACAAATTCTGCGGCGCGCCCGGGAGGACGAATTGGACGCCAACCTGACCTGGTACGGCCTGCGCTTCATCGGCGCTTTCGATCTCGGCGAACGCGGTGTGCTCGGTTATTGGTTCGATCACGCGCGCGTGCGCGGACGCGAGCGTGTCATCGAGTACGAAGCGCTGGAAGATGACGCCAGCCGCAGCGTCGTCGATAGCGTGAGTGTGCGCGGCGTGCGTGGTTCGGCTATCGATGTTGGGTTCAACTGGCTGTTGCCGCTGCGCTGGGAGCCGCGTGTGTTTGTTGGCTATGCGCAGGGTTCGGGCGACAAGACACCGGCGGCCGGCGGGGATCGCGCTTTCCGTCAGACAAACCTGCACGGTAACGAGTCGGGCTTCGGCGGCGTGCGCCGCTTCGCGCATTACGGCGTGGCGCTGGAGCCGGAACTGTCGAACTTAAAGGTGCTCACTTTCGGTGTCGGCTGCGCGCTGTGGAAGTCAAGCTCGCTGGATATTGTCTATCACCGCTACCAGTTGCTGGAGCGGGCCGAATCGCTGCGCGATAGCGCGCTTGAGTTCGAGCTCACTGGACTAGATCGCGACTTGGGCCAGGGCGTCGATGTGGTGCTCGGGCTGGAGGAGTGGGAGCGGTTAGAATTCGAATTCACCGTGTCTGCGTTTCGCGCCGGTCGCGCGCTTGGCAACGAAGAAGGGCGCAATAGCTACCGCGCGCTGGTAAGCATGCGTTACGCGTTCTGATTAGTTAGTACCACCCAGGCTTTGCAGTACTACCCAGCATCTCGCCATACACGTCGGTGCGCCGGTCGCGCAGAACTTGGTTGTACTCGTTCCAGTTGCGCTTGCGCC
>CAZAWU010000262.1:0-3518 GCA_964488915.1 uncultured Burkholderiales bacterium
TTGCGCCCTACGCGGAGTCCAAATTTGCACACCCCGGATTACGCCTGCGGCTAATCCGGGCTACTATCGCGGCATTTCTTCGACGCACCGAACCATGCCTGGCCCCAAATACTTAGGCTTCGACACTCTCGCGCTGCACGCCGGCCAAGCGCCCGACCCGGTGCACGGCGCGCGCGCGACGCCGATCTATCACACGACTTCGTACGTGTTCAAAGACAGTGACCACGCGGCATCGCTGTTCAACCTCGAACGCGCGGGCCATGTGTACTCGCGTATTTCCAATCCAACCAACGCGGTTCTGGAAGAACGCGTCGCGGCACTCGAAGGCGGCGTCGGCGCGATCGCGGTGGCGAGCGGGCAGGCGGCGCTGCATCTCGCTATCGCGACACTGATGGGCGCGGGTTCGCACATCGTCGCTTCGCGCGCGCTGTACGGCGGCTCGCACAACTTGCTGCAATTCACGCTGCCGCGCTTCGGCATCGAGACAACGTTTGTCAATGCGCGCGATCTCGATCAGTGGCGCGCGGCGATCCGCCCGAACACGCGCCTCTTTTTCGGCGAGACGCTCGGCAATCCCGGTTTGGATGTGCTCAATATTCCGGCGATCTCAGAAATCGCACATGAGGCGAAGCTGCCGCTGTTGGTCGATGCGACGCTGACAACGCCGTATTTGCTCAAACCCTTCGAGCATGGTGCGGATTTGCTGTTTCACTCCGCCACCAAGTTTCTCGGGGGGCATGGCGTGGCAATCGGTGGCGTGCTGGTCGATAGCGGCAAGTTCGATTGGCACGCTTCGGGCAAATTCCCCACGCTCACCGAAAAGTACGCGGGCTTCCACGGCATGAATTTCGCGGAGGAATCCGACATCGCCGCCTTTCTGCTGCGCACGCGGCGCGAAGGCTTGCGCGATTTCGGCGCGTGCATGAGTCCAATGAACGCGTTTCAAATTCTGCAAGGCATCGAGACTCTGCCGCTGCGCATGCAGCGCCACATCGAAAACACGCGCAAGATCGTCGCCGCCCTCGGTGCGAACGCGGCGGTGGCGAGCATCAACTTCCCAGAGTTGGAATCGCATCCCGATCATGCGCTGGCGCGCACGCTGCTGCCGCGCGGGTGCGGGGCAGTGTTCAGCTTCGAGTTGAAAGGCGGCACGGATAACAATCCGAAAGCGGCGGGCAAGCGCTTCATCGAGCGCTTGAGCGTGTTCTCGCACTTGGCGAATGTCGGCGATGCGAAATCGCTCGTCATTCATCCCGCCAGCACGACGCATTTCCGCATGACGGCGGATGAGTTGCGCGCGGCCGGAATCAGCGAGGGCACGGTGCGGCTTTCGATCGGGCTGGAAGACGCCGACGATTTGATCGAGGATTTGCGTGGTGCGTTGCGCGCGTCGCAGAAGGGGTAACATTCACCCGTTCCGATCCACCGCGAGGTTGCCTATTTCTTGGCGGAGGTCGATTTCGGCGTTCCTCGTTCGACTACCAGCGATCCGTACTCATCAGCGAAAGGAGAGATGTCATGAAAATCGTCGTTGAGACCATCGTCGACGCCTCTGTTGAAAAAGTCTGGCAAGCCTACACAACCCCCGAAGACATTACAAAGTGGAATTTCGCTTCGGACGATTGGCATTGTCCGCGCGCATCGGTAGATTTGCGCGTTGGCGGTGAGTTTTCCTCACGTATGGAAGCAAAAGACGGGAGCATGGGATTCGATTTCGCCGGAACATACATCAATGTCGTCAGGCACAAATTGATTGCGTACTCCTTCGGAGAGCGCACAGCGCAGGTCGAGTTCTTCGATAGTCGTCAAGGCGTCAAGGTGAGCGTCAGCTTCGACAGCGAGGATACCTATTCCACCGAACAGCAACGCGACGGCTGGCAAGCGATACTAAACAACTTTAAGCGGCACGTAGAGCGCGGATGAGCGCGTGAATGCGAGCGCAGAACATGTCATCTGACGAACAAACCATCCGCAAATTGGTCGATACCTGGTTCAGCGCCAGCAAAGCCGGCGATGTCGCCACGGTGCTAAGCTTGATGACGGACGACGCCGTCTTCTTGACGCCCGGCGCAGCGCCGTTCGGCAAGGCCGAGTTTGCGCAAGCAGCGCAGAACATGAAGCGCGCGCGGATGGATGGCCACGGCGAAATTCAAGAATTGCAGATTCTCGGCGACTGGGCGTACCTGCGTAACCACATAGCGGTGACGATCACGCCACCAAACGGCGCTACCGTGAAGCATGCGGGTTGCACGCTCACCATCCTGCGTAAGGAAGCGGACGGATGTTGGCGGATCGCGCGCGATGCGAACCTGCTCACCGAACAACTCAACACCTAGCAGTCAACGCCACGCAAAATGAAACTGCGCGTCGATAACGAAGAAGTCTTCTACTATCACGCCAACCGCGAATTCAAGGCGGCGCAACCGAACGTCGTCTTCATCCACGGCGCGTCGCACGATCACAGCGTATGGGCGTTGCAGAGCCGCTACTTCGCTTATCACGGCTGGAATGTGCTGGCGCTCGATCTGCCCGGGCACGGCCGCTCCGGCTGCGCGCCGCATGCTTCGATTGAAGACAGCGCGCGGTGGCTGCTGCGCTTGCTCGATGCGGCGAACATCGCGCAGACTGCGCTGGTGGGGCACAGCATGGGCTCGCTGATTGCGCTGGAAGCCGCGGCGAATGCGCCTCAGCGCGTGAGCAAGCTCGCGCTGCTCGGTACGGCGGCGCCGATGTTGGTCGGCGAAGGCTTGCTTAACGCCGCGCGTGCGAACGACACTGCGGCGCACGACATGGTGACGATCTGGGGTCACCGCTCGCGCAGTGGCACCAACCCCAATCCCGGTATGTGGATGATGGGCTACAACCTGCGCTTGAACGAGCGCGCGGCAAAAGACGTGCTGTTCATTGACTTGAACGCGTGCAACAACTACAAGAGCGCGTTGGAGCGCGCTGCGCAGATCCAGTGTCCGGCGCTGGTGTTGACCGGTCAGCGCGACATCATGACGCCGCCCAAAGCGGCGCAAGCGCTCGCCAAAGCGCTACCGAATGCGAAGCTCACGAGCGTTGATGCGGGCCATGCACTCATGAGTGAGCAGCCGGACGCGGTGTTGGATGCGCTGCGCGCATTCTTGTAGACACGCCTACCAGAGCATCACCGCGGTATCCGCCGCCTGATTGGCGTAATACAAACGCACGCGCAGCACATATCTGCGCCCCGCGACCAGCTTGAGCTTGAGATAAGCGTTACGATCCTCGCCGCTGTCGTCATCGCCGGCGCGGTAGCGCAGTTCGCCGTTATCGTCTTCAAACAGCACGATGACGGTGTCGGAGGTGCCGAAGGTGCGAATCTCGTAGTTGCGCGTGGCCTCGGGGCGAATCACGAAATTGCGCTGCTCGCCCTCACGAATTGACAGACGCTTCGAGTCGAACGGTTTCAAGTCTTCGTAATCAGTCGCACCCAAGCGTGGGTAAAACGTTTTCACCCAAGTCTTGTCGCGCTCCGACAACCCGCCCGCCGG
>CAZAWU010000262.1:3618-4957 GCA_964488915.1 uncultured Burkholderiales bacterium
CGGCGCGTCAGATCCCAACCGAAGTTCATGGTGCGCTTGTCGGCACCGAGATTCAAAATCTCGCGTCCGATGTAGGACCAGGCGCCGTCGCCGCGCTGAAACCCAATGCGGATCTCGGCGTCGGTGCGCGAATTCACTTCTTTGAAATCGAGACCGATGCCGACGGCTTTCCACGCCTGGAAAGCTCGCCGCACCACGTTCTTCTCGGCATCCGTGGTGGTCCATGGCCGCCACTCGCTGGTGCCATTGGCGAAGAACACCGTCTGGCCGTCGGTCGCCCGGTCAAAGAAGTAGTAGCGTAGCGTCGTGCCGTTCACCCATTTCGAGGCGAGCTTCAATATGGCACGGGTGCGCCCCGGCTCCGTGTTCGGCGCGAACACGCGCGGTGCTGTTTGCGGCAGCGAGCAATACAAGTGGCCGCGCTCCGCGCGCGGCGGCTTCTTCTTGCTGGTTCGCGCCGATTTGGCTTTGGCCATGCTCGCCTCCTGTTCCAGTCAGACGTCAGTCCACTGATTGTGCGCGCCGCTGCACGCAGACACAATAGCTCTGACGGTCTATGCCGAAAGGCGCGTGAAAGTTCAGTGCGCTACAGAGCGAGCGATCCACGCACGGCAAATCGGTTGGGCCGGCCGAGGATGAGCTTGCCGAGTTCTTCCATCAGAGCGTCGTCGATCGCCTCGGCCGGGAAGGAAACTTTCAACGTCTCGAAACGCTCGATGTTGCGCAGCGTGAACAGAATTTCCGCGGCATCCGTCTTTCCTTCGGCGCGGATCACGGCGCCGATCGTGCCCGGCACGGTGAACTTGCCGCCGGTGACGCGCCCGCGCTCGTTGCGGAACTCATCGACGGAAAACTTCATGTTCGCTTCCCACAGGTATTGCTCGACCTGCTCTTTCTGCATGATGTTGTCTTTGATCAGCTCGAACACCTTCGGCGTAGTGTATTGATACTGGAACAAGACGAAGTCGAAGTACTCGTGATCGTCGACCAGCTTCTTGCGGTAGTCGGCAAAAAATTCTGCGAGCTTCAAGTTCTCGAAACGCCCGACGCCGCTCAGCGCGAACACGCGCGGGCTAGGCGGCTTGATCACCGCGAGCTGCTTGCCGAGATCGTCCAGATAAGCGTAGAGCTTGCCCAACGCTTGGTCGGTGCGCTGCGCGACGTCGCGCGCGCGCGAGGCATCGTCTGCTTGCGCTTTGGCGAGCGAGTCGGCCTGCTGCTTGAGTTCGTCGAGTAGACCCATGGTTGCAAAGCGGTAGTGGCGCTTGTTGCCATTATTCTAACGCTGCTGCCCGCGGCACCCGAAGCATTGGTCGCGTCATCATACCCGCATGGATAT
>CAZAWU010000263.1:0-3149 GCA_964488915.1 uncultured Burkholderiales bacterium
CGACTGCAAGCGACAAGATCCTGGTGAAAGGCAGTGGCAGCAAGCCTGCGGTGCTAGACAGCAATGCTAGGCGCCATTTCGGCGCGCATCCTCGATGCCCGTCAGCCGACCAACGGAAGGTCGGATTTGCCCCATTAGCGTACTCGTGCAGGGCACAACTTTTTCGGATCGACGATCACGCGCTCGAAAAAGAAAAGCGCGTTCGACTACGGCGAATCGCGTTGTATGCCGCGTGAGCTCGCGAGGCCAACCTGCGTCAACCTGACCGAAGATGGATACCTTCGTCAGTATGTCTACTATCGTGCAAGTACATTTCTTACACGTAAGCGCTTGATTTAATGGTCGGGGCGGCGGGATTTGAACTCGCGACCCCTTGCACCCCATGCAAGTGCGCTACCAGGCTGCGCTACGCCCCGACGCTGCGGATTATATCCGGAACGCCCCCTCTGCGCCCTTGGATCGCTCCTGAGCGCGCCGGCCAGCGCGCGCGCTGCTTCTGCGCCTCGTCGTGCCAGCGAGGACCCCACGACAATAAACCAGAGCGCGGTGCACTCCTCAGCGCGCCGGCCAGCGCATGCGCTGCTTCTGCGCCTCGTCGTGCCAGCGCTCTTCTTCCTCGTGAATATAGCGCTGGGTGGTGCGCGGATCGTTGTGCCGCGCGTCTTTTTGCACGAAGCGCTGCCCCATGCCGCTGTCGACTTTCGCTGTGATGGCGGTGTGACGTCCCCAGTGCGCGGATGCCGCGCGCAGCTTTTCTTTCTTATGCTCCGCAGTATCGGGAAGCAGGTCCGCGGCGCTGGCGAAGAGTTTCTTTAGGATTTGATTCAGCCGCCGCGCGGTAATCGGTTTGCGTTTGCGCAATCCGACTAGTAGCGGGGTCGCGTCTTTCTTGGTCGGCACTGCCGACAAGCCGAGATGTTTTCGATAGCGTGTCAGCGCGAGCATCATGTCGTCGGGCACCGGCACTCGCGCTTTCTTGCCGCCCTTGCCGATGACGTGCCACCACCAGCGTCCGCGCTCTTCGCGGAAGCTGTTCATACGATGCGTTTCCAGTTCCCCCGCGCGCGGCGCGAGCATATAGAGCAGCGCGGAAAGAAAACGCGCGCGTTCGTACTCGTCCCTTTCTGCCTCGGTTTCCCGCGGCAGCGCTTCGATCGCACGCATGAACGCGTCCCACATTTCCTCATCGAGGAAGCGCTCGACCTTGCTTGCCTCTTCCGTGATTTTGTTCGCTTTGTCGGCGCCGGAATCAACCGCTTGCAGCTTGCGCCGGCGCTGACGCATCAGCCCAAGCGGGTTGCCGGCGAGGTAGCCACAATCCACCAAGTAGCTCATGAGCGAATTGACCGCAGCGATCGCCGTCATCACCGCGTTCTCGCTTAAAGGCCCGACGAACGGACGCCAATTCTCGCTCTCGCGCGGCGCGCGCGCGCCACACCAGATCTTCGCCGGCTGCGGATCGGCGAGGAAGTTTAGATAGCCCTCGAAATCTTGCCGATTCAGACTGGACAGCGGCTTGCCGCACTCGATCAGCGCCCACAACAACAAGCGCTCGCATTCGCGCTGATAAATGCGAAGCGTACCGGGCGACTCGCTGTACTCCTGCAGGAATGCTCCGATCGCAGCAGCGTCGTTACGCGCCTCGATTTGCAGCCGCGCGGCATCGGCGCGATTGTTGCCGTCGCGCCCATCCAGCTGCGCCGGAACGCTGATGAACTCCAGTGGCCGTACTGGCACTACCGCGAGGTTAGCGTCTTTAATCGCTCTGGACGCGATTGAAGAGGTCATACGGGTGATTGTATCTCGCACCGCCGCTCGCGTCACACCTCCCCTAGCGGGTCAGGGCGGTGGCGGAAAAGCGCTGCGCAGTTCTTGTACTTGTTCGGCAGTCAAGATGCGCGGCTGCTCGCCGCGCAGCAACAAATAGAGTTTCGCCGTCTGCTCCAATTCCTCGGCTGCATCCACTGCGGCATCGAGCGACGTGCCGGCGATCACCGGCCCATGATTCGCGAGCAAGATCGCATGGTGCGACTTCGCCGCCGCGCCGACTGCCGCCGCAAGCGTCTTGTCACCAGGGCGGTAGTATGGCAGCAGTTTTAGGCTGCCGATGCGCATTACGTAGTAGGCCGTGAGCGGCGGCAGGATCTCGTCCGGATTGACGCCGGGCAGAACCGAGATCGCGGTCGAGTACGTCGAGTGCAGATGCACGATCGCGGAGAGCTTGCTGCGCTGCTCGTAGACCGCAAGATGCAGGAATGATTCTTTCGACGGCGCGTCACCCGCCAGCAGCTTGCCGTCCCAAGTCATTTTGGACAACCGTGCGGGATCGAGCCGGCCTAGGCACGAATTGGTCGGCGTCAAGAGCCAACCGTCGTCGCAACGCACGCTTAGATTGCCGGTGCTGCCGTGCGTGTAGCCGCGGTCGTACAGCGCTTTGCCGAGCAGGCAAATTTGCTCGCGCAGTTGCGACTCGCTCATTGAATGCGGCTAAGCGCCTTCAAGAAAAAATCCTCCGCGCCAAAGTTGCCGGATTTGAGCGCGAGCGCGATCTTCGGCTCGCCCATACTCATCGTCCACGGCACACCCGGGTCGATCTGCGGGCCGATCTGCAGCGCCTTCACATTGAGCGCATTCACCACCGCGCCAGCCGTCTCGCCTCCGGCGACGACCAGTTTGCGCACGCCCGCGGCGATCAAGCCCTGCGCGATCTTGCCCTGCGCCGACTCGATCACTTCACTCGCGCGCTCCTTACCCAGCGCGCCCTGCGCCTTGCGCACTTCCTCAGGCGAAGCGCTGGCATAGATCAACACCGGGCCCTGACCAAATTTGCCGCGCGCGAAGTCGAGCGCGGCACCGATCTGCTCATCACTGCGCGCGAGCTGCAAGGGGTCGAGCTTGAACGAGGGATGCGTGCGCTGCATATGCGCGATTTGCCCGAGCGTCGCGGCGGAGCAGCTGCCGGCGATGATCGCGGACAAACCGTCTACCGGTGGCAGCGCATCGGCGCGCTCGTTGCGCGCGAGCAAAC
This sequence comes from uncultured Burkholderiales bacterium, assembly GCA_964488915.1. Taxonomy (GTDB): domain Bacteria; phylum Pseudomonadota; class Gammaproteobacteria; order Burkholderiales; family JALYOK01; genus CADEHE01. The sequence continues at coordinate 3,029 of CAZAWU010000263.1, forward strand.
CCGCGCGGCGGAAATTTTCCGGCAAGCCGAGCGCGATGCCCGAACCGCCGGTAATGAGCGGCATATCGGCGAGCGCTTCGCCGAGCGTCATCAAGTGCGCGTCTTCGGTCGCATCGAGAAT
>CAZAWU010000263.1:3249-4929 GCA_964488915.1 uncultured Burkholderiales bacterium
CCGAGTGCGTCGCACAACGCATCGGCGACTGGGCCGATGTTGCCTTGATCGGTGGAATCGAAGGTCGAGCAGTACTTGAACAAAATCTGCCGCGCCCCGCGCGCTTGCAGCCACTTGAGCGCCGCCAGCGATTGGGCAACCGCATCCGCCGCGGCGATCGTGCGCGACTTGAGCGCGACCACGATGGCGTCGGCGTCCACCTGCGGCGTGACAGCGTCCGGCACACCGAGCAGCTGCACCGTGCGCATGCCATTGCGAACCAGCGTGTTCGCTAGATCGGTCGCACCGGTAAAGTCGTCAGCAATGCAGCCTAACAGCATGTTATTTCTTTATACTGATTACCCTATAGATACACCAATGAGACCAGACACCATTCAGCTAGCTATACTTATCTATGCATTGCCCTGCGCCGACTGCTGCTTGGCCACTTGTTCGTGCACTTCTTTCATATCCAACGATTTGGTCTTGTCGATCACCTGCTGCAAACCCGCTGCGGGCAGCGCGCCCGCTTGGCTGAACACGATTACCTTCTCGCGAAACACCATCAGCGTAGGAATCGAGCGAATGTTGAAATAACCGGCCAGCTCCTGCTCGTCATCGGTATTCACCTTGGCGAACACAATGCCGGGATGCTTTTCCGACACAGCCTCGAATACCGGCGCAAAACCTTTGCACGGTCCGCACCAGGGCGCCCAGAAATCGATGATGACGGTGTCGTTGTCAGTGACGGTTTTTTCAAAGTTGTCTTTGGTCAATTCTACTGTTGCCACGGCAGGCCTTTCTTTGGCTCATCGAGGAGAACAAGTATACGCGAGCGAAGCGCGCTCACACGCTGTACGCTAGCCGGTCTTGAGCTTGACGACGGTCGCGACAAGCTTCGCCGCCAGCGCCTCGACGGCCTGCTGCTGCTTCGCATCCTTGAGCGCACCCTCCTCAGCGAACGCCTCGCCAGCGCGGGGGATACCCAGCTCGTCCGGCAACACCAGTGTGCCAATGAGCGAGAACTGCAGCCGTGCCTGCATCGCGCCGCGCAAGGCCGCCATCGCACCCGGGGTAGCGCCCATCACAGCCGCCACCTTGCCGCTGAACGCCACAAGCGGCACGCTATCTCCCGGCTCTGCACGCGAAGCCCAGTCGATACAGTTCTTCAGCAGCGCCGGCATCATCTTGTTGTACTCGGGCGTGCTGACGAGAAAACCATCGTGCTCGATCAACAAACGCTTGAACTCTTTGGCGTGCGGCGGCAGACCCTGCTCACGTTCGAGGTCACCGTCGTAGATTGGCATGGGTAAGTCACGCAGATCGATGAGCGTGACTTGGGCGCCGGCGTTCTCGGCTGCGCGCGCGGCGATGCGCACTAGTTTCTTGTTGAACGAATCGCGCCGCAGGCTGGCGGCAAAAGCGAGGATTTTAGGTTTGGGCATGTTGGGCAGCAGCGGCCTTCGACAAAGCTAGGGAGAACTGTGAACCATTGAAATCTCCGATACCCATGAAGCAACCTTCTCAGATGGCGTCATGCCGGCGCAAGCGGAATCCAGAGAGAACGTACGCAAGAACCTGGATGCGGCTTGCGCCGAGATGACGCCGAAACGCCGTGAACTGGGCCGAACGAATCGCTACACAGTGATCTTACCCAAACGGCCTTCGTTGTAGTCGGTGATCGCTTGCTTGATCTCGCTT
>CAZAWU010000264.1:0-4887 GCA_964488915.1 uncultured Burkholderiales bacterium
GCACAATCGCTTCTGGCTTCCTACGCGGCCGGCATGAGCGCAACCGCTGCATTGCGTGCTTCGCGTTGTGCGCCGCACGAGCACGGTTTAGGGGTGATGCCGACATCGAGAAACTAAGCAAACGCGAGTATGAAACGCGCCTACGCTTTCGCTTTTCTTGAAACCAGACTTCGGCTGAAAACGGAGCGAAATTTCTTGCCTTTCGACCGTACCGCCGAATTTCGGCGCACCCGCTGCATTCCGTACTTCGCGTTGTGCGCCGCATGAGCACGGTTTAGGGGTGATGCCGACATCGAGAAATTAAGCAAACGCGAGTATGAAACGCGCCTACGTTTTCGCTCTTCTCGAAACCAGACTTCGGCTGAAAACGGAGCGAAATTTTCTTGCCTTTCGACCGTACCGCTGAATTTCGGCGCACCCGCTGCATTGCCGACCTACGGAAATCAGGTCCAACGAAAGTATGAAACGCTGATGCTCACCCGACACCCGACGTAGCCGGAAATGATCTCGGAAATTGCCGTTGGACTGAGCCGGCTTGAGTCGCCACCGCCGCTGCTTTGCCGACGCTCCCCCGACAGCGAACTTCCTCGCAAGTTTGCGGTACGGCGCGTGCATGTAGCGCACAACGTCTCGTCGGTTCAACTCCGAAAGCCGCTTTTATCTACGAGGAGCAGCCTGCCGCTCCAAACGGCATGCCGCACTATCCATTGCGGATCAAGTAAGAGCATCGAATAAAAGATGTCCGGTCGAAAACAGCACTGCATTCCGCAAGGCTTGATACGACAGTTCGCGGCAAACTATACGAAGAAGGTCGCACAAGTGTACGCATATCGACGCGGGCGAGCACCTTTCCTAACCGCGACGGAAGGCATCGCAGCGTAACGCGATTTCTATTGGCGTCAACCAAACCGGGAACGCGCGAGCTTGATGACAAGATCACAGCATATGAAACTACGCTGGCGTAGAATAACCAACGTGATGTCAGCGTGATCGGGCATTTCCGCGTGTCTGCCGTAGGCGGGAAAGTGCAGCTTGTGCCGCAATGCTAGTTGGGCAGCGTTCGGACACATCGTTGCAAAACACCAACCAATGTCTGCTTCAATGTTCAATCCAGATACCTGGCGCGCTTGGGACCAGCTAGTCGAGGCCACGCACGAGACCGGCTTCATGCAGTCGTCGTGGTGGGCGCGCTTTCGTGTGCAGTTCGGCTTTGAGTACTTCACCGTCATCCTGAAAGATGCGGAAACAATTATCGGTGGCGCGCTTGTAGCAAAGGAGACGATCGCCTCCGGATTGTGTTTCTACTACATTCAAGAAGGGCCTGTGTTACCGAGCGACGCAGCAGATGCGCAGCAAGTGTTCGAGGCTGTTCTCAAGCGAATCGCGCAACACCGCGACGCCGAGGTGAATCGCGTCTCCCACGTGCGCATCGAGCCACGTTGGGAACGGCTGCCGGCGTTCGTACGCGGCTTCTGCCCACCCGCCTTCGGCGACCAGTACCGAGAACCGCGCCGCACCCTATGCATCGATTTGCGCATGCCGCAAGAGGCACTCTTGGCGCAGATGAAGCCGAAGGGGCGCTATAACATCCGCCTCGCGCAGCGCCACGGCGTGAGCATCGTCGAGGACAACTCTACCCAAGCAGTCGAGGACTTCATCGACATCCAGCGCCAAACCGCACAGCGTCAACAGTTAGGCAAGAAGCCGCGCAAGTACTTTCGCAACCTGGCAAAGGTGATGGTTCCCGATCGTAAGGCGTCACTGTTTTTTGCCGAGTACGGTGGCCGGCGCTTGGCGTGCGCGCTGGTCGTGTACTTCGGTCGCCGCGCGACCTACTTCTACGGCGGTTCGCTGGTTCAAGACCGGCAGGTAATGGCGCCCTACCTCCTGCATTTCGAGATCATGCGTGCGGCGCGCGCAGCCGGCTACGAAGAGTACGATTTATGGGGGGTGGCGGCGGCCGATCGGCCGGATCATCCGTGGCATGCTATTAGCACCTTCAAGCGCAAATTCGGCGGCCGCGAAGTCAAACTCACACCGACGCTCGATCTCGTCTACGACGCCGCCGCGTACGCCGAATTCGTCGCAGCTGAGTGCGTGGATACGCTCGATGCCGCTGAATACGAGCCTAGCGCCGAGGGAAGCTAGCAGAACGAATTAGAGAGCGCGCATGGCGCGAGCGCGCCGGCGCCACTGCGCACAATTCGCGCATCGTTCGTTGTGCGGCCAGCTGTTGACAAGGCAAACGCCCTCCATTGCAAACGCTAACATGCATAAGTATTGCCCGAGAAGTATTTATGGATACGGTCAAGCGGTTTATGCAATGCCCAGTATCAGGATTGCCGATCACTTAGCTCAAGCGGGTGCTTGGATTTTTTTCGCGGCGCCAGCCGCCGCTGCGACTCAAGCGAACCTTCCCTGCTACGATCACAGCTGCAGTCGTTGCTTAGCCGGAAAGAACAAACTCTAATCTGGTATCAGTTGGACAGTCGCACACCTCTTCTAGTCGTTCGAGCACTCTTTTCGGCAGGCACCGGCTCGCCGCTTGCGATCGTACGAACGCCGTAATTCCATTCGTCCGTTGCATCGCGTAGTAATTGTGAGCGCCGCAGTTGCTGCGCTGCGCTGTTACTTGTTGTTGCGCAGCAGTGGCGACTGGACGCCCTCGAGAAGAAGTACAACAACTCAGGAGAGCATATGAAAAACCGCAACCGCTTAACCGCGACCGCCGCTGCCATCTGTAGTGGCGTCGCCTTTGTCTCACTGATCGCCTTTGCGCAGGAGCCGCCGCCGATTTTGGCATCACTGAAAGGTGTGCCGATTCCGGAGCCGTCCGCGCTGGGCAATTTCATCAAGGATCGTCAGATGGCGCGCGTGCTCGGCAAAGCGCTGTTCTGGGATATGACTGTCGGCAGCGATGGCGTGCAAGCCTGCGCAAGCTGTCACTTCAACGCCGGCATGGACAATCGCTTCAAGAATCAGCTCGGCCCCGCTCTGAATCACACGGCGGGCCCACCCACGAGCACGACGTTCAACGCGACTGGCTCCGGCGGCAGAGGCGGACCCAATTACACAATGAAGAAGGCGGACTTTCCGTTCCATCGTTTGGAGAAGCCGAACGAGCGCAACTCCAAAGTGTTGTTCGACACCAATGACGCCCTATCTTCGCAAGGCGTATTCAACAGCAGCTTCCTTGGTGTTACGGCCGGCGCGGACAACGACAATTGTCAGTCAGTCACGGATCCGGTGTTTCAAGTCGGCGGCATCAACACCCGCCGCGTGGAACCTCGCAACACCCCCACGACCATCAACGCGGTATTCAACTTCCGCAATTTCTGGGACGGGCGCGCGAATAACGTATTTAACGGCGTCAACCCATTCGGCCTACGAGATGTGAATGCGCGTATCTACGTCGCCGACGCAGCCGGTGCGGTACAGCCGCAAGCGATCGCCCTGGAGAATTCGAGCCTAGCTTCGCAAGCGGTGGGGCCGCCCACAAGCAATTTCGAGATGAGCTGTGCCAATCGCACTTTCCCGAACTTGGGGCAGCGGCTACTCAGCCGGCGCGCATTGCTCAACCAGAAAGTGGATGGCGGCGACAGCGTGTTGGGTTCGCACCGGCACGCGAGCGGCGTAGGGATAAGCGAGACCTATGCGCAACTGATTCAAGCCGCCTTTTGGGACAAATACTGGAGTTCGTCGGGCGCAGTCAATATAAGCGGGCAAAACTTCACTCAGATGGAAGCCAACTTCTCGCTGTTCTTCGGGCTTGCGGTGCAGATGTACGAGAGCCTGCTCGTATCCGATGATGCGCCGCTCGATCGCTATCTCGGTAGCAGCGCCTCGCCTGGCGATCCAAGCGCGCTTACCGCCGTAGAGCAACAAGGCATGAAGCTGTTTACGGAAAAGCATTGCATCGAGTGCCACCACGGTCCGCAACTGACCAGCGCTGGAACGCCCGCACTGCGTGACTTTCAGCAGGGCGGAATCATCGAGCGCATGCCGGTCACCGGCTTTGACAAGGCCCACTACGACGTCGGCTTCTATAACATCGGCGTACGCCCGAGCGTAGAAGATATTGGCGTCGGCGGCAACGATCCGTTCGGCAACCCGTTGTCGTTCACGCGGCAATTCAAGAACTTCGTGATCAACGGCACACCGCTCATTGATCGCTTCCGTGTCGATCCGTGTACTTTCGAAAAAGACCCGTGCAAGCCCTCCGTGGCCACAACCTTTCGCGAAGCGGTGGACGGCGCGTTCAAGACGCCCGGCTTGCGCAATGTGGAGTTGACCGGTCCGTATTTTCATAACGGCAGCCAAGCGACGCTGGAACAAGTCGTAGCGTTTTATGGCCGCGGCGGTGATAGGACGGGATCCGACGGTGATAACACCACGCGATTCGGTGCCATCAAGAGCAATTTGGATATTAGAATGAAGGATATGAAACTGGATCCGAACCAACAAGCGGCGGTGGTAGCGTTTTTGAAGCGTCCGCTGACCGACGATCGCGTGCGCTGCGATCAAGCGCCGTTTGATCATCCGCAACTGTTCATTCCGAACGGGCATCCAGGCTCGGAATTGTCGGTGGTGGTTGACGCGATCAAAGGCACGGCACAGGATAACTTGGTGGAAGTCCCCGCGGTGGGCAGCGCTGGGTTCTGCCCGGGCTTGCCGGCGAGAAAGCCGTTCGTCGACCTGCTGCCGAATTGAGGCGCGTAGCCGACAGGCGTTGAGAATATCCGGGGGCAAGGCCCCCGGTTTTAGTTTCATTGTATCCGCGCTGCCTACGCGGCTCAGCTGTTACAGCCAGTAACGTAACCTGACCAGTGACCGCAGCGTACGCTAAGCGAAACTACCTAAGCGAAAAGCGGACATACATTCACGCGA
>CAZAWU010000265.1:0-4875 GCA_964488915.1 uncultured Burkholderiales bacterium
GCTAGCGCCGCGGTTCAGCGCGTGGATGTATCCCGCGCTTGAGGGCGTCGAGGGCTTCGTCTTTGCTCTCGACGATGTGGTTGCCGGGGCAGAAGAAGTCTTTGAAGAGCATGTCGTGGTAGCCGAGCATGCCGCGATTCGTGATGCGTTCCCATTTCGCGGCCTGCACCCTGCCCCACGTGCCGTTGTTGCGGCCGACGGAGTAGACCTTATGCTCCTTGGTTTCGCAGCGCACGCCTTCGTAAATGGTGTTCTTGACTTCGTCGGCGTTGATGATCATGGTGAAGCGCACCACACCATCGCGATCGACCTTGAGCGACTTAGCGTCAACGAAGTACTCGCGCTGGCCGAAGTTGCCTTTGAGTTTGATGAGATCCTCCTCGCGCGGAAAATCCGGCAACTCAGCCTGCACTTCCAGCCACGGCATTTCTTCTTCGAAGCGCTGGTCATCGATGTTGCCCGGCTGTTGCGCCAAGGCCAACGCGGACAGCGCGCCGGCAAACACCAACACAGACGCACGCAAGCCCAGCGCCGATCTTTTCTCACCACCCATCTAGAACTCTCCTACTTGCGTGCCGTGTACATATATTCGCGCGTCAGCGGCAGCGGCATATCGCCGTTAGCGAGCGGGCGTCCGGCCAGAATTTGATAGATACAGTCCCAGCCACGCTCGAACGCCACGGCAAAGCCCGCCATGTACGCGCGCCAGATGCGATACTTCTTCTCACCTACCAAAGCGCGCGCGGCGCCCTGGTTGGCCTCCAAGCGCTCGACCCAGTGCCATAACGTCTTGGCGTAGTGCGGACGCAGGCTCTCAAGGTCGCGCACTTCCAGCTTCTCGCGCGACATGACATCAATGACCTTGGAGACGTGGGCGAGTTCCCCGTCGGGAAATACATAGCGGTCGATGAAATCACTGCCACGGCCCGGATTCTCGTCGTCGTCGAACGATTCCGAAGTAATGCCGTGGTTCATCACTAAGCCGCCCGGTTTCAGCAAGTTGTAAATCTTGCGGAAATAGACCGGCAGATTCGCCACCCCCACGTGCTCGAACATACCAACGCTGGCGATTTTGTCGAACGGCTCAGATTCCGGCAGGTCGCGGTAATCCATCAGCCGCACCTGCACCAAATCCTGCAAGCCGAACTTGCGCACTTGCTCGTTTACATACGCGTACTGGTTGTCGCTGATGGTGATGCCGAGCGCTTGCACGCGATACTTCTGCGCGGCCCAGAGGATCAATCCGCCCCAGCCGCAGCCGATATCGAGAAAGCGCTCGCCCGGTTTCAGCAGCAGCTTGCGGCAGATGTGATCGAGTTTCTGCTCCTGCGCTTGCTCCAGCGTGTCGCCGTCTTTGTGAAAGTAGGCGCACGAATACACGCGACGCTTGTCGAGCCAGAGAAAGAAGAACTCGTTGGAGACGTCGTAGTGCGACTCGATCGCCTTCTTGTCGCTCTGCTTGGTGTGCTTGCGAAATCCCAATCGTTCGCTCAAGCTCGGCGGCGAAGGTTCCGCGGCGCTAAGGTACTCGGCCAGTAGCGTGGCGATGTCACGCGCCTGGCCGTCCAAGTCGATCTGCTCTTCGACATAGCTCTCGGCGATCTTGGATAAGTTGGGATTGAGCAGCAATCCCAACTGCGTCGGCGAGCGCAGCGACACCGTCACTTTCGGTTCCGGCGTGCCCTTCACTTCGCGCTCGTCCCAAAGACGCACGCTGATCGGCAGCGCCCTCTCCCGCAGGCGCCGTTCAATTTGACCCGCAATCTGTTTCTCGAACATGGCGACGATTTATGCGTAGCTGACGCATTTGGAACAAGGTGAACGCCATTGTAAGAGCGCGCAATCAAAACGCAACGGGGTTGGCCCTCCGCGCACGTGCCGCACAAGGGGTGTCGACTGCTAAAGCGATGCCAAAAGAACTACTGGAGTGTGGTTACGCCAAATCTGCGGCCAGCGCGCGTACCGTTACCGGGTCCAACTCCGCCACTTCGACCCGGTAGTTGGCGTGATCCACACCCATGGCCAGATTGGCGTCCGCCTTCAACGCGGCAATCATCGGCTGCGTCAACTCGAAGCGCAGAAAATGCGCGGCCGCAGTTTTCTGTTCGTTCTCGCGCTCAAGATCCTCATCGGCGATAGCGAACACTTTTGCGCAGCCCGCCACTTGCACCCAAACGCGATCTTCGATGCCTTTTAACCCGGTGAGCGCGCGCGCGCGCTCGGCAACGTCTTCGTATTCGATCAGCATGGTCGCCTTCCAGTTGCTGCCGTCGGGCACCAGCGGGTTGTAAGCTTCCAGCTCCTCCACGATGCCGGCTTCTTCGTAAATGCGTTCCGCGCGCAGCATCTCCTGGATTTGATAGCGCATGGTCAGCTCGTCTTCGAACAACAAAGTGACGTGCTCGCCCAAATGCACGGTGCGCTTCTTTTTGTGCGCGATCACCTTGACGCGGAATTCGTCGCGCGCTTTGGCGTAGGCTTCGAGTGTGAGCAGGCTTTCACGGGAGATTTTGGGCATTTGTCTCTGCAGGTGACGAGTGATAGCTGGTTCGTGACGCGTAACAAAGGTCGACGCGTACCGTCACGCGTCAAACTTATCCGTTACAGGCCGTACGCGATTCGCAACAACGAAATCGGATGCTGCTTCGGCAAGTCCTCGCCTATACCTTGCACGATGTGCCGGCCGGCAATCGGGCAATCGGAACTGACGTAGTCCGGCTGGTTCTGCGCCATCGCTTTGAACACGGGCTTGCCGATCTTCATGGAGGTTTCGAAGTACTCGCTCTTCACCCCCCAAGTGCCGTCGTGACCAGCGCAGCGCTCGACCATATTGACCTTGGTATCCGGCACAAGTTGCAGCAGCTCACGGGTGCGCGCACCGATGTTTTGCACGCGCAGGTGACAGGGCACGTGGTAGGAGACCTTGCCGAGCGGCTGCTTGAAATCTTTCTTGAGCAAACCATCGGCATTGCGCAGCGCCAGGTACTCGAACGGATCCCACATCGCCTCCGACACCGCCTTGAGATCCGCGTCCTCGGGAAACATAAGCGGCAACTCCTGCTTGAACATGAGTGTGCACGAGGGAATCGGCGTGAGAATCGCATAGCCTTCGCGCGCGAGCTTAAGCAGCGGCGCGAGATTCTTTTCTTTGAGCTTCTGAACGGTCTCCAAGTCGCCTAGCTCCAGCTTCGGCATCCCGCAGCAGGTTTCTTGCTGCACCAGCACCGCTGGGATTTCGTTGTGCTTGAGGACCGCGAGCAAATCGTGACCGATGCCGGGCTCGTTGTAGTTCACGTAGCAGGTGGAAAAGATCGCCACCTTGCCGGGCGTGCGCTGGCCATCCTTGCACGCAGGCGTTGCGTCGGGCGCCGCGCGCTTGCGGAATTTCGCGGAGGTGTACTCAGGCAGCTTGCGCTGCGGGTGCACGCCCAGCACCTTGCCCATCAGCTTGCGCGCGGCCGGCATCTTGTTGGCGGTGTTGACCATCTGCACCACGACCGGAATCGAAGCGAGCTTGCCGAGCGTGTCGGTGGAAGTCAGCAGCTTGTCGCGAAACGTAGGCTTGCCTTGCTTGAACTGAATCGCTTTCGCGCGCAGCATCAAGTGCGGAAAGTCGAGATTGAACTGGTGCGGCGGCACGTACGGACATTTCGTCATAAAGCACATGTCGCACAGATAGCACTGATCGACGACTTCCCAGAACACTTTCTTCGGCACACCGTCCAGCTCGGCGGTCGGACTCTCGTCGACCTGGTCGAACAAGTAAGGAAAGGCGTTGCAGAGATTGAAACAGCGCCGGCAGCCGTGGCAGATGTCGAACACGCGCTCCATTTCCTTGAGCGCGGCTTCCTCGTCGTAGAACGCCGGGTTGCGCCAGTCGATCGCGTGGCGCTGGGGGGCTTCGAGTGAGCCTTCGCGGCTCATACGATGACGGGTTACGAGGGATGAGTGACGGGCGGGCGACAGTGATCGGGTGACGCTTATGTCACCCGTCACTCGTCACCTGTCAGATCTAATCAGCCAGTGCGTCCAACGCCTTCTGGAAGCGATTGGCGTGGGAGCGCTCGGCTTTGGCGAGCGTTTCGAACCAGTCGGCGATTTCCTCGAAGCCTTCGCCGCGCGCGGTCTTCGCCATGCCGGGGTACATGTCCGTGTACTCGTGCGTTTCCCCAGCGATCGAAGCTTTCAAGTTGTCGCGCGTGCCGCCGATCGGCAGCCCCGTTGCCGGATCGCCCACGCCTTCCATGTACTCCAGATGCCCGTGCGCGTGGCCCGTTTCGCCCTCAGCAGTCGAGCGGAAGATAGCGGCGACGTCGTTCTGACCTTCCACGTCGGCCTTTGCTGCGAAATACAGGTAGCGGCGATTGGCTTGCGACTCACCTGCGAACGCGGCCTTCAGGTTGTCGTGCGTTTTGCTGCCTTTCAGTTGTGCCATTACGATTGCTCCTCTTCAGTGTTGCGCCATGGTGGCCTGCGAAAGCTCCCGGCAAGAAACCAGGTAGCCGAATTCCGTGAGTGTTTCCGATCGACCATCGAACAGAGAACTGGCGACACTGGCGTCGCCACGTTAGACCAAGTCTAACCGTAAACCGAGTTTAAGCCTCGGCAATTGCCGCGTCAACCCTCGACTATACGCGCGGGCGACTCGGCCGGGATGAGTTCGACTCTTGGCGTGTGCGTGCGGTTGTTGCGCCGGCGCTGCGGGCGGCGCGGATTGTCGCGCATCAGGAAGCTGTGCAGTTCCTCCAGCGCGGCACGGTAAACCTCACGCTTGAATTCGATGACCGAATCCAGCGGCACCCAGTACTCGCTCCAGCGCCAAGCATCGAATTCGGGATGCGAACTGGCGCGCAGACTCACGTCGCTGTCGCGCCC
>CAZAWU010000266.1:0-4850 GCA_964488915.1 uncultured Burkholderiales bacterium
TCGCCCTTGATCACCAGCGGCAATCCCGATATCGCCCGCGCTGCCTGCATGCCCGCCATCGCCGCCGCTTCTACGCAACCGGCGTTCAGTCCGGTCTTGATCCAATCACCCGTCAAGTACAGATTGTTGAAACCCGCGCCATCGGTCGGGAGGCGATGTCGCGTGCTGCCGACCACCGATAGCACGTAGCGCTCGGACGGGTCGACGTTGGCGCGCCAGTATTGGCTGTCAAAGCGTTGCGAGCCTGAACTGCGCTTGGGATCGATCAGGTAGGACCATTGGCAGTCGCCGCGCGCGCCGAAGCGCGGCCACAGGTTGACGATTTCGCTTTCGAGCTGCGCGACGGCGCTGCGCTTGACCTGCTGCGCGCATTGGTCGGGGAAGTTGTGCTCGCTCTGCGGTGGATAATTCGCCATCGGCAGTGCGCTGCAGAAGTAGGAGACGTTCTTCGGCTCGAGTTCCGCCGGCCACTGCTCGCGTTCGAGCAGTTGATCCATCGGCGCCCAGGTGTCGAACGGCTCGGTGAAGCTGCTCAGCACCGGTTCTTGTTTGTCTTGCCCCAGCGCGGTCCAGCCCAATACGGCGATATCTTTGCTGAGCCACACTTGGTAGGCCTGGGTGGCGACAGTTTTTACTTCTTGCGTCGTCGCCCGCAGCGCAACGCTGCGCTCCAGCAGTTTTGGGCACAACAGCGGCACGGAGGCGAGCGAGACGCCGAGGACAACTTTGTCGAAATCGCGCCCGCGCTGCAGCGTGACTGTCGGCAGCGGTGCGCCGAAGCGCTCACGGTACAACTCGGGCCAGTTGCTCCAATACGATTCGAGATTGACATTATTGGCTTGCAGCAACTGCGCTTGTTTGGCATTAACCTGATCGTAGTTCGGCGCGCTCGGCCAGCAGGCAAGATCCTTCACCATCACGAGAGGATCGTACTCGCACGCGGGATCGGCGAGTTCCACTTGCCGCGTCAAGCGGATTTGTCCCACGCCTTCGCCGTCAGGCACGAGTTCATCGACTTGATGGAAGAACTTGAACTTGACCCCGCGCGCTTTCAGCACTTGGTAGAGCGGCGTGAACACCACATCGCCCATGCCCGCCTGCATCTTCCACATGATGCCGCCGTGGTAAGCGATGGCCATGCGCAAGATGCCGCGCAGCATCGTGCCGGCTTCGATGTTGGGCCGCGCGAAGTCGCCGTCTTCGTAGGCGAATACTAGGTCGTAGAGCCCGATCACCGGCGCCGAGTTGACGCTGTAGCGCTCGTTCGCTCCGTACTTTCTGAGCCAGTCGCGAAATTCGATGTCGTTGATCACATCGAAGCCCGAGCGAAATACGCCGTCCACATGCATGCCGCGCAACGTGCAAATGGCGAGATCGGCGCAGATGAACAAGCGGCGCAGCGTGTCGTTGCCGTCCAAGCGCGCGGCGAAGCGCTCGTGCATACCCTGTTTCAAGTGTTCCAACGCACTGATCAGCCAGGCGTGATGCTCCGGAGCGTGCGAGCTTACGTCTTGGGCAAGCTCATGCGCGAATTGATGCACGGCGCTGGCCATGCCGCGCAAGTCTTGGCCGAGCGAGGCTGCCTCGGCTTTGACCCAATGCGCGAGCCGATGCAGCCAGTCTTCGTTTGGCGCAGTTGTGGGCGATGCGCTGGCGGGCGCGTGATGGGCCTCGAGCTCGTGCAGCCACTCTTTTATCCAGGAATAGAGCGTCAGCGCCATCTGCCAGAGGGTTAGTTCCTCGTTGCCGTGGCCTGGCTCGCCCGGTTTGATCGGCGTGTCGATCGGCCAGATTCGCCATTCGTTGTTGATACGCTCGGTGAGCGCGATGAAATGCTGCGGTTTGAACGCGTCTTGCCAGGTCGCCAGCGGCGCGCCGGCCGGGCGCTGCAGCGCGGCGTAGGCTTTTTGCATCATGGCGAAAGCGTTGTCGTAGAAGCCGAACCAGATGTGCAAACCGTGCTCTTCGATGCGTTGCCCGAGTTCGGCATTGCGCCCGCTGGCGCCCTTGCCGCCCAAACGCCAGCCTTGCTGGTAGACGGTGACGTCGTAGTTGTTTTGCCAGCCCGGCTGCTCGGTAAGAAAAAAGGCCGTGGTCATCGCGCCGACGCCGCCACCGAGGATGGCGATTTTCTCCGGCGCCACGCGCGAGTTGTCGACCAGTTCTTCGCCCGCGCTGACGGTAAAGTCAAAGTAGATGTTGAAGGGCAGTAGCACCGGCTGCGCGCCGAGCTTGAGTCCGAGCGTTTCGTTGAGCGGGAAGTTGTCGAACGCGTGCAGCGTGCATTGGTAGGTGTAGCCGAGCAGGCGCGCGCTATGCACCTTGTCCACGGTGGCGGGCGAGGTGACGATCGCCTGATAGACCGCGCGCACGCCGGTCGAATCGGGAAACTGCTTCAGAAAAATCTGGTCCACGTGCGGGCGTAGCAGCAAGCCGAGCAAGTCTTCGGCGCCGGCCGCATCGACATTGAAGAACTCCGGCTCGGAGCGCAGCAGTTTGAATCCCTCACGCAGCAACTCGAAGAAACTCCCGATCGGCCGGTGCGCGCCGCGCTTGTCGGTGGCCGTAACTTCCAGCAGCGGATGAGAGGCGAGTTGCGTCTCCGGCGTGAACGGCTGGAATCCTGTGGTGGCGAGCGTGAATTTGTCCGGATCGCCGCCGACTTCGGGCATCGAGTAGGTGCAACCATTTTTCGGATAGCCGAAGATTTCGCGGCCGATGGTGATCGCCATATCGACATCGACCCAGATGTGGAACGGATAGGAGAACACGCGCGCGAGCTTGCCGCGCTCGTCCATCTGCCCGACCATGATCCAGGTGATGATGTCGATTTCTTTACCCCAGCCTTTGTTGTAATCGACCGGAAAGCTCGATTGCGCGTGGTTGACGCGCGTGAACGTCAGCATCACATAGGGCGAGAGTGCTTGGAAGCGCAGGCGCCCGGCGGCGGCACAGTTCAGCGTCGCATCGACGCTCGCTTGCAGTTTGCGCAGCTCGCCTTTGATGAAGAAGCCGTACATGTCGGACTGATTCAGATGCATTGGCGTGTGCATCAGCGGCGATCCGCCCGTGTAGATGTAGAACGGTCTGCCTGTCATACTTTCCTCCCGTTGTGTTTCGTTCTGTTATTGATGATGATGTTGACCGACGGACATATTGTACTGGCAACGTTGTCGCCGCTTGCAGGCACCGCCAGGAGGGCGACGATCGCAGTATAGGGGTGGTAGTAGTCAGTTATAAATAAGATGGGTAGCCATTGCTGGGCTTATACTATTGATATTCGGCGCTAACTCTCATGCAGATTCTGGAAACACCCCGTTTGCGTTTACGCCTGTTTCAGGACAGCGACTTGGATGCCTATGCGGACATGGTTGCCGACGCTGAAGTCATGCGCTTCATCGGCGAACGCAAGCCGATGACGCGTGCCGAGGCATGGCGCCACATGGCGATGATGCTCGGGCATCATCATCTGCGCGGCTATGGCTTGTGGTGCGCGGAGGACAAGGCCAGCGGCGAGATGGTTGGGCGCGTCGGTATTTGGCAACCGGAAGGTTGGCCAGGTCTGGAAGCGGCGTGGACGCTGCGCCGCAAGCACTGGGGCAAGGGCTACGCGACGGAGGCCGCGCGCGCAGCGATCGAGCACGCCTTTCGTGTTTTGGGCGCGCAGCATGTCATCAGTCTGATCGACCCAGCCAACCACGCTTCGATGCGAGTGGCCGAGCGCGTTGGCGAAAAGTTGGAGGGCAGCACGCTGATCTACGGTCTGCCCGCCAACGTGTACGGCATACGTCGATCCTCATCCGGATAGAATGAACGCGGGAGGAAATAACACCAACATGAACAAGAACCTGCAAGCCGCCGGCGAGTTGCTGCGCGGTGCACTGCGCGATGGCGCCGGAAAGACGTCATGGCTTTGGCTCGGCGCCGCTCTCCTAATATTGCTGACACTTGGGATGCGTTCCTGCACCACACTCGATCCGGGTGAGGCGGCGATCCGCGTCAACAATCTGACCGGCGCCACTGAAGTGATCACCCAGCCGGGCTTGATCGTGTTGCTGCCGCTGGGCATTCAAGACGTCTACGTGCTGGATGTCAGCCCACAGACCTTTCACATGCGCGGCCAGGAGACGAAATCATCGCTGGAAGTGCGCGAGTTGGAAGTACGCGCTTCGGATGGCTCCAATTTCGTATTCACCGATACGACGATTCTCTTCCGCGCCATTCCCAGCAAGGCGGATGCCGCGTTGCGCGATTCGGGGTTGGGCTACGCCTACTACGATTGGATGCTGCCTTACGCGCGCTCGATCCTGCGCGACGAGTTTGGCCGGGAATCGACTATCAGCGTGTCGAACCCGACTAACTTCGGCGCCGCCACCGAACGTGCGCGCGTTCGCATCAATGAACTGCTCGGCAAGCACGGCGTGGAGGTGACCAGCATAGTCACACCGCGACCTAAGTTTTCGCAGGAGTATGAGAACCTCATCGAGGCGCGCAACCAAGCCGAGAATCAACTCGCCGTGATCGACTCCGACCTGGCGCGCGCCAGGACCGAGCGCGAGCGTAAGTTCGCCGAAGTGCGGCGCGACCAGAACAAAATCATTCAAGAAAAGCGCGCCGAGCTCGAAGCGGCGCTCGCCGAAGCAGTCACTAACCAGACGCAAACGCGCCGCGAAGTTGACAGTTACAAGATCGAAAAGGTGGCAGCCGGCGAAGCAGCGCGCGCTGCCGCCAAAGATAAGGCGGAGGAATTGCAAGGCCAACTACTCGCCCAATACGCGACCAAGAAGGCCGAGATCGACGCCTTCCGCAATCAACCGGTGGAGCGCGTGATGGAGCGTCTCGGCGAACGT
>CAZAWU010000267.1:0-4806 GCA_964488915.1 uncultured Burkholderiales bacterium
GCAACCGCCTGCGCGTGGCGCTGACGGGCCTCACCATGGCGGAACGCTTCCGCGATGACGGCCGCGACATTCTGCTGTTCATCGACAACATATACCGTTACACGCTCGCGGGTACCGAAGTGTCCGCGTTGTTGGGCCGTATGCCTTCCGCCGTGGGCTATCAGCCGACGCTGGCGGAAGAAATGGGCCGCTTGCAAGAGCGCATCACCTCGACCAAGACCGGTTCGATCACTTCGATCCAGGCCGTGTACGTACCAGCGGACGACTTGACCGACCCGTCGCCAGCGACGACCTTCGGCCACTTGGACGCAACCGTCGTGCTCTCGCGCGATATCGCCGCGCTCGGTATTTATCCGGCGGTCGATCCGCTCGATTCCACCTCGCGTCAGCTCGATCCGAACGTCATCGGCGAAGATCACTACAACACCACGCGCGCAGTGCAAGCGGTGTTGCAGCGCTACAAGGAATTGCGCGACATCATCGCGATTCTCGGCATGGACGAACTCTCCGCAGAGGACAAACTCGCCGTCGGTCGCGCGCGCAAGATTCAACGCTTCTTGTCGCAGCCGTTCAACGTTGCCGAAGTGTTCACCGGCACCAAGGGCAAAATCGTGCCGCTCAAGGATACGATCAAAGGCTTCAAGATGATCGTCAACGGCGAATGCGATTCCATCCCCGAGCAGGCGTTTTACATGGTCGGGCCGATTGAGGAAGTGTTTGAGAAGGCAAAGACCTTGCAGTGACGCGTGAAAAGTGAAGGGTGAAAAGTGAAAAGTAGGATCGCGATGCCTTTGCGTTTCACGCTTCACATTTCACGTTTCATGCGCTTACGTTTCACGTTTCACGTTTCACTTTTCACCTAAATGGCAAACACCATCCACGTCGACGTCGTCAGCGCTGAGCAGCAAATCTTTTCTGGCGAAGCGGAATTCGTCGCCCTGCCCGGCGAAGCGGGCGAGCTTGGCATTTATCCACGCCACACACCGCTGATCACGCGCATCAAGCCCGGCGCGGTGCGCATCAAAGTCGCCGGCCAAGCCGAGGAAGAAATGGTGTTCGTCGCTGGCGGCATCCTCGAAGTTCAGCCCACCGTCGTCACGGTGTTGGCCGACACCGCCATCCGCGGCCACGACTTGGACGAAGCCAAAGCGAACGAAGCGCTCAAGCGCGCCGAAGACGCCATGCGCAACGCCAAGGACAAAGCCGAAATCGCCACCCTACAAGCGGAATTCGCCATGCAAGCCGCGCAACTCGCCGCTATCCGCAAGCTGCGCAAGCGCTGAGCCGCACGCTGGGCTGAGGCAATGGGTTTCGGGTTAGAGCGATACTCGTTGCTCTAATGTTCGAGAAATAGCTCTGGTTGTGATTGTGATGGGTGTACTCCACCCACAATCCAAGTTTCGATGCAATGCCGTGGCGCCGCCCAGCGTAAATCACCGGTTCGAAACAGCGCTGTAGCGGGCGCGGCGAAAGCGGCTATACAGGTAAAATTCGCGGCGTTGCCGCACGCCGCGTTTCTTTCCTCATCTATCGCCCATGAGCATCAACGTAGTGGTTCTCGCCGCCGGCCAAGGCAAACGGATGTACTCGGCTTTGCCGAAGGTCTTGCACAAACTGGGCGGACGGGCGCTTTTGAGCCACGTGTTGGAAGCCGCGGCGCAGCTTGCGCCCCAGCGTGTGTGCGTTGTGTATGGCCACGCAGGCAATGCCGTGCTCGACGCTTATGCCGACCGCGCCGATCTCAGCTGGGCTAAGCAAGAGCCGCAACTCGGCACCGGCCACGCCGTCATGCAGGCTCTGCCGCAGTTGGATCGCGCGGCTGCGCGTACGCTGATCTTGTATGGCGACGTGCCGCTTACCCGCGTCGAGACGCTGCGTGCGCTTGTGGATATGGCGAACGCTTCAACGTTGGCGCTGCTCACCGCGCGTCTTGATGATCCGGCCGGCTATGGACGCATTCTGCGTGATGCAAACGGTGCAGTGATTGGCATCGTCGAACAGCGCGACGCCACACCCGCGCAGCGCGAGATTCGCGAAATCAACACCGGCATCATGGTCGCGCCGACCCAGCATTTGGCGCGCTGGCTCGATCGCTTATCGAACAATAACGCGCAGCGCGAGTACTACCTGACCGACATTATCAAGATGGCCGTGTCCGATTCGGTGCGCGTCGAGACGGTAACGCTCAGCGACGCGTGGGAGAGCGTTGGTGTAAACAGCAAGAGCGAGCTGGCGAGCCTAGAGCGCGTGTATCAGCAGCGGCAAGCAACCAAGTTGTTGGAACAGGGCGTCGCGCTTGCCGATCCCGCGCGCATCGATGTGCGCGGAACGCTCGCCTGCGGCCGCGACGTGGCGATCGACGTCAACTGCGTATTCGAAGGCGATGTGACGCTGGAGGACGGCGCGAGCGTCGGCGCGCATTGCGTGCTGAAGAACGCGCGAGTCGGCGCGGGCGCGCAAGTCTTACCGTTTTGCCACATTGAAGACGCTGTCATCGGCGCCGATTCGCGCATCGGGCCTTACGCGCGGCTGCGCCCCGGCACCAAGCTGGGCGCGGACGTGCACATCGGCAACTTCGTCGAAGTGAAGAACAGCGAGTTCGATGCCCACTCGAAAGCCAATCACCTTGCTTACGTGGGCGACGCGATCGTTGGCAAGAAAGTGAACATCGGCGCGGGAACCATCACTTGCAACTACGACGGCGCTAACAAACATCGCACCATTATCGAAGACGATGCCTTCATCGGCAGCGACACGCAACTGGTGGCGCCAGTGACTGTCGGCAAAGGTGCGACGCTCGGCGCGGGCACGACTTTGACGCGCGATGCGCCGCCGGGTGAATTGACGGTGTCGCGTGCTAAGCAGACGACGATCGCGGGATGGAAGCGGCCTGTCAAGAAAGTGAAAGGTGAAAAGTGAAACGTGAAATGGGCGCCGTACACCTTTTCTCGGTTCACGTTTCACTCACGTTTCACCCTCAATCTCAGGTTTACCGCGCGACTGGCAGACCGATCGCGCTAAGCGAGCAAGGAAGACACCAATGTGCGGCATCGTAGGCGCTGTATCCCAGCGCAACATCGTCCCGATCCTAATCGAAGGACTGAAGCGCCTTGAGTACCGGGGTTATGACTCCTGCGGCGTAGCGGTTCATCACGAAGGACTGAAGCGCGCGCGCAGCGTCGCGCGGGTGGCCGAGTTGGACAAGCAGGTGCAAGAGACCAAATTCTCCGGCGTCGTCGGTATCTCTCACACGCGCTGGGCCACACACGGCGCGCCGGTCACGGCGAACGCCCACCCGCACTTCTCGCGTGACAAGGTAGCGCTGGTGCATAACGGCATCATTGAGAACTACGAAGAGATCCGCAACGAATTGAAGCGCGCGGGCTTTCAGTTCGAAAGTCAAACCGACACCGAAGTCGTGGCGCACCTGATCAACCATCTGTACGACGGCGACCTGTTTCGCACGGTGCAGCGCGCAGTGAAGCGCCTGCAAGGCGCTTACGCCATCGCGGTATTCTGCAGAGACGAACCGCAGCGCGTGGTGGGCGCACGTTTCGGCAGCCCACTGGTCGTCGGCTTGGGCGAGCAAGAGAATTTTCTCGCCTCCGATGCAATGGCGTTGGCAGGCACGACCGATCGCATCATCTATCTAGAAGAGGGTGATGTGGTTGATATCCAGCGCGGCGGCTGCCGCATTACCGACAAGAGCGATCAACCAGTCGAGCGCGAGGTGCGCGTCGTGCACGCGCACACTGGCGCGGCCGAATTGGGGCCATACCGCCATTTCATGCAAAAGGAAATCTTCGAGCAGCCGCGCGCCGTGGCCGACACCTTGGAAGGCGTCGAAGGCATCGCGCCCGACCTATTCGGCGCCGATGCCGAAGGCGTGTTCAAACGCGTCGATTCGTTGTTGATTCTCGCGTGCGGTACCAGTTACTACTCCGGTTTGACCGCGAAGTACTGGCTCGAAGCAATCGCCAAGCTGCCGACACAAGTCGAGATCGCCAGCGAGTACCGCTACCGCGAAAGCGTGCCCAACCCTAGCACACTGGTTATCGTCATCTCCCAGTCGGGCGAAACCGCGGATACGCTCGCCGCGCTCAAGCATGCGCAAGGGCTCGGCATGCAGCAGACGCTGGCGGTGTGCAACGTCGGCACCAGCGCCATGGTGCGCTTGACCAAGCTCAACTACCTCACGCGCGCGGGCGTGGAAATCGGCGTCGCTTCTACTAAAGCGTTCACCACGCAATTGACCGCGCTCTACCTGCTGACGCTAACGCTGGCCAAGCTGCGCGGTCTGCTCAATGCGCAGCAGGAAGCGGCCGCACTCAAGAATCTGCGCCATTTGCCCGCGGCGTTGCAGAGTGTGTTGGCGCTGGAGCCGCAGATCATCGCCTGGTCGGAAGAATTCGCGCGCAAGGAAAACGCGCTGTTCCTCGGCCGCGGCCGTCACTATCCGATCGCGCTCGAAGGCGCGCTCAAGCTCAAAGAGATTTCCTACATCCACGCCGAAGCCTATCCCGCCGGCGAGCTCAAGCACGGACCGCTTGCGCTGGTGACCGATCAGATGCCGGTGGTCACCATTGCGCCGAACGATGAGCTGGTCGACAAGCTCAAGTCGAACATGCAAGAAGTGCGTGCGCGCGGCGGACAACTGTATGTGTTCGCCGATGCCGATACCCACATCGCCAGCTCCGAGGGCATCCATGTGATTCGCATGCCGGAGCATTACGGCGCGCTCTCGCCGATTCTGCACGTCGTGCCGCTGCAACTGCTCGCCTATCACACCGCATGCGCGCGCGGCAC
>CAZAWU010000268.1:0-4767 GCA_964488915.1 uncultured Burkholderiales bacterium
AGGAGTCCTGCGCGCACACCACTTCTTTCGGCATGTCCAATTCATTGGTCTTGGCGTCGACTTTGGACAGTCCCATGCCAACCAGGAAGCCGTTGTGACGCTGCGCACCGACCGGATGGCCAGGAAACAGATCGAGCGTGGCAATCTTCGCGGGCTTGTCACCCATTGCGACCTTCGCGTATTGACCGATGAGCAAACCGGCTTTGAAGTTGTCGGTTGCGAACAGCGCGTCGAGTGCGTCGACCGGATCGGTCGGGCTGTCCAGACCGATCACCATTACGCCGGCGTCGCGCGCTTTCTTGATCGCGGGAATGATTGCCTTGGCATCACTCGGCGTGATCAGAATCGTTTTCGCGCCCGCGGCGACCATGTTCTCAATCGCGGTCACTTGGCCGGCATTATCGCCGTCGATCTTGCCGGCTGCGCTCATCAATTTCGCGCCTTTCGACTTGGCCGCTTGCGCAGCGCCTTCTTTCATTTTCACGAAAAACGGATTCGTTTCAGTCTTGGTGATGAGGCCGATGACAGGCTGCGCCGCATACGCGCTGCCCACTGCCGCCGCCAATAGAGCCGCGAGTACGCCTTGTTTGAATTGCATGGATCTCCTCCTTATCAGAGCGAACGAAGAATGTGGAAGTTACTGTCCAGACCAGGTATCGCGACTTGCCGCCTCCGCAAGGCGCCGGGTACTGGATCGAGCCTATCTTACTCGCCGTTCTTTAGTAAATCAACTTGCTTTATTTAAGACTGTCTTGCTACCCTTCTCAGCCATGTAAGCGTCGTCGGTTCGTATCTAGTTGAAATGAATAGCATATGTTTCTCGTGGTAGGTGAATCGCTCATTGACTTAGTGCCCCAATCCGGGCAGGCACCGCACACAGCTTACGCGCCGATGCCTGGCGGCGCCCCCTACAACTTCGCCCGCGCGCTGGGGCTACAAGGCGTACCGGCGGGCTATCTGAATCCATTTTCCGACGATGCTTTCGGCAAGTTGCTACGCGATACGCTCGCCGGCTCAGGTGCATCTCACCTCGGCGCGACCAGTACCAAACCCACCTCACTCGCCGTGGTTGCCACGGACGCCCACGGCCAGCCGAACTACAGCTTCTATCGCGAAGGCGTCGCCGACCGCGAACTAACAGTAAGCGAACTCGTTGCAACCACTCGAGGCGACTTGCTTGGCTTTCACACCGGCGGCCTGGCGCTATTGCCGCCGGACGATGCGCTAGCGATCAAGGCTCTCGCCCACTACCGCATGCAAGGCGTGCTCTGCAGCGTGGACATCAACATGCGACCCGCGGTGGCGCGCAGCATGGCCGTGCCGCTGCCAGCCTATCGCGATGCCGTGCTGAGCGCGCTCGCGCTTGCGCATATCGTCAAGGTGAGCGACGAGGATCTGCGCCATTTGGGCTTCGAAGACGACGCTCGATCAGCCGCCCGAGCGTTGCTCGCACACGGGCCGCAACTTGTCCTGCTGACGTTGGGCGCCCAGGGCGCCTGCGCTATCGCCGCTTCCCTAGACATCGCGCAGGCTGCGTTGCCAGCCGAAGTGGTCGATGCTGTCGGCGCAGGCGATTGCTTCTTCGGCGGATTCATCGCCTCACTGGTGCGTGACGATGCGTTGCCGGCACTGACACGCAATGAACTCGACGAACATTGGGTTCGCCGAGCCTTGCGCCACGCGAGCGCGTGCGCCTCAATCAACTTATCGCGCAAGGGCTGCGCGCCGCCTACGTGGGCGGAAGCAGCGGCATTAGCGCATACTGCCGAATAGTCCATCTCGAGAATCGCTTGAGACAATATTTTCCATGGACTTCTGGCCGGAGTACCATCGAATAAGGCGCGCGTGCAACTACAACTCGTTCGCGACCGCCCCGCGAACGAGTGCTTGGCCGCGAAAGGCTGCCGCGTGCAAACAGTGCAGCGGACATTCATGCTTGCAAACGCCGTTTCTCTGAAGCTGACAAGCAACTCCAAGACGAACGCGCGAGCCGCGATGTATTGCGCATTGGACTTTGGCCGATGCAGCCGCGATGCATTGCGTCTACGGTGAGTGCGCGGACAATCCGAGCAGGGTTTGCAGCGCCAGCACGACCGATTGCTCGCGTACCGAGGTGCGATCGCCTGCAAACACGCGCGTTGCCAGCTGAGGCTGGTTATCGCCGCGCAGCGCCCAAGCGAAGCATACCGTGCCTACCGGCTTCTGGGGAGAGCCTCCACCCGGCCCCGCAATCCCGCTAACCGATACCGCGATATCGCAGCCGCTGCGCTCGAGCGCACCCAACGCCATCTCGGCAACGGTTTGCTCGCTGACGGCGCCGAAAATCCGCAGCGTCGACTCGCTCACGCCCAGTTCGTCGCGCTTGGCCGTATTGCTGTAAGTGACGTAGCCGCGATCGAACCACTCCGAGCTGCCGGCGACCGCCGTAACCGCCTGCGCAATCCAGCCACCGGTGCACGATTCCGCCGTTACGAGTTTCCAGCCGCGCGCTTTCAGCGCTGCGCCGAGTTGTTCGCTGAGCGCGAGCAAATTAGAAGAGTCGGGGCGCATGCTGGGCGATGGTCAGGACAATTATCGTGTACAGAGCAGCGAGCAGATCGTCCAGCATTACACCGAAGCCGCTCTTGACGCGTGCATCGAAGTACGCGATCGGGTATGGCTTGGTAATGTCGAACAGGCGAAACAAAAGGAAGCCAAGCCCCCACCAAAACCAAGTGTCCGGCACCACATAGAGCACAGCAAGAAATGCCACGGTCTCATCCCAGCAAACGCCCCCGTAGTCCTTCACGCCAATCTGCCGGGCAACTTTATCGCACGCCCATATCCCGACCAGCAGCAATATCACCCATACAGCCAGCAAGGGCACCGGGGAAAACAAGCTGCGCAGCAAAGCGTAAAACGGCATTGCAAAGAGTGTGCCGAATGTACCAGGCGCGAGCGGCATCAAACCGGCGCCAAAAGAGAACGCGATCGTATGCGCCGGATGCGCAATGACGAAATGCCAGTCGATATTGCGGCTACGGGGCAGCAAAGTGATCGAAACCTGCTTTGCCGGACACGATGTCACCGCCGTGAGCGTCACGAATGGTTAACCTCGTGCCGGCCACGATGCGACCCACCCTGCTCAAGCGCAACCCCAGCTTCTCGGACAGTTCCGCGAGTGCCGTGCGCTGGGCCGGCGACGCGGTGAAACACAACTCATAGTCGTCGCCCCCTCCGAGAAGAGCCGCGCGCGCACGTGCGCCGTCGCTGCAGCGCGCCAAGGCATCGCTGCGTGGCAGCCGCTCGAACTCAATCTCAGCACCGACGCTGGAGCGCTCCAGGATATGCCGCAAGTCGGCGGCAAATCCGTCCGATACGTCGATAGCGCTGTGCGCGATACCGCGCAACGCTTCGCCCAGCACCACGCGCGGTTGTGGCACCTCCAGGCGCTGTCGGCAGTACACTGCCGCCTGCGCCTCCAGTTTCACCTCACCGCTTAGGTGAGCAAGCCCCAGCGCGGCATCGCCGAGGGTGCCGGACACCCAAACGTCGTCGCCTGCGCGCGCGCCATCGCGGCGCAACGCCGTCCCGGCGGGGGTTTCGCCCATGATTTGCACGCATACCGTGTACGGCCCTCGCGTAGTGTCGCCGCCGATCAAATCCACCCCATAACGGTCAGCGAGATCCTGAAACCCACGCGCGAACTGCGCTAGCCACGCTTCATCCGCAACCGGCAAAGCCAGCGCTAACAAGCACCAGCGCGGCACCGCCCCCATCGCTGCCATATCTGACAAGTTCACCGCCAAACTCTTGTGGCCGAGCTTGGCCGGCTCAACATCGGCGAAAAAGTGCTGGCCGACTACCATCATGTCGCAGGCAGTGACCAGTTCACAGTCCGATGCGACGTTGACCAGCGCGGCATCGTCGCCTACGCCCAGCGCGACCCGATTGCCTGCGCGCGGCGCGCGGCTGAAGAACTTGCGAATGATGTCGAATTCGGACAGCACGGCTCGCGCAGCTCGATCTTCGATACGCGAACCTAGTACTGTGCCCCAGAGGTTTCGATACCTGGAAGCGCGTCTTCGCCCCGACGGCGGCGTTGCAGATCGTCGCAATACCAACGGGTATTGCTGCGGTTTGCGCCTTGCCCTCGAGTCGAATCCATCGCTTTCATTTTGTATCGAAACCTCTGGGTCGCAGTACTAGCGCGCGGTGGCCGTGCGCAGTTGCGCCGCCAGCTTGTCCAACACGCCGTTGACGAACTTGTGCCCGTCGGTGCCCCCAAACGTCTTGGCCAATTCAACCGCCTCATTGATGACCACAGGCGGCGGCACGTCCGGGCGCCGCGTCATTTCGAATGCGCCGATCAGCAGCACCGCGCGCTCGATCGGCGTAAGCTGCTCCAGGCGCCGATCGAGATGCGTTTGCAGCAATTCGGTCAACGTCTTGCTGTGCTCGACGCAACCGTGCAACAGCGCTTGAAAATAATCGTCGTCCGCGCGCGCGTGGTTGTCGCTTTCGGCCAGTTGACGCACGATGTCCGCAACGGGCGTCTGCGCCAATTGCCACTGGTAGAGCCCTTGCAGCGCCAGTTCACGAGCACGGCGACGCGCGGATTTTTGTCCCGAAGGCTTCGTCATGTGCGAGGCGCGGGTTTGGACGCGGAAGGATTGCTCATGCGTAGTGGGCGGAGGGCCCGATCGAGTTTCCCAAGGATGCAAAATGATTCGGCGTCGTTCCCGCGCAGGCGGGAACCTAGCATCTTTGCTCTGAGATGCCGGATCC
>CAZAWU010000269.1:0-4706 GCA_964488915.1 uncultured Burkholderiales bacterium
AGCGCTTCCGCCATTAAGCGATAGCCCTGTGCGTTGGGGTGGATGGCGTCCGATTTGAGCGCGTTGTCATGTAGCACGTCGTCCAGAATCTCGCCTTCGTAAGGCAGTTTCAGTTCCTCGGCGAGTTCTTCGTAGAACGGCGGTGGATCGGAGAACAGCTTCGGCTCTGGCACGCCAATCAGTACCACGCTCGCACCCCGCGTGCGGATGAGTTCGACCATCGCGCGCAAATTGGCGCGGATCGTTGTCGGCGCGACCTTGTGCAGCATGTCGTTGCCGCCCATGCACAGGAGTACCAACTTTGGAGCGTGTTCTTCCAGCGCTTGCGGCAGGCGTTGCAAGCCTTGGGTCGTGGTCTCACCGGGCACCCCGGCGCGCACCACATTGCGTTGAACCAGTGTGCGCAGCACCGCCGGATAGCTCTGCGCCTCTTCCGCGCCGGTGCCATAAGTGAGACTGTCGCCGAAGGCGAGGATCACATCCGAAGCGCCCACGCGCGGCAGCGGCGGCACGTTTGCGCCGCACGCGGCGAGCGCCAGCGCAACCAGCAGCCACCACCAGCGCATGCGCGCGCCTAGCTGCGCGTTGCGGCGATCAGCTCGCGCACCGCATCGTCGTAGCGCGCCGCCGCTTCTTCGGCGCTGCCGACGCGATAGTTGAGATCGCGCAGCACGCCGTCGTGCACGCCGTAGATGACGCCGTGTATGGCCAGCGGCTGGCCGCGCTGCCAAGCATGCTGAACGATGGTCGTGCGCGCGATGTTGCTGACTTGCTCCAGCACGTTCAGTTCGCACAGGCGATCCCAGGCTTCTTGCGTATCGCTCGCCGGCACCAGCGCGCTGTGTTTGTTGTGCACATCCTGAACGTGGCGCAGCCAGTTGTCGATGAGACCGAGCTTCATGTTGATGAGTGCCGCGCGCACGCCGCCGCAGCCGTAGTGGCCGCAGACGATGATGTGCTTGACCTTGAGCACGTCGATGCCGAACTGCAGCACCGACAGGCAATTCAAGTCAGTGTGCACCACGACGTTGGCGACGTTGCGATGCACGAACACCTCGCCCGGCAGCAAGCCGACGATCTGATTCGCCGGCACGCGGCTATCGGAGCAGCCGATCCACAAGTACTCGGGCGCTTGCTGATGCGAGAGTTTGTCGAAAAAATCCGGATCGCCGCTTAGGATCTGTTTGACCCAAGCGCGATTGTTGTCGAACAGGTGCTGCAGATCGCTTTTCATCGGTCTGGCTGACGGCAATCGTTGCCGGCGCGCAGTTTGACACAAACGCGCTAGGCGCGCTGCGCGACGCCCATGTGCCGCTCGGCGATATCCGGCGAGGCCGCAAGCTCGGCGCTCGCGCCGCTCCAGACGATATTGCCGCCTTCAATCACGTAGTGGCGCTGCGCGATTGTCAGCAAGCGGCTGACGTGCTTGTCGATCACCAGCACCGCGATGCCGCTGTCCTTGAGCGCAGCGAGGCAACGCCAGATCTCTTCGCGTACCAACGGCGCCAAACCTTCTGTGGCTTCGTCGATGATGATGAGATCGGGAGTGGTCATGAGCGCGCGCCCGATGGCCAGCATCTGCTGTTCGCCGCCGGAGAGTTGCGTGCCGAGGTGATCGAGCCGCTCGGCCAGGCGCGGAAATAGCGCGAGCGCGCGCGGCAGCGCCCACGCTGCGGTCGAGTTTGCGCGGTTAGCGGCGAACGCGATCAGGTTTTCGCGCACGCTCAGATTCGGAAAGATCTGCCGCCCCTCCGGCACGAGCGCGATGCCGGCACGCGCGATCGCATCCGGTTTGGACCGGTCGATACGCTGACCGCGGAAGGCGATCGATCCGCGTGTGGGCGGCGTCAGCCCGGTGATCGAGCGCACGGTTGTGGTCTTGCCCATGCCGTTGCGTCCCATCAAAGTGACCACTTCACCCGCTTCGATGCGCAGTGAGACGCCGAACAGCACTTGGCTGGCGCCGTAGTGCGTTTCGACGCCGTCCAGCTCAAGCAGCGGCATGCTCGTCGCCCAAATAAGCGGCGCGCACTTGCGCGTCGGTTCGGATCGCCTCGGGTGCGCCGCTCGCGATAACCCGCCCGTTGACCAGCACGGTAATGCGATCGGCGAGACGAAACACCGCATCCATGTCATGTTCGATCAGCAGCAGCGCGCGCTCGCCCTTGAGGCGCGCGAGCAACGCCACCATCTCTTGCGCCTCGTGCTCACCCAAACCGGCCATCGGCTCGTCGAGCAGCAACACGCGCGCACCGGTGGCCAGGGCGAGCGCGAGTTCGAGTTTGCGTTGCTCGCCGTACGCCAGATGCGCCGCCGCGCGCTGCGCCGGCGCTCGCAAGCCGACTTGTTCGACGCATTGCTGAGCGTTGTCGCGCAGTTCGGTCTCACGCGCGCGCCAGAGGCTCAAGTGCCGCGCACTCGCCGCTTGCAGCGCAAGCGTCACGTTGTCGAGCGCGGAAAGTTGCGCAAAGATGCTGGTGATTTGAAACGAGCGCGCCAAGCCCAGCGCCACGCGCTGGTGCGCGGAGGCGGCGCTCACGCTCTTACCTTCTAGGAGAATCTCTCCGGCATCGGCGCGTAGCGTTCCTGCCAGCAATGCGGCCAAGGTGGATTTGCCGGCGCCGTTTGGCCCGATCAAGGCGTGCAGCTCACCTGGCGCCACGGCGAGATCCACGCCGTCGATGGCGGCCAAGCCGCCAAAGCGCTTGTGCAAGCCGCGCGCCTCCAACAACGCGCCGGCGCCGCTCATGCGGCCTTCCGTTCGAACAAACCCGCAAGGCCGCGTTGAGCGAACAGCACGATCACGAGCAACACGATGCCAAGCACGAGCTGCCAGTGCTGGGTGTAGGTCGAAAGGGTTTCTTCGAGCAGCAGCAGCACCGCCGCGCCGATCACGCCGCCGAAAAGATGACCGCTGCCGCCCACGATCAGCATAATCATGAGCATGCCCGATTGTGTCCAGTGCATGAGCGCGGGACTGACAAAGTTGTTTTGATTGGCGATGAGCGCGCCGCCCAATCCCGCGATAGCGGCGGCAATGATGAAGCAAACTAGTTTGATGCGATAAGTCGGAAAGCCGATCGCCTCGGCGCGCACCTCATTCATCTTGATCGCACCGAGCGCATGGCCGAAGCGCGAACGAGCCAGACGCGCAAACAGCCAAAGCAATACTACGAGCAGAGCCAAGCAAACGTAGTAGAACGTTGCGTCGCTCTTCAAATCGACACCGAACCCCACACTCGAGCGCTGCGCCAAGGTGACACCGTCATCGCCGCCGTAGCTCTTAAGCGAGACGAAAACGTAATAGAGCATCTGCGCGAACGCCAGCGTGATCATGATGAAGTACACGCCGCGCGTGCGCAGCGAGATTGCACCGATGGGCAGTGCCAGCAGCGCGGGGACCAACATCGCCAGAGGCCACGCAATCCAAGCGCTATGCACACCGTGCTGCGCAAGGATCGCCACGGTGTAGGCGCCCGCGCCGAAAAATGCCGCATGGCCGAAGCTCAGCATGCCGGCGTTGCCGAGCACAAGATTTAAGCTCGTCGCCACGAGCGCGAAGATCAGGACACGGCTGGCGAGACTGATGTAGAAGGTCTGGTCGAAGGCGAGCGCGATCAGCGGCAGGGCGATGGCCAATGACATGCTGAGCAGGGCGGTGCCGCGTCTCATGTTAGTGCCTGCTTGTCGTCAAGCATGCGCCGGGAACAATCCCTGCGGCTTCCAAAATAAGACAGCGGCCATGAGGATGTAGATGGCGATCGACGCCAGTGTTGCACCGGCGTCGGAAGCGATGCCGCTGGGCAACAAAGCATTCAACAACGTCGGCAAGAACGCTCGGCCGAAGGTGTCCACCAAGCCAACCAACAGCGCGCCCGCAAACGCGCCGCGCACCGAGCCGATGCCGCCGATCACGGTGACGACGAAGGCGAGAATCAAGATATTCTCGCCCATGCCCACCTGCACCGCCAACAACGGCCCCAACATCGCGCCGGCCAGCGCGCACAACGCCGCGCCGAGCGCGAACACGATGGTGAACACGCGGCTGACGTTGACGCCCATGGCGAGCGCCATTTCGCGGTTCGACGCACCGGCGCGTACCCACATGCCGAGGCGAGTCTTGCTGATAAGCCAGTACAGCGCTACGGCAACGGCAATGCCCACGCCGATGATGGCAAGCCGAAACGCCGAGTAGTGCAAGCCCGGCAGGATCTCCACTGCGCCGGAGAGCGCGGGTGGTGCGTTCAGCTCGATCGGCTGCGGCCCCCAAATCATGCGCACCACTTCGTTGCTGATGAGAATCAGCGCGTAGGTGGCGAGCACTTGGCTCAAGTGATCGCGCCGATAGAGTTGCCGCAGCAGCGTGAGTTCGAGTAGCGCGCCGATGATCGCGGTGGCGATGAGCGCAAGCGCGACGCCGAACCAGAACGAGCCTGTCGCTTGTACCAGCGTCGCCGCCAGGAACGCGCCGATCATGTAAAGCGAGCCGTGCGCGAGGTTGATCATGTCCATGATGCCGAACACCAGCGTCAAGCCGGCGGCGAGCAGGAACAGCATCAGGCCGAACTGTAGGCCGTTAAGCGATTGTTCTAGGAGCAGAAGCCAGGACATTCGGCCAGCTTTGCGGCGTGAGTTTTGGTTTGAGTAAATGCGGCATCTAGGTGAGCAGCCGCGCGCAGCCGGAATTCTAGCAGCAGCGTTCAACT
>CAZAWU010000270.1:0-4650 GCA_964488915.1 uncultured Burkholderiales bacterium
GTTGGTCTACTTCGAGATAGAAATCCCAGCGGCGATGCCCATGACTCACGTCCTGCACCCGCCGACGGGTTGGCGCGAAGAGCCACCTACCGCGGCATCGATGCGCGTCGGCGACCAATGGTTGCGCGCCGGTCGAAACGCGCTGCTCGACGTGCCTTCGGCGATTGTTCCGACCGAACGAAATCTGGCGCTCAATCCGATCCACCCTTCGGCTAAGAAACTTCGCATTGCGTGTCCTCAGCCCTTCCGCTTCGATCCGCGCATGTGGAAGTGACGCCCACATGCCTGCAGGATGATGCAGCGCTACTTCGGCGCCTCCACCACGCGCGTTGCAAAGTTCGCCGGCGAGACGATTTCCAGTACCTCGTAGTCGTCGGAGACGGCGATTTCCCGGTGGCGAATGCCGGGCATCTGATTGATGCAATCGCCCTTACGCAGCGTGCGCACGCCCTGCCCTTCGTACTCGAAAGTAGCCCAGCCATTCAGCACCAGCACGAACTGGAAATCGCAGTCGTGCACGTGCCAGTCCTGGACCGCGTCTTTCATCTTCTTGCCGTTGTTGCGGATCAAGTGCGCGATGTACGCGCCCTTGGTTCCCTCTTTCACACCGAGATCGCGATACTCGAAGATCTCCCGTAAGCCCGGTGTCCACTTCGCTTCTTCGGCCAAATCATGGACGAATTTCCAGCCTTTGGCCGCCGCGGCGGCGCTGCTTGCGCTCATCCTCTGTTCCTCCAATAGATGACGACAGTCTGCCTACGCTCACTTTATCGGCGCAGCGGGGAACGGTCAATGCGGGCCAGCTTCCGAAAAACCAGTAGACTTGCGCTACGGCTCTTCAGCGCACGAGAGAGGTCCTGCATGAACGTGGCAAACGCAGTGGTTCAAATACTGAAGCGCGAAGGTATCGACTATCTGATCGGCTACCCGGTCAACCCGCTCATCGAAGCGGCGGCCGAAGCGGATATCCGCACGATCATCGTGCGCCAAGAGCGCACCGGGTTGCACATGTGCGACGCGCTCGGCAAGCTTTCTTGCGGCGATCGCGTCGGCGTGTTCGCCATGCAGCATGGACCGGGCACGGAAAATTCGTTCGGAGCGGTCGCCCAGTCATGGGGCGATTCGGTGCCGGTGGTGGTGCTGCCGGCGGGTTATCCGCGCCACCTCAACAGTGTGCAGCCCAACTTCAACGCCTTTCTCAACTTCCAGCATGTCACCAAGTGGTGTGAGCAAGTCACGCGCGCAGATGTGGCGCCGGATGCGTTGCGACGCGCGTTCACTCAGGCAAAGAACGGCCGGCCCGGCCCGGTCGTGATCGAATTGCCGATCGACGTGCTGGCGGAAGAGTGCTCGGGCACCCTCGACTACCAGCCCGCGCCGCGTTTGCGCTCCGCGCCGGACCTGCAGTCCATCGCGCAAATCGCCGCCGCGCTGGTAGCGGCCGAGCGCCCAGTGATCTACGCCGGCCAAGGCGTGCACTACGCCAAAGCGTGGCCGCAATTGCGCGCGCTCGCCGAACTGCTCGAGGCCCCGGTAGCAACTAGCCTTGGCGGCAAAAGCGCTTTCCCCGAAACCCATCCGCTCGCACTCGGCGCCGGCAGCGTAGCCATCACCCAGCAGCTGCACTATTGCCTGCAGCGCGCCGACTGGATTCTCGGCATCGGCTGCAGCTTCACGCGCACCAGTTTCGGCGTACCGATGCCCAAAGGCGCACGCATCGCGCACATCACGCTCGACGCCCGCGACATCAATAAGGATGTGCCGGCGGCGTTGGCGGCAGTCGGCGACGCAGCGCTTGCGCTTGATGCGCTGCTCGAAGAGGTAAGAGACCGCCTGCACGGCAAACCACGCGGACGCTTAGCACAGGTCAGCGCGGAAATTCGCGAGGTCAAGCAAGCGTGGATGGCGCAGTGGCTGCCGCGTCTGACGGCCGATTCGACACCGCTCTCGCCCTACCGCGTCATCTGGGATCTGCTGCACACGGTGGATGTGGCGAACACCATTATTACGCATGACGCCGGCAGCCCGCGCGATCAACTCTCGCCATTCTGGGAAACCACCGCCCCGCTGACTTACCTCGGTTGGGGAAAAACCACGCAGCTCGGCTACGGATTGGGTTTAACGATGGGCGCGAAGTTGGTGGCGCCGGACAAGCTCTGCATCAACGTCTGGGGCGACGCGGCGATTGGCTTCACCGGTATGGATTTCGAAACCGCGGTGCGCGAGCGTATCCCCATCCTGTCGATTCTGCTCAACAACTTCTCTATGGCGATTGAACTGAAAGTCATGAAAGTCGCCACGGAGAAGTACCGCTCCACCGACATCAGCGGCCACTATGCCGACTTCGCGCGCGCGCTCGGCGGTTACGGCGAGCGCATCACCGAGCCCGCACAGATCGTTCCTGCGATCAAGCGCGGCATCGCCAAGACCAAGGAGGGCGTGCCGGCGCTGTTGGAGTTCATCACCGAGAAGGCGGTGGATGTCTCGCGCTTTGCGTAGATTGGCGTAGGTTGGGCTGAGGTACGAAGCCCAGCATAATGCCATCGCAAGAGGCTGTGTTCGCGTTGGGCTTCATGCTTCAGCCCAACCTACGTTTCTACGCCCGCTTCGGCTAGCCGTGCCCGATGTAGTCCATGCGCCCGCCGTCCACGACTAGGAGCTGCGCAGTGATCCAACTCGATTCCGGCGCAGCAAGGAAAGCCACCGCGTTGGCGATGTCTTCCGGCTCGCCGATGCGCCCAAGCATGGTGACAGCGGACAAACGCTTCTCCGTCGCGGCAAAATCGGCGTTGTTCAGCGTCGTCATGTCGCTGCGCACGTAACCGGGCGCGATGGCGTTCACCGTAATGCCTTCGCCGCCCAACTCCATCGCAAAGCGCTTGGTGAGGATCGCCACCTCTGCCTTGGTGCCGGCGTAGAACGCGTTGCCCGGCATTGCTGTGCCGAGCGCCGCGATCGAGGCGATGTTAACGATGCGCCCATGGCGCCGCTTGCGCATGCCCGCGGCAGCGGCGCGCGTGGCGTTAATCACGCCTTCGACGTTGATCGCGCGCATGCGCGCAACGACCTCACGATCATAAGTGTCGAGCGAGCCTTTCACCGCGATGCCGGCGTTGTTCACCAGAATCGTCACCGGACCCAGCTCAGCCTCGGCGCGCGCGATCATCGCGTCCACCGCCTTTGCATCGGCGACATCCGCCGCCACCGCGATGGCGCGCGCACCCGCCGCGCGCAACTCGCCGACCAGCGCCTGCGCTTGCTCGGCTTGCTTGGCATAGTTGACGCACACCGCCGCGCCACGCTGTGCCAACAGTTGCGCAGTGGCGCGTCCGATGCCGCGCGCCGCGCCGGTGACCACCGCCACTTGCTTATCCCATTGCATATCGCCGCCTCCGCAACAATGCCAGCGGCTAGATTGTATTGATTTGCGGCCGAGACGGCGACTAGCGGGAGACGCTTGGCGCTTTAGTCAAGCGCTTCGATCAGGGGCGAAGAGTGCAACAACGAAAACAGCGCCTACTACCAACGCCGCGCCCGCACGGCTAGCGCGCGGCTGCGGGACACGCTCGCTCTCTGCATATGAATACGGATCGCACGTTGCTGCAGCCCAACCACGACCAAGCGGAACGTGACAGCGGCTGCAAAGGCAACCACAAGAAGAATTGGGATCAGAGACTGTAGAACCGACAGGATCTGTGTCAGGGTTTGGATCAGTTCCATTTGCGAGCCTCCTCCATGCTCTGATTCTTGCAACCGTTGATCCCGCCGCTTTGGCAGAAGGTTCAAAGCGTTCACGCCAAGACAGTGGCCGACAACGCGTTGTCAACATAGTGTCTCCAGGATATCCCTGTAGATCGCTACAGATAACATTCTAAATCTTATACTCCGATGTATATTCGCGGACGGACCTAAACAAACGGAACACCAGCCGGACCCGCAGCGCTGCTTCGATATAATTCATTCTCATTCCAGCGGTACCCATCAACCCAGCTGCCGATCGTTCTCCCGGAGACCTCAATGAGCTTCAGCCTTCCCCCCCTACCCTACGCCGACAACGCGCTCGACCCGGTGATTTCCGCCAACACCATCAGCTTTCACTACGGCAAGCATCACAAGGCTTATGTCGACAACTTGAACAAGCTCGCCGCCGGCACCGAGTTCGAGAACATGAAACTCGAAGACGTAATCAAGAAAACCGCTGGCGTCGCGGACAAAGTCGGCGTGTTCAACAACGCCGCGCAGATTTGGAATCACACCTTCTACTGGAACAGCCTGAAGCCGAACGGCGGCGGCGCGCCGACCGGCGCCGTCAAGGCCAAGATCGAAGCCGCCTTCGGCAGCTACGAGAAGTTCGCCGAGGACTTCGCGCAGGCCGCCGTCACCCAGTTCGGCAGCGGCTGGGCGTGGCTGGTGGCGGAAGGCAGCGAGGTCAAGCTGGTCAAGACCGCCAATGCCGAAGTGCCCTTCACCAAGGGCCAGAAGCCGCTCCTGACCATCGACGTGTGGGAACACGCCTACTACCTCGACTGGCAGAACCGCCGCCCCGACTACGCCAAGGCGGTGATCGAGAAGCTCCTGAACTGGGACTTCGCGAACGCCAACCTGGCCGGCTGACCTAGAGCCTTTCACGCCGCTCGCGCGGCGTGAGCG
>CAZAWU010000271.1:0-4598 GCA_964488915.1 uncultured Burkholderiales bacterium
TTGTCTAAGGCCATGACGATTATCCTTGTATGGCGCTGAGCAAGGTGCGGATCTGACCATTGAGAAAGGTCAAATTGGCTTCGTAGTGCAGCGCGTTGTCGGCGAATTTGGCGCGTTCCGTATCCAAATCCACGGTGTTGTTGTCGATGCTCGCGGCCTGCG
Organism: uncultured Burkholderiales bacterium; assembly: GCA_964488915.1. Classification (GTDB taxonomy): domain Bacteria; phylum Pseudomonadota; class Gammaproteobacteria; order Burkholderiales; family JALYOK01; genus CADEHE01. Next base: position 163 of record CAZAWU010000271.1, read on the forward strand.
GGTTGCGGTAGAGTACCTGCGCATCGTTGGCCGGCGCCAGCGCCTTGCCTGGTAGATGACCTGCGGCGCTCAACGACATAGCGTTGCTGCTGCTAGTTACTTTGGCGTTGTCGAGGGCGGCTTGCAGCGCCTTGCCGAAGTCGAGATCGCGCGCTTGGTAGTTCGGCGTATCGGCGTTGGCGATGTTGGACGCCAGCACTTCGCCGCGCTGCGCGCGCACGCCGAGGGCTTGGCTGTGAAACTTGAACGCTTCGTCGAGCCGGTTGATCATGAGCTTGCCTTTCCGCATCCCTTTTTGGGTTGCTCGAATTCTGGTCGAGCGCAGGCAAGTTTGATGTCGCGATTAAGCGGGCAATCCCCGGTCTATTCGTGCGTTGAGGTGAGGTTTACCTTCATACAATGGCGATCATCTGGTAGTGGGAGTCTTGCCAACCGTGCGATGCAAACGCGCCATTTCATACCTGATCGCTTTGGGCCTGGGCCTCGCTATGGGCGCGGCTTGCGCGGGCGTGCGCCAGGATGCGGCAGAGATCAAGGACATCGCGGAGGCGTACGCGTTGCGCGAAACGCAAGGGCTGCCTGGGCAAGTGCAAGTAAGCGTTCAGCTTTCCGAGTCGCGCTTCAACCTCGCACCATGCGCCGCCATGGAATCGAGCTTGGCGCCGGGCAGCCGCTGGTGGGGCCGGGCAAACGTGATTGTGCGCTGCGTGGCAGGGGCGAGCTGGTCGGTGTACGTGCCGGTCCAGGTAAGGATCATGGGGCAATATGTGATTGCGGCGCGTCCGTTGGCGGGCAACCAAGCTCTGGAGTCCACCGACTTAGCGTTGCAGAACGGCGATCTCGCACAGATCGGACCGGGCGCGCTCACCGACGTTGCGCAAGCGGTCGGCAAGACGTTGGCCATAGGACTGGCTTCCGGTCAGCCGCTGCGTCAGGAAGCGCTGCGTGCTGCCCAAGTTCTGGCTCAGGGTCAGAATGTAAAACTAGTCTCCAAGGGGCAGGGTTTCAGTGTGAGCGCGGAAGGTAAGGCGGTGACCAGTGCACGAGAGGGTCAAGTCGTTCAGGTGCGAACGATTTCGAATCAGATAGTTAGCGGTGTCGCTCGCAGCGGCGGCATGGTGGAAGTGAGTTTTTGAAGGCCGAAGACTAAAGTTCGCGAAAGCGCTGCCGTAAGCATGGCCATGTCGGAGATTTTCTGACATGCAAAGTAAGTTCTAAAGTCTCTGACCAAGCGGCCGTTATTGGACGTAACAGCACCAAGGAGTAAGTGATGAAGATTGAAAACATTCTCAAACCGGTCGGTTCAACCGCGGTGACGGACAGTGCTGGCAAGACCGGCAAAGTCAGCGAACACGGGCCGAAAGGTGTCGAGAGCAGCGGCGAGAAGGTGAACTTGAGCCCGCTGTCGAATCGCCTCAAGGAAGCTGAGGCGAGCCTCAAGGATCTGCCGGTCGTCGACAAAGCCAAGGTCGATGAAATCAAGCAAGCTATCGCCGAAGGCAAATTCAAGGTTAACGCCGAAGTGGTCGCCGATCGCTTGATCGACACCGTCAAAGAGCTACTCAGCTCGCGGAAAGCCTAATGGCGGCGCGTCAACCCTCGTCTGGCAGCGGGCATCAAGCCTGGCAGCAGTTCGTTGCGGTGTTGGAGGCCGAGCGCGACGCGCTCGTCGCCAACGATGGTGAGCGTGTTGCGGCGTTGGCTGCGCAGAAAGTCGATCTGGCGCAAGCATTGGCCGGCTCGGCGTTGGACGATCCCGAATTGCTGGGGCTTGCCCGGCAAGCTAAAGCATTGAATCAAGTCAATAGCGGGCTGCTGCAGCAGCGGTTGGCACAAACGCAACAGGCGCTCGCTTTGTTGCGCCCGGCGTCAGCGTCCGGCGCGGCGGCAGGCACCGGTGTTTATGGCCGCGACGGCCGCGCGGCACAAGCGCCCGCGGGGCGCGGACTGAGCGTCGCGTAGTTCGAGAGTTCAAGGTTTGAGCGTTGGAGGTGTAGCATGCGTTCCTTCATCCTGGCGGCGATGGTCGCGACTAGTCTGACGGTGTTGGCCGATCAGGTGCGCGAATCGAAACAAGACCAACTCAAACTGGCGCGGGCGAATATCGTTGCGCAGGAGAATCGCGCACCGTCTTGTCCAGAAATCGCCAAGGACGAAGACTATTTCGCTTACATCAATCGCTGCGGCAGCGAGCCGAGCGTGTACGGCGGGGGCTAACCCGCACGATTCAGCACTGAATCATTCCAACCCGTGATAAGGCCGGCACATCCTACGCCGGCCTTACTTTTATGGGTATCGCGTGAACAGTCAGGCGAAATATGATTCTCGGAGAGATACTAATAGGGGTGGATAACCCTAAGCGGCGAGTGCAGCGATGTGCTTTGGTATCTCCAGCAGTGACAACGATTCGCAGGCCCCCCCGCGCTTGACGGCCTCCTTGGGCATGCCGTAGACCACGCAACTCGCCTCATCCTGCGCCAAGGTATGTGCGCCGGCATTGCGCATTTCCAGCAAGCCGGCGGCGCCGTCGTCGCCCATGCCAGTCATGATGACACCGGTGGCGTTCTTGCCCGCGCATTTGGCCGCCGAGCGAAATAGCACGTCAACAGAAGGACGGTGGCGATTGACGAGCGGACCGTCGATCACTTCGACGTGATACTGCGCGCCGCTACGCTTGAGCAGCATGTGTTTGCCGCCGGGCGCGATCAGCGCCAGACCGGGGCGCACGCGGTCGTTGTTTTTCGCTTCACGCACTTCGATCTGACACAAACTGTCGAGCCGCGCGGCGAACAAACCGGTAAATTTTTCCGGCATGTGCTGCACAATGACCATGCCCGGTGTTACGCGCGGCAAGCGCGTGAGCACCGCTTCCAGCGCTTGCGTGCCGCCGGTGGAAGTACCGATGGCGACGATGCGGTCGGTGGTCTGCGCCATCGCTTGCGTTGGCGCCGAGAGCACGGCGTCGGCGCTGACCTTCGCCGGGACTTTGTTGGTTTCAGTTACCGCGACCAGGCGTTTCACATTTGCCTGCCCAGCCGCTTTGACCGCGTCGATCAGTTCGTTGCGCGAGTCTTCCAGGAACTTCTTCAGGGCGGCTTTGGGTTTTGTGACAATGCCAACCGCGCCCGCCGCCAATGCCTGCATGGTCGTTTCCGCACCGCGTTCGGTTAGCGTCGAGCAAATCACCACCGGAGTGGGGCGCTCGCCCATGAGCTTGCGCAGGAAAGTGATGCCGTCCATGCGCGGCATTTCGACATCCAGCACGATGACGTCGGGCCAATCCTTCTTCATGCGCTCCATCGCGAACAGCGGGTCCGATACGGCGCCGATCACGGCAATGCCGGGGTCCTTCGCCAGCACGTCGGCCACGACTTGGCGCACGACGGCGGAATCATCGACAATCAGAACGTTGATCTTCTTCATGGTTGCACCGTTTGTGGCGTGGACTTCTGATGCTTCACCCAGACATCCCCGCTCCATACATCGAACATGACGTTGCGGTGGCCGATGTCGCCAACGTGGCGCGCCACCAGTTTAACGCCGAGGTTTTCCACCCACTCCAGACAGCGAGCGATGTTGCGCGTGCCCACTTCGGTGCTCGCGCCCTTCTTGATCCCGGGGAACATATTGCCGCCGCCGAAGAGTTTGACTTCGTACTCCTTCGGCGAGGTTTTGCTGCGGGCGATTTCTTGCCGGAACAGCTCGATCGCTTCGTCGACGTATTTGCCGTCCGGATCTTGGTTGGCGCGGCGCTTACGCTCAGGCAGCATGCAATGGCACATGCCGCCGATACGCAACTTAGGATGCCACATCGTCAGCGCCACGCACGAACCCAGGAGCGTGCGAATGCGCGTGCTGGCGTCAGCGAAAAAGAACTCCCCCGGCTGCAGGAAGATCTCCATGTAGTCGGTGGGTTTCAGCATGTGCTACGGCTTTTGATAGATGGCCGGCTGCACGGCCTTCACTACATCCGTGATGCCATGCAGGCTTTCCGAATGGCCGATAAATAGATAACCGCCCGGCACTAGCGTGGCGGCGAGGCGCTCGACGATTTGCCGCTTGGTGTCCGCGTCGAAGTAGATCATTACGTTGCGCAGAAAGACGACGTCGAAGGAACCGACATCCGGCAACTTCTGATTGAGATTGAGCGAGCGGAACTGAATGCGCGAGCGCAGGCGCTGATCGATCATGAACATGCCTGCATGCGCGCCCACGCCTTTGAGGCAGCACTTAGTGAGATATTCCTTATGGATCTTCTCCGCGCGCTCCATGCTGTAGCGGCCTTGGCGTGCGTGTTCCAGCACGCGCGAGCTGATGTCGGAGGCCAGAATTTCCCAGGCCTTGCTGCCGAGACGGTCGTCCAGCACCATGGCGATGGAGTAGGGTTCCTCACCCGTTGAGCAAGCCGCGCTCCAGATGCGTAGAGCGCGCCCGCC
>CAZAWU010000272.1:0-4573 GCA_964488915.1 uncultured Burkholderiales bacterium
TGCGCCGGCAGCACGCTGTGCGGACCGAGTTGATCGATCGACGCTAAACCCATGAGCTGCAGGTTGAGCCGCATCTCCAGCTCCAACAGTTCCAGCGCACGCACCACGGCACTCGCCCCGCCCGCCGCCATGGCGATGGCTTCGAGTCGGCCGATGGCCACGGCATCGGCGCCCAGCGCGAGGGCTTTCAATACATCCGTTCCGCGCAGTATGCCGCCGTCGAACGCGATCGCGGCGCGTCCACGCGCGACTCGCACGATCTCGGGTAGCGTGTCGAGCGCCGCGCGCGCGTGATCCAGCTGGCGCCCGCCGTGATTGGAGACGTAGATGACGTCCACGCCATGTTCCACGGCCAGTTCCGCGTCTTCGGCGCACGCGATGCCTTTGAGCACCAGCGGGATATCGAAACGCTGTTTGATGCGTTTCACCAGCGCCCAACTCATGCTCGGCTGCAGCGTCACCACCGGCGGCGGCAGCGGTTTGCCGTCCGGCCCACGTCCGCTGAGCGACACCCAACTCTTGAGGATATCCCGCTCACGGCGGCTGCCGACTTGTGTGTCGACCGTCAAGCAGAACGCTTTGTAACCGGCGGCTTGCGTGCGCGCGATGATGTCCATCATCCAGGCTTCATCGCCGGTGACATAGAGCTGATAGATCTTCGGGCCTGCGCACTCGCGCGCCACGGACTCGAAATCCGGCTTGCAGGCGGAACTCAGGATCTTGATGCTGCCGAAACTCTCCGCCGCTTTCGCAGCCGACAGGCCACCGCCGGCCTCGAAACCTTGCAGCGAACCAATCGGCGCCAGCAGCACCGGAATGCGTAAGTCCACGCCGAGCAGTTTGCGGCGCAGGTTCACGGTGGACACATCGTTCAGCACGCGCGCTTTCAGCGCGAGCTGATCGAACGCCAGCCGGTTGCGCTTCATCGAAGTCTCGGTTTCGGCAGCGCCGACGATGAAATCCCATTCTCCGCGCGGCATGCGTTCGCGTGCGCGTTTTACGATCTCGTGGAGAGTCTTGAATTCCGTACTCATTTGCGTTGAGTTATTGGTTTGGCCGCGCTAGCCGGCGGCGTGGCTTAGTTCCATAGCAGCTAAACGCGGTAGAGCCGCTCAGCCGTACGCCAAAATACATCAATCTGCTGCGCTTCGCTGTAGGGCCGCAGAGCGTCCCGATGTGCGCGGATCAGGCTGGCGTAGTCCGTCCAAATCCTCTCGATGGGAAAGTTCGAGCCGAATAGGCAGCGCTCGGCGCCGAACAGCGCGATCGATTCGCGCGCAATCCACGCGATGTGGGCCGGGTCGTTGCGATGGATGAAAGTGCCGCAGCCGGAGAGCTTGCAGTACACATTCGGTTGCGCCGCAAGACGCTGCAACCCAACGCGCCACGCTTCTTTTCCGGGAGCGGACAAATCCTCCGGCATACCGGCGTGCTGCAGCACGAAGTTGACACCAGCGCAGTCCTGGGCGAGCTGCGCAGCATCGGCCATCTGCACGGTGAACACTTGCAGCTCGAACACCCAGCCGTAGTCCGCCAGGCGAGCGACGTTGCGCCGGAACAGCGCTTCGTTCATGACATCCGCGCGCGCGGCGAAGCGGTACTGCGGGTTCTCCTGCCAGTGCAGTTGCATGCGCACGCCGCGCATGAGCGGGTAGCGCGCGAGGCGGTCGAGCTGCGGCCGGACGTCTTCGGCGAGGAAATCGGCGTAGCCGACGATCGCGTGCGGCCAGCCGCTTGCATTCGCGACACTCTGCACCCAAGCCACTTCGTCTTCGAAACGCTGCGGCGGCCAATTGGCTTGCACGTAGACCGACTTCTCCACACCGCTGCCGGCCAAGTCCGCGAGGAATTCCGCGACTGGATAGTCGCGGCGTATGCTTTCGTAGGCGCCGAAGATGCGCGGCTGCATCGCTCCCGCAAGCCAGGGCAGATCGGCCTGGCGCCAGATGTGGTGATGCGCGTCAATGATAGGGGTCATCGCCACAGTAGAACATGCGCACGGCGCGCGGCGCAATGGGTGCGCGCTATCAGGGCTTGCGCAGTTCAACTACCGGCGGTGTCATCCCGGCGGATTTGAGGAACATCCGTCTGCCGCCAGACTACGCCACCGCGGCTTCCTGCAAGCGCGCTTGCGCGCGCTCTTGTGCTCGTACATGCGCTGATCGGCCCAACTTAGAAGTTGCGAAGGCGAAGCGCTCTCATGTGAGTAGGCGATGCCGTAGCTGACACCGCTCGTCGGGTCGCGCTCGCTCAGCGCCCGCTCGACCTGCGCGATGCCGGTGCGTAGCTGTAGCTCTTCGCGCTTGCGTGCGATGATGGCGAACTCGTCGCCGCCAAGGCGATAGCAACCGGTGTTGGGTCCGAGCAGATTGCGCAAAGCATTGGCGACCAAGCGCAGCAATTCGTCGCCTTTGGCGTGCCCGAAGCGGTCGTTGATTTGCTTCAGACCGTCGAGGTCGAGCAAAGCCAAGATCGGCTGTTCGGCATCGTCGGGCGCGGCGGAGAACTTGAACTCGCGCTGCAGCGCTTGATCGAGCGCGTAGCGGTTGCCCACACCGGTGAGCGCGTCCGTGTGCGCGAGTTGCAGAGTGTGATTGAGCTTCTCCAAGTAGCGTTGCCGCTCGGCGAACATGACGCTGATACGGTCGGCGAGCGCGAACGCCAGCAGCATCGCGTCCACCGTGCCGGCGAGCAAGGTCACCAGTTCGGCGTTGTCGACGATATCGTCCACCAATCCCAAGTTCGGTGGCAGCAGCACCGCGCCGCCGACCATGATGGCGGAAAAGGCGAACACGAAGAAGCGCGCCGGGCGAAAACCCTGGCGCCAACGGATGATGCCCGCAGTCAATGCGATCGGCATCCAGATGCCGACGATCGCGCTCGCCAGGATGTGGGCGTAGCTAAGCGCGAAGTAGCAGCTCGGCAAGAGCAGCAGCGACACCGCCGCCGGCGCCCCGACGATCCAAGCCAGCCGCGGCGAGTCTTGCCGCAACCTCAAGAATTCGATCACGAACAAGGCGCACAGCGGCGGCAGCAGAAAGATCGGCACGTAGTGCCAATGCAGATTCTGGAAACCCCAGAGTTCGGTGGGAATCTGGAATGGTAACAGCCAACCGAAGAAGAATGCGGTTAGATAGGCTGAATAGTACAAATGGCTCTTCTCGCGCACCCAGGCGTAAACGAAAAAGTAGAACACCGCGAGCGCAGCGATTGCGCCGAACGCGCCGAGGATCAGGATGTTGTCGCGCAACACCTGTTCGCGGTAAACGTCGCGCTTGACCAGCTCGAAGCGCGGCTTCGACGCGTAGTACGGACTGGAGAAGCGAACCACGACGCGGTAGCCGACGCCGGGGCGCAGTTCGATGTTCTTTCCGTAGTGCAGCATGTATTCGCGCGCGTAGCTGTAGCCGGTCTGCACGCGCTGCACGGTGCCATCCGAACCGTAAATGCGCGCTTCAACGTGCTCGATCAAAGTGTTGTTCGGATCGAACACCCAAGCCGCGTTGGCGCCGTCGTGGCGCACTTCGCCGAACAGCCAATAAGCGCCACCGGTCAGGTGCACGCGCTCGCTGGGCGTGCGCGCGGCGAGCCAAGCATCCGCCGCCTCAAGTCGCTCGGGAAAAGATTCGCCGGGAAGCGCCTGAAACAGCCGGCCCGATTCTGCAAGATCGAAATCGCCGGCCAACTGCCCCGGCTCCGCGCGCGTCTGCGCGCAAAACGACGCCAAACACAGTACGAACCACAACCATGCGTACCAACGGCGCGGGCATGAGGCGTGCGGAACCGGCACGGCCGCAGCAAATCGTTGTCCCGGGGCTTGCACTCGATTCTCCTGTTTAGCGCGCGAAGCTTGTGATCGTGCTTAACCGCTTGAGCCGCTTCGTCACGCGTTGCCAAGATTACATGGATATTTCACACAATGCTAGACGATGCACAAGGGCGCACGAGCTCACTTCGACTCGAAAACGGCAGCGCGAGTAAGATTGTCATTTTTCGTTTCGCGCCGGAGCACTGCCCGCCATGAATGACCTCACTCAACCAGCGCACGCCCAAACTCGGTTCGCACGCACTGCGAGCACCATCGTTGGCCGCTCCGCGTTTCTATCGTTGCTGGAAGATGAAGGCGTCGACTACCTGTTCGGCAACCCCGGCTCGACCGAGTTGGCGATCATGGCGGCGCTGCATGATCACCCAGATATCCGCTACGTGTTGGGCTTGCAGGAATCCATCGTCGTGGCGATGGCGGACGGGTACGCGCGCGCGTCGAATAAGTTAACCGCGTGCAACGTGCACGTCGCGCCGGGCTTGGGCAACGCGATGGGCTCGCTGTTCAATGCCAAGTGGTACGGCTCCCCCATGATTCTCACGGCGGGCCAACACGAGCAGGGCCACAGCTTGCACGAGCCGATGCTCTACGGTGCGCTCGTGCCAATCGCCGAGCCGATGGTCAAGTGGGCGGTGGAAGTCACGCGCTTGCAGGATTTGCCGCTCATCATGCGCCGCGCCGCGAAAGTGGCACTCACCCCGCCGACCGGGCCGGTGTTCATTTCCCTGCCCGGCGACGTGCTGAACG
>CAZAWU010000273.1:0-4573 GCA_964488915.1 uncultured Burkholderiales bacterium
TATTTGCCGCGTGTTTTCTTCCATTCTTGATAGCGCGCCTTGGTCGCCTCGTTCGGCGGGTACGTGCCGGGCAGCGCCTTGCCCGCGCGGATTTCCTCGGTGATGAATTCTTCCATCACTTCTTGCTCGGCGGCATCGTTGGCCACTTCCGCGGCGAGATGGCGCGGCACGACGACGACACCTTCCGCATCGCCGACCATGATGTCGCCGGGATAGACCGCAACGCCACCGCAAGCAATCGGGACATTGGTATCCGTGGCGTGGTGATGGACCAAGTTGAGCGGCGCCGCGCCGCCGGCGCAATACACCGGGAACTTGAACTGCGCAATCTGGGCGCTATCGCGCACCGCACCGTCGGAAACGAACCCAGCCGCGCCGCGTACCTGCAAGCGCGTCATCAGAATGTCGCCGGCCGAAGCCACGCGCTTTTCGCCGCGGCAATCGATCACCAGCACGTGTCCCGGCGGGCAAGTCTCGATCGCCTTGCGCTGCGGGTGCTCGGGATTCTCGAACACGCCGACGTGGTCCAAGTCCTCGCGTGCCGGGATGTTGCGCAGGGTGTAAGCTTCGCCCACCATGGTCGGGCAATCTTGGGTCAGCCGCCCCACGTTTTGGATGAATACGTTGCGCAAGCCGCGCTTGAATAGCTGCGTCGTCAATGTTGCGGTGCTGCAGCGCGCCAGCTTGCGGCGCGTGTCTTCGGAAAAAGCGATGGCGTTCATGTCTGTCCTCTCCTCATGGCCCGATGCGCCGCAGTATCACCGAAGCTCGAGACATCTTCAATATGACCGAACACTTTGATTTGATCATCCGCAACGCCACCGTCATCGACGGCAGCAAAGCGCCGCGCTTTCGTGCCGATATCGGTGTGCGCGGAGACCGCATCGCGGCGCTCGGGGCGCTGGACAAGGCGCGCACCGAGACCGAGTTGGACGCCTCGAACCTGGTCGCGGCGCCGGGCTTCATCGACGCGCACACGCACGACGACCGCTTGCTGCTGTGCGCGCCGGAGATGACGCCGAAGTTGAGCCAGGGCGTGACCACCGTGGTAGTCGGCAATTGCGGCATCAGCTTGGCGCCGCTGCAGTGGCAGCGCGCGCGCGGCGCGATGATTCCGCCGCTCGATCTGCTCGACGACGGCGACTGGTTTAGGTTTCCCAGTTTCGGCGCCTACCTCGCCGAACTCGACGCGCAGCCCGGCGCGATTAATGCCGCTTGCTTGGTCGGCCACTCGACGCTGCGCATCAACACCATGCGCGATGTCGGCAAAGCCGCGAACGCCGACGAGATCCGCGCCATGCAGCAACTTGCAGACGCAGCGCTGCAAGCCGGCGCGATCGGCATCTCCACCGGCACGTACTATCCGCCCGCGGCCGCCGCGCCGACCGAGGAAATCATCGAAGTGTGCCAGCCGCTGCACCAGCATGGCGGGGTGTACGTGACGCACATGCGCGATGAATCCGAGCATGTCATCGATTCGCTCGATGAGACTTTCCGCATTGGCCGCGCGCTCGGAGTGCCGGCGCTGATTTCGCATCACAAGGTGGCGGGCGTGGCGAACTTCGGACGCTCCAAAGAGACGCTCGCACATATCGCGCGGCACATGCATACGCAGACGGTCGGGCTGGATTGCTACCCTTATCACGCCTCCTCCACCGTGCTTTCGCTCGACCGCTTGGCGCTGGCCAGTCGCATCCTCGTTACGTGGTCCAAACCGCATCCCGAGTTCGCCGGTATGGAACTGAGCGTGATCGCCCAGCGGCTCGGCTTGAGCGAAGAAGCCACGGCCAAGAAACTGCTGCCGGCCGGCGCGATCTACTTCTCGATGCAGGAGGAAGATGTGCGCCGCATTCTCGCTTTCAGCGAAACCATGATCGGCTCGGACGGCTTGCCGCACGATGCTTTCCCGCATCCGCGCCTGTGGGGCACCTTTCCGCGCGTGCTCGGGCACTACGCCCGCGATGAAAAGCTATTCGACCTGGAGACGGCGGTACACAAGATGACGGGACTGCCGGCAACCAAATTCGGCTTGCCGCAGCGCGGACAGATCAAGCCTGGCTATTTCGCGGACTTGGTACTGTTCGACGCTCAGCGCGTAATTGACACCGCGACATTCGAGCAACCCCTCAACCAGGCTGCCGGCATCGAATGCGTCATCGTCAATGGAGAAGTTGCTTGGCGCGGCGCCAGTGCTTCGGGCGCGCGTGCCGGCCGGGTGCTGCGCCGCGCGAGCGGCAATTAGCAGCGCTGAGCGTCCTTTTAGCCTTCGGCGTTGCAGCGGTACATGCGCGCCGGAAATTGCACGTAACCGCCGCCGTTTTGCGCCAGGTAGGCATTCTGGATGGCATACGCCTCCTCTTCCTCGGCGCGTGCACGCTCACATTGCGATAAATGCGCGTAACGCTGGGTGGAAGCCTGGAAGTGATGCACCAGTTCATGCAGCAGGATCGAGCGGTCCATGACGCTCGCTTGCGGATCGAGCGCATTGTCCATGTACAAACCTTTTTCCGGCACGTAGGCGGCTTTTACGAAGCGGCATTTGCGCCCTTCGCACGCCTCGCGCTCGAGTTCCACACGCGTGACCTGGCGCACACGCGGGAAATTCGCGGGAGCCTGGTACTTGGCGATCATTTCGATGGTCGAAAATAGACTGATGATGAGTTCGGGCATCGACTGCAAGCGCTTCGACATGAACGGGCTGGCGTCGGCCATGACCATCGGCGCAGGCTCGTCCGCGCGCGCTTGGCGCAGCGCGAAACAGGCAGCGAGCAGCAACACGCTGGCAAGGGCGACGCGCCGGCGCAAAGTGGATGAAGTGACGGTGGCTGATCTCATGGCATACCTCACGGCAATCTGAACGCAGCAGTCTGAGTCGGATCGCAGCTTGGTAAGCTGCCATCGCGATTGATCGGGAAATTACGGAACTCCTCGGCATCGCCAGCGCGCTCGGCATACTTGCCGGTACCGCCGCCAGCCACGTACTGAATGGCGCCGAGCTGAGCCTCGCTGTTCTGCAAGGAAAACTTATCGCCCACTGCGTCTTGCAGTTCGCACAAGTAGCTGTACTGCTTACGGTCGGAGGAGAGTAGGAAAGTGCCCGAGCACTTGTAGGCGAGCAGGCGCTCAGCTGAGTCGACATCGTTAGCGGCCGTGACGCCGCCGAACTCGAAATTGCCGATGGTCTGGCCGGCGTCGTGGGACAGAATCTGCGACATCTGCGAGTCCCAGCAGCTCAAACGTTCGGCGTTGGCGCCCACGGCGCTAGAGAGCAGGAGCATGGTGCAAATCGCCTTACGCATGGTTCGATGTCCTTCCATCGATGCTGCAATGTTGGTTGAGCAACTTCCGTTCCACATCACGTTAATGTCACTTTACTGTCGCAAGGTTTCCGCGTCATTTGGTCTAACGGATTAGAACCAAAGGCCGAGCGCGCCTGGCCAACGAGCAAAAAACTCCTGAAAACATGAAGTTACTAGCAGGCTAGCGGAAGGTGGGTTTGTCCAACCACCCCTACCAAAGGGGGACTAGCACCTGCTGGACAGATTTCAGGCGCTGTAGACGGCAACGTTGACGCTGCGCGCCAATGTGGGGCGCTCAGCGTAGCGTCGCAGAAAGCCGGGGGCTGAGCGGGGGCGACGGCGCCGCGCCCGCTTGGGATGGGCGTTTACTTCGCCGCGTCGTATTTGTTCAACAACTGCCGAGCGCTTTCGTAGAGGGCCTTGCCGTTCATACCGCGCTTGTCCAGGTCCTTGAGCCAGTCGTCGGTCACGGCCTGCGTGAGTTTCTGCCAGTTTTGGAGCTCGGCGAGCGGGATAACATTGAAGGCATTGCCGCGCTCCTCGGCTTTCTTGCGTCCGCGTGCAGCGGATTCGTCGAACACGCGGCCGAGCCATGCGGAAGTCTCAGCGCCGCTGTTAGCGTCGAGGACCTTCTTCAACTCATCCGGCAAGCTCGCATACTTCGCCGGATTCATCGCGAAAACGAACACCGCCGAATAGAGCCACGCCGATTTCACATCGATTTCCGAATGGAACTTCACCAGTTCCTGCGCCTTGACTGCAGGCACAATCTCCCAAGGCAACAACGCCCCATCGATCACGCCTTTGGAGAGCGCGTCCGGCACCTGCGTGACCGGCATGCCAACCGGCACCGCGCCTAGGGCCGCCAGCACTTTGTTGGTCACGCGCGTCGGCGCGCGCACTTTCATACCCTTCAGATCGGCGAGCGTCTTGATCGGTTTGCCAACCATATGGAAGTGCGGTTCATCGTGCGTGTGCACCGCAAGCAAGCGCACGTCCTTGAATTCGGTTTGATTCAATTTGTTCGCCTGGACGTACTCCCACAGCGCGCGGCTGGCGCCGGGGCCGCTGTTGGCGAGGAACGGCAGTTCGAAAACCTCAAACGCCGGGAAGCGCCCGGCCGTATAACCCGACACCGTCCAGATGATGTCCGCGACGCCGTCCTTAGCTTGATCGTACAGCTGCGGCGGCGTGCCGCCCATTTGCATCGACGCATACACCTGAAACTTGATGCGCCCGCCGGATTCCTTGGTCACCTTCTGCGTCCACGGAAT
>CAZAWU010000274.1:0-1222 GCA_964488915.1 uncultured Burkholderiales bacterium
GCAAGCGCGTCGACGAGATCGGCACGACCACCGCGCGGCCGTTCTTTCATCCGGTGCCGATGTCGCATCTGGCGGGGCGCGGCTTTGCGCCGGAGCGCGTGACGCCGATGCATGCGTGGCACCAACAAGCTCACGCTGAGTTCATGCCGGCCGGTGGCTGGCTGAGGCCGGCGTACTATAAGCAGGATAGCGTGAGCAATCGCATAGCGATTGATTCGGAAGTGCGTACTGTTAGAAGTAGCGTCGGAATCATCGACGTCGGCACGCTCGGAAAACTCGAAGTCTATGGCCCGCAGGCCGGGGAATTCTTGGAGCGCGTCTACACCGGCCGCTTCGCCAACATGAAGGTCGGCACCACGCGCTATGCGCTCATGCTGGATGAGTCCGCGGTCGTGATCGACGACGGCGTGGTGGCGCGTCTCGGTGAGGAGCATTTCTACTTCACGACCACGACCAGCAACTCAGCGATCATCTATCGCGAGCTCGCCCGGCTCAATACGATGTGGCGGCTCAACGCCGGCATCGTCAACGTCACCGGCGCATACGCAGCGATGAACCTGGCGGGACCGAAGGCGCGCGAGCTACTGGGGCAGCTGACGCAGCTCGACTTGTCCGAAGCGGCGTTCCCGTATTTGGCCGCGCGCGCAGGCGAGGTGGCCGGTGCACCGGCGCGGCTGCTGCGCGTCGGCTTTGTCGGCGAACTCGGCTACGAAATCCACGTTCCGGCGCAATACGGCGCGCATGTGTGGGAGGCACTCATGCAAGCGGGCCGCGCGCACGGTATTGGTGCTTTCGGTGTCGAGGCGCAGCGCCTGCTCCGCCTAGAGAAAGGCCACATCATCATCGGCCAAGACACCGACGGTTTGACCACACCGCTCGAGGCCGCGCTCATGTGGGCGGTGAAAATGGACAAACCGTTCTTCATCGGCCAGCGCAGTTTGCAGATCATTCAAAAGCGGGCAGCGGTGCAGAGTCAAAGTCTGCTGCCAACGGCGCAGCAGGTGCTGGCGGGATTCGCGCTACCTGTGGGTGCGCGCGCGGTGGTGCCGAAGGAATGCCACTTGGTGATCGATGGCGGCGATATTGCCGGGCGGGTTACTAGCGCGGCCTACAGCGAAACGCTGCAACGTACCGTCGGCCTAGCCTACCTCACGCCACGGCTGAATGTGATCGGCGGCAAGTTCGACATTCGCGTCGACGGCGGTGCGCTGCTGGAGGCGGA
>CAZAWU010000274.1:1322-3111 GCA_964488915.1 uncultured Burkholderiales bacterium
TGATCGGCGGCAAGTTCGACATTCGCGTCGACGGCGGTGCGCTGCTGGAGGCGGAAGTAGTAAAGACGCCGTTCTACGATCCGGAAGGCGCGCGGCAAAGACGATGAACACCACCCGCCGCAGTCCGCTGCGCGCAGAACTGGAAAAGCTAAGGCCCGTATGGGGCAACGTCGGCAACATGCCCGTGCCCGCGCGCTTCGAGCAGGAATCCGCGGCGCTGCCGGTCTTGTTGAGCGATGTCTCGTGCTTGGCGCGCGTCGGTTTGAAGGGGCCACAAGCCGCGACATGGCTCGGCGGTTCGCGTGTTGCCGTGCCTGAAGCGATCAATACATGGCAAGTGCTGCCCGGTGAGGGCTTGGTTGCGCGCCTTGGCGCGACCGAGTTTTTGATCGAAGACGGCATCAACGGACAAGTTGTGGCTGGGATTAAGTTGACGCTCAAGCCCGGCATCGCCGGCGTTTATCCAGTGCTGCGCCAAGACGCTGCGCTGGTGTTGACCGGAGAGCGCGTGAACGAGTTGCTGCTGGAAACGTGCAGCGTGAACTTCTTAGGATTTGCGTGCGACGAGCGCCGTGTCATCATGACTTCGATGGTGGGCGTATCGGTGACCATCGTGCGCTGGCTGCGCGCCGGTGTGCCGCTGTATCGAATTTGGTGCGATGGCAGTTTCGGGCCATATTTGTGGACAACGCTGCTGGAAGTGGCGCGCGATCTCGGCGGCGGCGCGGTCGGAGTGAGCACCCTGTTCCCCGAATGGAACATCAACAAGACGGAGGCAACATGAAACTCGCGGAAGCGAAGAAGTGGCTGAAGGATAACGACATCAAGTTCATCCTGGCGCAGTTCGTCGACATCCACGGTTCGGCGAAAGCGAAGGCGGTGCCCGCTTCGCACATAGAAGACATCCTCACCGCCGGGGCTGGTTTTGCGGGGTTTGCGCTGTGGGGCTTCGGCATGGGTCCGCACGGACCGGACTACATGGCGGTGGGCGAACTCGATACGCTCTGCGCCATACCGTGGATGCCGGGCTTCGCGCGCATGTGCACCTACGGGCACGTCAATGGCAAGATCTATCAATACGATTCGCGCGTCGCGCTGAAAAATCAAGTCGAAAAACTCAAGAAACGCGGCTGGACGCTCTACACCGGCATCGAACCGGAATTCATGCTGCTCAAGCGTAACCCCGATGGCTCGGTGGCGCCGAACGACGATACCGATACCCTGGAAAAGCCCTGCTACGATTACAAGGGTCTGTCGCGCAGCGCGGCGTACATCGAAAAGCTGGTGGATAGCGTCGTGCCGTGCGGTCTGGACGTCTACCAAGTCGATCACGAAGACGCCAACGGCCAGTTCGAGGTGAACTTCACCTACGCAGACTGCATGAGCAGCGCGGACCGCTTTGTGCTGTTCAAGATGGCTGCAACCGAGATCGCCAAGCAAATGGGCATGGTCGCCACTTTCATGCCGAAACCGTTTTCCAATCGCACCGGCACCGGCTCGCACTTTCACATGTCGATGGGCGATGCGAAGACGAAGAACTTGTTCCATGACGACAAGGATAAGAACAAGCTGGGACTGTCAAAACTCGGCTATCACTTCCTTGCTGGCATCCTGCATCACGCGCCGGCGCTGACCGCGATTTGCGCGCCGAGCATCAATTCGTACAAGCGGCTCGTGGTTGGCCGCGCGCTCTCGGGCGCAACTTGGGCGCCGGCGTATGTCGGCTATGGCGACAACAATCGCACGCAGATGGTGCGCATCCCGTACGGGCGCCTCGAGTGCCGCTTGC
>CAZAWU010000274.1:3211-4565 GCA_964488915.1 uncultured Burkholderiales bacterium
AACAATCGCACGCAGATGGTGCGCATCCCGTACGGGCGCCTCGAGTGCCGCTTGCCGGACGGTAGCAGCAATCCTTACCTAGTGACTTGCGCGTTGATCGCCGCGGGGTTGGATGGCATCGATCGCAAGCTCGATGCGGGCAATCCCACCAACGAGAATCTTTACGAGATCCCGTTCGATCAGCTCAAGAAGCGGGGTATCAAGATCCTGCCGCAGAGCTTGAAGGAAGCGCTCGATGCGTTGGAGGCGGACAAGGTGATTTGCGAAGGGTTGGGGATGGACTTGGCGAACGAGTTTCTCAAACTGAAGCGCATGGAGTGGGTCGAGTACTCGCGCCATGTGTCGCAGTGGGAGGTGGATCGGTATTTGGAGATGTTTTAGGGGTTAACCATGTGTGGAATCGTCGGACTACTGGTAAAGAAACCTGCTCTGCGCGATCGGCTCGGCGAACTCATGCTGCCGATGCTGATCGGTATGACCGAGCGCGGACCGGACTCGGCGGGGCTTGCTGTCTACACCAAGCCTGTCGGCAAGGACGAACTTAAATTCAGCTTGTATGCGCCGAGCATGGACTACGACTGGGGTGCGCTCGAACTCAAACTTAAGAAAGAGCTCGCGGTCAAGCCGAGATTGAGCGTGAAAGGCAATCACGCTGTCGTGATAACCGATCTCGAAGCCGACGAGTTGCGTGCGTGGCTCAAGGAACATTTTCCCGAGCTGCAGATTCTGGCGACGGGCCGCTCGATGGACATTTACAAGGACATCGGCTCGCCGGGTGAAGTGGCCGCGCGCTACGACTTCAAAAAACTCAAGGGCACGCACTTGGTCGGCCACACGCGCATGGCAACCGAGTCCGCGGTGACGCCCGACCGCGCGCACCCGTTCACCGCGGGCAAGGACTTCTGCCTGGTGCACAACGGTTCGCTCTCCAATCCGTATCAGATCCGCCGCAAGCTCGAGCCGCTCGGCATTCACTTCGATACCGACAACGATACCGAAGCCGCCTGCCGCTATCTCGAGTGGCGTATGCGCGAGGGTGACGATCTCGAGACGGCGCTAAAAAAGGGTTTCGAGGAATTGGATGGATTTTTCACGTTCTTGATGGGCACGGAAGACGAGTTGGCGCTGGTGCGCGATCCATTCGCGTGCAAACCGGCGATTGTTGCGGAGACCGATGATTACGTCGCGATTTCTTCCGAGTTTCGTTCGCTTGCCGCGCTGCCCGATATCAAGAATGCCAAACTATTCGAGCCGATGCCCGAGGAGCTTTACATATGGAAAGTGTAGCGGCGCAGCGCAAGGCGGCTAAGCACGCGGATGCGATGACTTTCGATCTCGCCAAGCAGAAAGTGCG
>CAZAWU010000275.1:0-4545 GCA_964488915.1 uncultured Burkholderiales bacterium
GTAAACTACCCGGTCCATACGTCTATCAATCGCAATAGATGCCAAGTCTTGTGGTATCCGGGTAACTGTACAGCTCCAAGCGGAGCGAGCTCTTACCACGCATTAACGTGTTCAGCCCCTAGAGCCCTGCGAGCGCCCGAATATGCTCTGTCGCGCTGCGCCCGAGCGCATCCAAATCGTAGCCGCCTTCCAGCGTTGAGACGACACGTTTGGCTGAGTGGCGTTTGGCAAGCGCGACGATCTCGCGCGTCACCCAGGCATAGTCCGCCTCGATGAGCGCGAGGCTCGCGAGCGGATCGTCGCGATGCGCATCGAAACCGGCTGAAATAAAGATCATCTCCGGCTTGAACGACTCCAGCGCGGGAAGCCACTTGTCGCTCACCGCTTTTCGAAACCTCTCGCCGTCGCTGCCCTCTGGCAGCGGCGTGTTGATAATGTGATCGCTAACGGTATCGGCGCCTTGAAATGGGTAGAAGGGATGCTGGAACGACGAGCAGAACAGTACGCGCCGATCGCTCGCAATCATTTCCTCAGTACCGTTGCCATGGTGCACGTCGAAGTCGACGATAGCCACACGCTTGAGCTTGTGGTGTTCAAGCGCGTGGCGCGCGCCGATCACCACATTGCCGAAGATACAGAAACCCATGGAGCGGTTCGATAGCGCGTGGTGACCCGGTGGGCGCACAGCGCAAAAAGCATTCTCGACTTCAGCCTTTATCACGAGGTCCGTCGCCAGCACCAGCGCCCCCGCGGCCCGCAGCGCGGCGGCCAAGCTGTGCTCGTTCATCGCGGTGTCCGGATCGAGCCGGCGCGTATGCCCGCGCTGTGGCACGTTCTCAAATATATCGTCGATATACGCCGCCGTGTGTGCGCGCAGCAGCTGCTCGCGTGTGGCGAACGGTGCGTCATAGTGCTTCAGATGCGGCTCAATGCCGGCAGCGATCAAGCGGTCCGTGATCGCCGACAAGCGCGCCGGCTGCTCCGGATGGCCGCTGCCCATGTCATGTTTGAGGCAGTCGGCGTGAGTGATGAGGGCGGTGGTCATGCGTTGGTGAAAGGTGAGAGATCCTGTCGCAAGCGCTCTACCTCTGACTCTTCACATTTCACGGCTAAAACAACACCTCGCGTGTTATACCGTAACGCCGCAGCACTCGGCGCAGCACCTTGAGCGCTTCGAGCTGAATCTGGCGAACGCGTTCGCGCGTCAACTTCAACTGCGCGGCTAGCTCTTCGAGCGTGTAGATGTCGTGATCGTTCAGGCCGAAGCGGCGCTCCACCACCCAGCGCTGCTTATCGGTTAGTTCCTTCAACCACTCGTGTAGGCGCTGCGCCATTTGTGCTTGATCGAACATATGCTCGGGCAGCGGCGTCTGCTCGTCAGGTATCGTTTCCGCAAGCGAGAGCAGCGGATCGACATCGAGCGGCGCATCGAGCGAGGCCAAGCGCTCGTTCAGCGCGAGCACGCGGCGCACCTCTTCGACCGGACGATCTAGCAAATTGGCAACGTCTTCCACGCTTGGCTCGCGCGCCGACCGCGCCTCCAAATGGCGCTTGGCGCGCAGGTATACATTCAGTTCCTTGATTACGTGGATCGGCAAGCGGATGGTGCGCGACTGATTCATAATCGCGCGCTCGATGTTTTGCCGAATCCACCACGTCGCGTAGGTGGAGAAGCGGAAGCCGCGCTCGGGCTCGAATTTGTCGAGCGCGTGCATGAGGCCCAAGTTGCCCTCTTCCACCAAATCCATGAGCGGCAGCCCGCGGTTGATGTAGTGCTTGGCGATGTTCACCACCAAACGCAGGTTGTGCTGGATCATCTTCTGGCGCGCGTCGAAATCGCCCTGCTTGACACGCTCGGCCAGCGCGCGCTCTTCTTGCGCGGTCAGTAGTTTGCTGCGCCCGATCTCGTTCAGATAGAGTTGTGTGCTGTCGCCGCGAAAGTCATCGAACGCTGACTCTTGGGGTGCTTCGGCAACGGCTTCCCCGCGCTCCTCAAGCTCTTCCGGCTCGAGTGCGTCGAGTTCTTCTTCGTCTTCGGTTTCAGCTGGAGGCGCCATTCGGCAGATACTTGAGAGGATCGACTGGTTTGCCGTAACGGCGGATCTCGAAATGTAACACGGCGCCTTCCGCCTCTGTATTACCCATTTCCGCGATCTTCTGGCCTTTTCCGACGCTTTGACCTTCTTTTACAAAAACCTTACTGTTGTGCGCGTACACGCTCAAGAACATCTTGTTGTGCTTGATCACGATCATCTTGCCGTAACCGCGTAAGCTATTGCCCACGTACGACACTTGCCCCGCCGCACTGGCGAGCACGTTTTGGCCTTGGCTACCGGCCAACGCGATCCCTTTTGAGACATCAGAAAAATCCCTCGTCACTTTACTTACCGCCGGCCAAGTCCACTCCACACCCTCCACCACCACGCTCGGCGCGGCCATGGCAGTGGCTGCCGCCGCGCTTTCCGCTTTGGGCTCGGTTTTGGGTAACGTTGACACCTCCACAGGTTTCTCCGTGGCCTTGTCGGCGGCTGGTCCCTCGACAATCGGCGCTGCCGACTTGCCCGCAGGCGTTGCCACTTGCTCAAACCGTGCCCAATTTGCCTCGGTGTACGGTAGCTTCAAAGCTCTTGGTTCGGTCTTGACCGGGATGCTGCGCGGCATGGCGGTTGGGGGCGTACTTGGGGCAGCGGCGCCTTGTGCTGGCGCGGGCGCCGGAACGCTGCTTTGCGGCGTTGCGGGCGCGGCGGGAGGCGCCGGAACCTGCGCGGGGGGCGCTGCATCGCCGCCCAGCGTACCCGCCTCTTGTGTTTGATCGGTGATGATGGTGGTGCTATCCACAGCCGTCGGCCGCGCCGGGATGACCGTGACGTTGTTCTGTGCGGGGCGCAAGCGCAGTTGCTGACCGACCTTGATGACGTACGGTTCGATCATGCCGTTCCATTCGGCCACTTCGCGATAGGTGAGCCCGTAGGCCAGGGCAATACCGAACAAGGTCTCGCCGCGTTGCACGGTATGAAAATCGGGGCGCGGATCGTTCGGGTCCCAAGCCGGTGTCGTGCGCGCTACTACGACGTCCGCGGGGGGCTTTGCCGCCGCGCTCGGCGCCGATGGGGCGGGGATGGCCGCCGGCGCAGCGGGAGGTCTGGGCGCGCTAGGCGCCGCCGCAGGTTGGGTTTGCGGTTGAACGGCCGGCGGCGGGGCGCCGCCGGAACGATCCACCACCGGGGCACGCTGCTGTGGTGACGCGCAACTGCCCAGCAACATCACGCCTGCAGAAAAAGCCGCTATGCGCACTTTCATCGCGTCTCCTCAGCTCGTCTCAAGCCGTGCCCAGCAGCACTGGCACAAATCTTACCGCCTCCACTTTGCTCTCAACAAACCCCTCTTCAGTGCGCTCGATCACGAGCAAATTCTGCTCCTGCACCCCGACCGGTACAACCAAGCGCCCGCCCGGTGCGAGCTGTTCGAACAACTGGCGCGGAACCTCCGGAGCGGCAGCAGCCACTATGATCGCATCGAACGGTGCGACTTCAGCAAGCCCGAGCATGCCATCGGCGTGTTTGAGGCGTATGTTGGATAAACGCAACGGCCGCAGGTTAGCGCGCGCTTTTTCCAGCAACGCGCCGATGCGCTCTACCGAGTACACTTCGCGCGCCACTTTCGCCAGCACCGCGGTTTGGTAGCCACAACCGGTACCGATCTCGAGTACTTTCCCAACGCGCGTTGCGGCAGGCGCTTGCAGCGCCGACTCACTCTGTGCAGGCCGCGCGCCATTACGCACCAGCTCGGTCATGCGCGCAACGATGTACGGGCTGGAAATAGTCTGTCCGAAACCGATCGGCAGCGGCGCATCGTCATAAGCGCGCGTCGCGAACGCTTCCTCGACGAACAAATGCCGTGGCACTTCGGCCATCACCGCCAGAACCGTTTCGTCCTTGATGCCTTCCGCGCGCAAGCGGTCGACCATGCGCGAGCGTGTGCGCTGCGAGGTCATACCGATGCCCGCGGTCCTCATCGACTCAGCCCTCGAAGCGCGCGCTTCATTGGGCAAACCACTGCTTCAAGCGCTCCATCTGCGCATAGTGAGTCAAATCGATTTGCAGCGGAGTGATCGACACCGCCCCCTGCTCCACCGCATGGAAATCCGTGCCCGGCCCGGCGTCGGCTGCCGCGCCGGCGGCGCCGACCCAATACACCGTATCACCGCGCGGATTGGCCGACTTGATGACGGGCTCGGCCTTATGGCGCTTGCCTAAGCGCGTGATCTGGCGCGCTGTGACTTGCGCGTAAGGAAGATCGGGCACATTCACGTTGAGCAATGTCGCCTCACCCAGCGGCCGTAACTTGATTTCCTGCACCAGCTCGCGCGCGATACGCGCCGCCGTCACAAAGTAGTCACCCGATTCCCGCACCAGCGACACCGCGATGGCGGGAATACCGAGCAAAAACCCTTCGGTGGCAGCCGCGACCGTGCCGGAGTAGAGCGTGTCGTCGCCCATATTCGCGCCATGATTGACGCCCGAAACGACGATATCGGGGGCTGTC
>CAZAWU010000276.1:0-4540 GCA_964488915.1 uncultured Burkholderiales bacterium
GCGAGCAGGCGATGATGGCGCACATCGTGCTCGGCCAGCGCGGTGCGATCGCGAAAGCGGCGACCAAGTTGGCGGAAGAGGTGGAGTGGCTGCCAGTGCTCGCGTTGCGCCTTGCGGTGTTGTTTTTTCGTGGCCGCAGCGACTATCGCGTTCCGCACATCGAGCTTGCGCGGCGCGGTAAGCGCTTCGAACTCGCGGTCGAGCGGGCGTGGCTTACCCGCAATCAGTTGCTCACAACGGCGCTACAAGCCGAGTCCAAGGCCTGGCGCAGTACCGGATTCGCGCTTGATTTGGTCGAGCTGGACGCGCGCACCCCGCTAGGGGCGTAAGGCTTATACTGGAGATAGATTAATTATAAGAATAAATATTTGAGCGATCAATCACCTTATTCTGGGGCTTGTATATACGTAGTCGGCGATCGTAGGCAATTTTGGTCAGTGTAATATTTCTGTCATGAGAGCGCCGTAGGATGCTTCACGGTACCGAACGTGCCTATTAGGAGCGTCAACAAAATGAATAGTTTTTCGCGAGTTCTCGGG
This sequence comes from uncultured Burkholderiales bacterium, assembly GCA_964488915.1. Lineage (GTDB taxonomy): Bacteria > Pseudomonadota > Gammaproteobacteria > Burkholderiales > JALYOK01 > CADEHE01. The sequence continues at coordinate 540 of CAZAWU010000276.1, forward strand.
GTTTCCCTGCTGGCGTTTTCGGCTGGGTTGGTGGTTCAAGGCAAAGCTGCGCATGCGCAAAACGTCAAGATCGACGGATCGAGCACGGTTTATCCAGTCACCGAAGCCGTAGCAGAGGAATTCCAAGTCAAGAAGAAGGGTGCCGTCAAAGTTACCGTCGGTATTTCTGGCACTGGTGGCGGATTCAAAAAGTTCTGCCGTGGCGAGATCGATGTTTCGAACGCTTCGCGGCCCATCCTGAAGAAAGAGATGGACGATTGCAAGGCGGCGGGCATCCAGTACGTAGAGCTGCCGGTAGCGTACGACGCTTTGACCGTCGTGATTAATCCGCAGAACACCTTCCTCAAAAGCATTACGGTAGCCGAGCTCAAGAAGATGTGGGAGCCGGCGGCGCAAGGCAAGGTCACCAAGTGGAATCAGATCAACCCCGCTTGGCCAGATGCGCCGCTGAAACTATTTGGTGCGGGATCCGATTCTGGCACCTTCGACTACTTTACCGAAGCGACGGTGGGCAAAGCTAAGTCCAGCCGCGGCGACTACACCGCTAGCGAGGACGATAACGTCCTGGTGCAGGGAGTATCGCGTGACAAGAACGCGATAGGCTATTTTGGCTTCGCATACTTCGCGGAAAACAAAGACAAGCTGAAAGCTGTGCCCATTGTTGCTAAGGACGGTGCGCCCGCCGTGTCGCCTTCGGAAAAGTCCGTGGAAGACGGAACCTATCAGCCGCTGTCGCGCCCCATATTCATCTACGTGAACGCGAAAGCGCTGGAGCGTACCGAGGTGAAGGAGTTCGTTGAGTTTTACTTGAAGAACGCTGCCGAGTTAGTAAAGGAAGTGAAATACATTGCGCTTCCCGCCAAGGCGTACCAATTGGCGGCGGAACATGTCGCCAAAGGCAAACTGGGGACGGTGTTCGGTGGCACAGCGGAGGTCGGTGTCACCATCGAAGATCTGCTTAAGCGCGAAGCCAAGTTGTAGCAGCCCAGCGGCCTTGCCCAGCGAGGGATGGGTCTGTCCATCCCTCCTTTCCTCATGAGTGCGGTATTCGAGTTGCGAGCAGCCTTGAGGTTATAATCGGTGATCGAGCAAAATCTCAACGCGCCGCCGGTCCTGGCACCGACAACGATAAAGATGCAGATGACCCGCTCGCGCGCGCGCTACTACAAGGAACGTTTGATCGAGGGCGTATTGTTGCTTGCCGCTCTGTCCTCGGTCGCGGTGACGGTTGCCATCGTTTTCATCCTTATCAAGGAGTCGTGGCTGTTCTTCCAAGGAGTGCCGCTCAAGGATTTCTTGACCGATACGCAATGGACTCCGCTGTTCGATGACGCGCACTTCGGGATACTGCCGCTGTTGTCCGGCACGCTGGTGTCGTCCTTCGTCGGCCTGCTAATAGCCATTCCTCTTGGCACGACCATCGCGTTGTATCTCAGCGAGTTCGCTTCCTTTCGGATGCGCGAAATCGCCAAACCGGTATTGGAATTGTTGGCGGCGGTGCCTACCGTTGTGTACGGCTACTTCGCGTTTCTCGTGGTCACGCCGCTGTTGCAGAAGATTTTTCCGAACTTGCCCGGGTTCAATTTGCTTAGCGCAGGTCTCGTAATGGGGATCATGATCATTCCATACGTAAGCTCGCTCTCAGAAGATGCGATGCGCGCCGTGCCGATGAACCTGCGCGAGGGCTCTTACGCGATGGGAGCCACACGCTTTCAGACTGCGATCAAAGTCGTTACGCCCGCTGCTTTTTCCGGCATTGCCGCTTCGTACATTCTGGCGATCTCGCGCGCCGTTGGCGAGACGATGGTTGTGGCCCTGGCTGCCGGTGGGCAACCTAATCTGACATGGTCGCCACTCGATCCGGCCGCAACCATGACGGCCTTTATCGTGCAGGTGAGTCAGGGCGATTTGCCGCACGGCAGCATCGGCTATCAAAGTATTTTCGCGGTAGGGTTGGCCCTATTCGTACTGACCCTTGGATTCAACTTAATCGGCTTCTGGCTGCGGCGGCGCTATCGCGAGGCCTACTAATGCAAACTGTGACCCCGGCGAGTTCGGAAAGCGACGCAATCAGCAAGATTCGCGCGACCATCCGCGAGCACAAGCGCTGGGATATGGTGTTCGCCATGTTGGGCATGCTTGCGCTGACGATTGGGGTGGTGACCCTCGCCGGCTTGTTCATCGATCTGGTCGCAAGCGGTTGGTCACGCTTAACACCGGAGTTCTTCGCGTCCTTCTCTTCGCGCCGCGCCAGCAACGCGGGTATCGCGGCGGCGATGGTCGGTACGTTGCTAGTCATTCTTGTGACCGTGATGGCTGCGGTGCCGCTTGGTGTGGCTGCCGGGGTGTATCTTGAAGAGTATGCGCCGAAGAACTGGCTGACGAATCTAATCGAAATCAACATCAGCAACTTAGCGGGCGTGCCTTCGGTCGTCTACGGACTGCTCGGCTTGGGTTTGTTCGTCTACGCCTGGGATCTTGGGCACAGCGTGGTGGCCGCAGGGCTGACGTTGGCCCTGTTGATTTTGCCGATCATCATCGTTGCGACGCGCGAGGCGATTCGTACAATTCCCAATCACGTCCGCGAGGGTGTCTACGCGCTGGGCGCCACGAAGTGGCAGTTGGTAGCTCAACACATCCTGCCCTATTCCAGTGCTGGTATCTTGACCGGCGTCATCATTGGTGTAGCCCGTGCGATCGGGGAAACTGCGCCGCTCATCACAGTAGGTGCAGCGGTGGCAATCTTCACGCTGCCGAGCTCGCCCTTCAGCAACGAGTTTCCGTTCCTCGCGTTCGAGTGGCTGAAAGAGCCATTCACAGTCATGCCGATCCAAATGTTTCAGTGGACTTCACGGCCTGATCACGCGTTCCAAGTCAATGCAGCCGCGGCAGGGGTGGTGCTTATTGTCATGACGTTGGCCTTGAACGGGCTGGCCATCTACATTCGGTATCGTCTGCGTAAGAACATCAAATGGTGACGCGAACACAATGAGCGATCTGACGATGGAAAACGTCAAGGCCGAGTCGAAGAATCTCAACTTCTTCTATGGCGGATTCAAGGCGCTGAAGAACATCAACCTGCCGGTGGCTGACAAGAGAGTTACCGCGCTGATCGGGCCGTCGGGCTGCGGCAAGTCCACGTTCTTGCGCTGCTTCAATCGCATGCACGATCTGTATCCGGGCAATCGCTACGAGGGCGCGATCACGCTGAAGCCGGACAACGTCAACATCCTGGCGCGCGAAGTCGACCCGATCGAAGTGCGCATGCGTATCAGCATGGTGTTTCAGAAACCGAACCCGTTTCCGAAGTCGATCTACGAGAATGTCGCTTATGGATTGCGCGTGCGCGGCGCGAGGAATCGGGCGTTGCTTGACGAGAAAGTCGAGGAGGCGCTAACGGGTGCGGCTCTGTGGAACGAAGTGAAAGATCGATTGGACGACATGGCGTTCAATTTGTCCGGCGGTCAGCAACAGCGCCTTTGCATTGCGCGCGCGTTAGCCACTAATCCCGAGATCCTACTGTTCGATGAACCAACCTCCGCGCTCGATCCTATCGCGACGGCAAGCATCGAAGAGTTGATTGCACAAATCAAGAACCGAGTGACGATATTGATCGTGACCCACAATATGCAGCAAGCTGCGCGAGTGTCGGACTACACCGCGTACATGTATCTAGGGGAGTTGATTGAGTTCGGCGTGACCGACACGATCTTCATCAAGCCGAAGAAGAAACAGACCGAGGACTACATCACCGGGCGCTTCGGTTAACCCAGTGGGGTTCAAAACAGCTCGACGCTATTGATCTGTTCGAGTGGTTCCAGCTCAAAGAAGCTGCACACGCGATTGCGCCCCAACTGTTTGGCGCGATAGAGTGCGCGGTCGGCCTCATCCACAAAAGTCATCGGCAATTTCCCGGGATGCACCGCGGTGAACCCGATGCTGGTTGTAACGTTGCCGACCTGAGGAAAACTGTGCGCCGCGATCCTTTCGCGGCAGCGCTC
>CAZAWU010000277.1:0-4516 GCA_964488915.1 uncultured Burkholderiales bacterium
AAGCCGTGAATGAACAAAATCGCATTGTCCTTCGCGGCGTTGAGTTTGCCGTGGGTGACATACGACATCTTGAAATTCTTGATCACGCCGCCTTTCTCGAGTTTGAGCTCGCCGAGATCGGCAATTTGGTGCTTGGCCTGTTCGGGCCAATGCGCAAGCACGGCCTGCGCAGTCAACGCCGCCGCGAAAGCAATGCAGGAACCTAAGACTTTCTTCATTCGCTTTCTCCTTCCAAAGAGTCGCAAGAGTGTCGAGCCAGTCGTTGACTCGATGGAGGCAGTCTATGAGAGGCGAACTTGCATGGCGCTAACAGATTCGGAAAATTACATGCCGACTTCGGGCAGGCTCAATACGCCATCGCCGCAGGGTGCGCAGCGCGCTCCGGCACCTCGTGGGGCGCAATGCGCATTCTGCGCACTACGTTACCAGGGAAGCGAAGCGCTTTCCACCCGGGCAAAAGGAGGGATGTGGGTAGCCCGTATTGGGCGCTGCCCTTGCGCCCGTAATCCGGGGATCCGCGCAGCGGGTCTGGGATTTCATAAGCGAAGCTTCAGCGGCCTTCGGCCCCGGACTACGGCCCTTTGGACCTAATCCGGGCTACGGCTGCGGTGTTTCGCCCAGCACTGTACAGCGCCGTATGACCCGCCGGTCGCGTGCCGCGTCGTATTCGGTGGCGCGGTGCAGCAGGCAGCGGTTATCCCATAGGATGAGTTGTCCCGGGCTCCAGCGATGCTCGTAAGTGAGATCAGGGTGCACGATGAGATCGTTCAGCTCGTCGATCAGCGCACGGCCTTGTTGATAGTCCATGCCGAGGATGTACTCGGCATGGTCGCCGAGGAACACGCATTTGCGCCCTGTCTCCGGATGTGTGCGCACGATCGGATGATCGACCGGCGGCACGGCTTGGCGCTGCGCATCAGTCATCGGTTCTTCGCCGTGGCGGCGGTTGCGCGAGAAGTCCAGGTTGTGGACGGCGCGCAAGCCGGCGATACGCGCTTTCCATTCGGGGCTCAGGCGCTCGTACGCGCCGTACATGTCGCAGAAATAAGTCTCGCCACCGCGCTCGGGCAGGATCTCGGCGTAGAGAATGGTTGCCTGGCCGGTCACGCGGCGCCATGAGCCGTCCGTGTGCCAAGCAAGTGTGCCCTTATCCGGGTGGCGTCCGCTCGGGTTGCCCTGCGCATCGAGATTGGAGAGGCGGTACAGCTCCGGGTAGTCCTGCAGGTGATACTGATTCATGACGTGAATCTGTACCTCGCCCAAGCGGCGCGCGAACTCGACTTGACGTCCCGGCGGAAGGTCCTGCGTGCCGAACAAGAGCACCTGATAGCGCAAGAACGCCTGGTAGATCGACGCGAACAAGCGCTCATCGACGCCGGCGGCGAGGTCGACACCGATGAGCTCGGCGCCGAGTTTTGGCGTGAGCGGGCGGACCGCAAATGGCCACTCTTGGGTGCGCGCGGCTGAGACAGGCATGCTGTGTCCTAATCGAAGACTTGGCTCAAATCCACCTTGAAGCCGGATTGAGCGATGACACCGGACCCATCTTGGCATTCGATGCGGCGCGACTTCGGGAAAACGATCCACGCTTCCTTGGTGCCGGCATCCAAATAGGCGCGCGCTTTTGCGCGCAAGTCGTGGATGGCATTCGATGGCGACGAGATTTCGATGCAAAGCTCCGGGGCTCGCTCAAGCGGTGTCTCGTCGCGGCGCACCCGCCAAAAAGCGTCCGAGCACCATGCGACTTCGGGCGCAAACACGCCGGACGCGACGCGCACGCCCACTTCGACCAAGGCACGTCCGCCAAGCTGCGTCGTCAAAACGCGCACCAAATTGCCACCAACGCCGCCTTGCTCCGTGCTCACGGGACTCAAAGTGATCCTCCCCCAGCAGTCAAGGTCGACCTTCCCGGCAAAGTCAGCCAGGCGCGGGTCTGCAAGGATTTCGCGCCAGCGAACGCCGAGTTCCGGCGTGCTTAGCGGCGATTCGATTACCTCTGCCGGCAGTCCTGGGCTTCCCACGATCTCACTCTTGCGATTTAATGCGTCCACTATACCGCAAAGGGCGCGGCCAGTCGCCTCTATGCGACGGCCGCGCTGGGCTTAGCTTGGGTCAAGCTGCGCGCCCGCTGCCACAACCAAAACGCGATCGACAGATTCAGCAAATTCCACGCAATACCGTTCGCGAATGCCGCGCGGTACGAACCCGTCCAATCGAAAATCGCGCCCGACATCCAGCCGCCGAGCGCCATGCCGAGCATGGTCGCGGTGATGACAATGCTGATGCGCCCGCCGGCCTCGCGCGCAGGAAAGTACTCGCGCACGATGATGGCGTAGGACGGCACGATGCCGCCTTGAAACAAACCGAACAGCGCCGAAACGACGTAAAGCGAAGTCAAGCCATCGGAGGGAAGATACATGAGCAACGCCACACCTTGCAGCGCCGAGCCGAGCAGCAGTGTGCGCAAGCCGCCGATGTGATCCGAAATCCAACCCGACGCAAGCCGGCTGACGATGCCGAACACGAACATGAGCGAGAGCATCTGCGCACCGCGCGCCGGGCCGAAGCCGAGATCGCCGCAGTAGGCGACGATGTGCACTTGCGGCATGGACATGGCCACGCAGCACGCGACGCCGGCGATGATCAGCAACGACTGCAAGGCAGTCGGGGACAGTCCGAGCACGGCGGGTGTGCGCGCCGCCGCTGGTTTCGCAACCGCAGCGGCAGCCGCGGGGCCGACATGCAACTCGCTATCGAGCTCGGGCGCGCGCCGGCGCAGCAATAATGCCAGCGGCAGCATCGTCGCAACGCAAAAGAGGCCGACGGCGAAATAGGTCGAGCGCCAGCCGTGCGCTTGCATGAAATGCGCCAGCACCGGCGGCCACAACGCGCCCGCCAAGTAGTTGCCGCTCGCCACCATCGCCACTGCGAGCCCGCGCCGCTTGCGAAACCAAAGTGAAGTGTCGGCGATGAGCGGGGCAAACGTCACCGAGCTGCCGGCGCCGATCAGCAAAGCTTGCAGCCAGATAAACGCGGACAGGCTCGGCGCGTAGCTCGCGGCAATGAATCCGACCGTAAGAAAACTCGCGCCGATCACGACTGGAACGAATATCCCGACGCGATCGGCGAGGCGCCCCATGAAGATGCTGGCAATCGCGAAACCGATCGTGGTGAAGGCGTAAGGCAACGACGCAGTACCGCGCGCGACGCCGAACTCCGTTTGCACCGGCGGCAGCGCGACGATCACGGACCATAAACCTACCCCGCCGATGGTGGAAAGCGTCAGGGCGATGGCCAGGCGCAACCAGGGATAGGCCGATGTCACGGCGCGCCTGCGCAGAACGCTTTAAGACACAAACCGGAACCCGACCACGGCAAAGTGATGGTCGAAGGTGAAAGCGAAACGAATGCGCGCGCGCTTCATGATGGCGAAGCTCGTCGCGTCCACCGCCGAGAGTTTGTGCAAGTCAGGGCGACGAAAATACTCCCAGGATTGCTCCAGATCGCGTAGTTCACAGGGGAGTACCTTAACCGTGCCGCGCCGGTAGATCGAGTCCTTCCACGCCAGCGCAACGTCGCGATTGGCGTTGCGCTGCAGGAACGTAAAGGTCTCGATGACAACGGGCACAGACGTATGCAGCCTTGCGCCGCTTGATTGCAGCATGTTCCACTGTTCGCGCGCTTGAGAATGAAGCGGGTCGCGCAATAATGCGAGCGCGATCCACGCGCCGCTGTCTACGAAAGCAGCCTCGCGCTGCCGCATCAAACCTCGTCGTAGACGCTGTCGTGCTCGAGCGAGGTGCGCCGCGGCTCGCCATCCCAGATGGCGACCGGACCCTCTGCAGGGGCCTTGAGCACCACGTTGCGGATCGCCTCACGCACCACCTCAGCAACGCTGCGCCCAGAACGCGCCGCGGCCGCGCGCAACGCTTCGAGCTCTTCCTTTCGCAGATAAACTTGTGTTTTTTCCATGTGTGTCATTCTATCTACGCGATTGACATACGTCTAGGCAGGTATTGAACGATAGCAGCTTAGCGCTAACGTTTTGCGTGCGAATACGGTGACCTGTATAACCTCAACAATCCCATGAATATTGTTTTCTAGGTCAATACTCCAGTTATTCGTAGCCGCTGGGCCGCACAAACGCGTAGTACTCGCGCTCAATCAAGCGCGCGAACTGAATGCAGGTGTAATCGCCGTACTGCGGCCCAATGACCTGCACGCCCACCGGCAAGTTCTCGCGCGTGCGCCCAAGCGGCGCAACAGTCGACGGCAGATACGCCATGCCGGAATAGCCCGCCCAGAACATTTGTGTGGTGGAAGGCTGCGGCTTGCCGTTGACCGTGACCATGCGCTCCCAGCGTTCGCCTTTTTGATTGTGCGGGAACGCGGCGGTCGCGGCTGCCGGGCACAGCAGCAAATCGTATTCCTCAAAGAATTTCGCCCAGGCATAGCGCATGTGCTCGCGCTGCTCGTGCCAGGCGTGCCAATCCTTGTGGTACATGGTGTTGGCACG
>CAZAWU010000278.1:0-4513 GCA_964488915.1 uncultured Burkholderiales bacterium
GGGGCGATGGTGACATCCAAGATGCCGTTGCGGTGTTCGTTCTCGGCGACCGGGAAGCATGCTGTCGCGCCGTCCGCGCCGCGCGCGAGCACTACGGAAACCTCACGCTGCAGCGGCACCAGCTCTTCGAGTACGCATTCGACGTTCTCCCAGCGCTCGAACACCGCTTGCGCCGCCGCGGCGTTCTCGACGCGCGCTTGACCTTTGCCGTCGTAGCCGAAGCGGCTGGTTTTGAGCAAGGCGGGGAATCTGAACGAAGCGGGCAGAGCGCTCAGGTCGGCGGCGCTGCGTACGACGGCGAACGGCGCGACCGGAAAGCCGTTGTCGCGCAGGAAGCTTTTTTCTTTGCTGCGGTCTTGCGCGATAGCCACCGCGCTCGCACTGGGGCGCACGGGCAGGCGTTGCGCGAGCCAAGAGAGCGCGTGCGCGGGCGGGTTCTCGAATTCGGTGGTGACGGCGGCGCAACTGCGCGCCAATTCAGCGAGCGCGGTTTCGTCGTCGTAGGCGGCACGCAAGTGGCGCGCGAGTTGCGCGGCGGGAGCGTCGACATCAGGATCAAGCATGACGACGCGGTAGCCCATGGTAAGCGCGGCTTGCGCGAACATGCGGCCGAGTTGGCCGCCGCCCAGCAGCCCCAACGTATTACCGGGTGCGATCATCGCGTGTGCGTCTCGGGTGCCTGATACGGTAGGCGATAGAGCGACGGGCACCTTCCCCCTGCTAGGGGGAAGGTTGGGATGGGGGTGCGCCGCTTGCGGTCTCGTTGAAGGAACCGGCCAACCCCCACCTCAATCCTCCCCCTAACAGGGGGAGGAAGAGGCTCTCGCTGTGCGCTGGGCAGAATTGGCAAGGTGTGCCAGCAACTACGCCTTCGGCGGCAACGTCATCGTCTTCACCGCTGCGCTCTGGTTCGCGCGAAACTTCTCCAGCTTCGCCTGCAGCGCCGTATCGGTAGTGGCGAGCATTGCGATCGCGTGCAACGCCGCATTTGCTGCTCCTGCTTCGCCGATCGCGAAGGTGGCGACTGGAACGCCTTTCGGCATCTGCACGATCGAGAGCAGTGAATCCTGTCCCAGCAAATGCTTGGAGGGTACTGGCACACCAAGCACCGGCAGCGTGGTCTTCGCCGCGAGCATGCCGGGTAGATGCGCCGCACCGCCGGCACCGGCGATGATGCAGCGCAGGCCGCGCCCGCGCGCTTCTTCAGCGTAGCGAAACATGTCGTCGGGCGTTCGATGCGCGGAGAGTACGCGTGCTTCGTGCGGTACGCCGAACTCTTGCAGAATTTCGACGCTCTGTTTCAGCGTGTCCCAATCGCTGCTGCTGCCCATGACCACACCAATGAGCGGTGCTTGGCTCATATCCCTATTCATCCGGTTCGTTATTGCTTTTGCCTTGTGCCGCGCGCAGTAGCACGATCACCGCGCCGCTGCCGCCGTCGGCCGGGCGCGCTTCGGCGTAGGCTAGCACGTCCTCACGCTGGCTGAGCCAATGCCGTACTTTGTTCTTGAGCACCGGCTCGCGCTCGTGCGGGTTGCTCAAACCTTTGCCGTGGATGATACGCACGCAGCGCTCGCCTTGGCGTAGCGCGCGCGCCAAAAATTCGGTCAAGCGCGGTTTGGCTTCGTTCACCGTGTGTCCGTGCAGATCGAGCTCTTCCTGCACCGCCCAGTAGCCGCCACGCAGGCGGCGCAGCACTTGACGTGATAGACCTGGCCGCAAGAAAGTAGAAGCATCGCCTTTTTCGTCTTCGCCGAGAGTGCCGTCGGCGCGCAGCGATTCGGCCAGCGCATGATCTTCGTCGCGCTGGCGTTGAAGTGGCAGGGGTTCTTTGGGTGAGGGTTTGATGAGCGCCTTGTCCGAGCGCGACACTGGACGCACATCGCCCACCGCTTCGCGGAATAGGGCGGCGTCGTCCGCATCATCGCGCTCGCTAGCCGCCGCGCTTGGTTTTCCCATCGAGGTAAGCCTCGGCATCCAGTGCCGCCATGCAGCCGCTGCCGGCGCTGGTGACCGCTTGGCGGTAGATATGATCCTGCACATCGCCCGCGGCGAATACGCCCGGGATGTTGGTGGCCGTGGCGTTGCCCTGGTTGCCGCCGCGCGTAACGATGTAGCCGTTCTCCATGTCCAGCTGCCCGGCAAAGATGTCGGTGTTCGGTTTATGCCCAATCGCGATGAACAGGCCCTGGACCTTCAAGTCTTTGCCGCCGCCGCCTTGAGTAGGCTTGATACGCACGCCGTTGACACCCTTGGCATCGCCGAGGACCTCGTCGATAACATGATTCAATTCAAGGCTGATCTTGCCTTCCTTCACACGATTTATGAGCTTGTCGATCATGATTTTTTCAGCGCGGAACTCGTCGCGCCGATGCACCACGGTGACATGCTTGGCGATGTTGGCCAAATACAGCGCCTCTTCCACGGCGGTATTGCCGCCGCCGACCACAGCCACGTCTTGGTTCTTGTAGAAGAAACCATCGCACGTTGCGCAAGCGGAAACGCCCTTGCCCATGAACTCCTGCTCCGAGGGCAGGCCGAGGTACTTAGCCGTTGCGCCGGTGGCGACGATGAGCGCGTCGCAGGTGTACGTGCCGAAGTCGCCTTCTAGGCGAAGTGGTTGCGCCTTGAGATCGACAGTATGGATTTGGTCAAAAATAAGTTCTGTTTCAAATCGTTCTGCGTGTTTCTTAAAGCGTTCCATCAATTCGGGTCCCTGGACGCCAGCGTCATCGGCAGGCCAGTTATCGACCTCCGTGGTCGTGGTCAACTGGCCGCCTTGGGTCAGGCCGGTGATCAGCACAGGCTTCAGATTGGCGCGCGCGGCATAGACCGCAGCGGTGTAGCCGGCCGGGCCGGAACCGAGAATCAAGAGGCGAGAGTGTTTCGTGCTCATTGTTTTTGGGACAAAGGCTTAGCGGATTTTCCTAAATAGGGGCTTAGCTGCAATATGCAAGTACAGCGCGCATTTTCGCGGTTTGGCGCCTGCGTGTCGAGGCCGAGCGCTCAACGTAGCGGCGGCGTCAAGAGCGGAATCGCCCTCGCGCTTGTTACTTCCGGCACGCGGGAACCTCGGCGGCATCCGTTGCAGCCGATCAAGGTGTCGGCAATCGTTCTTAAGAACGCGAAAAGCCCTTGCGCTCGGACGGGTTGGGCGGGTCTTCGACCTTGCCAGCCAGGCGCCAGCGCGGCGCGCCGTTCTCAAACTGCCCCCGAATAATCCCGTCTTTGGGTAAACCGGTTTTCGCGGAAAGTTGTCCCAGCCAGAGCGCGAGTTCCTTTGTGACACGTACGGAAATCGTGTGAGTCATAGGGCAAAAGTGCACACGCTGCGATCTTGGCAGATGAGCGCACCGCCTGCTAACCTCGGCGGCGAATATGAATCCCGCTGGTCTTCTCCATGACGTCGCCGCACGCCTGCCGCAGCAACCGGCTGTTACCCAGGGTGCGCGGACTTGGTCCTACGCCGAGTTCGCCCAGCGCGTCGCGTGCACTGCGGGCTACTTGCGCGGCCTGCCCCGAGTAGTGGCCGGTGCGCGCGTTGCCATCGCCATGGAAAACTGCCCGGCCTTTCTGCAGATCTTGTACGCGTGCTGGCATGCCGGGCTGTGTCCGGTGCCGATGAACGCCAAGCTGCACCCGAAGGAGTTCGCCTACATCCTAGAGAACTCGCAGGCCGCTGTTTGCTTTGCGTCGCCGGCGCTCTACGCCGGATTGGCTGCGGAGTTGGGTACACGCCCCGCACTGCAATTGATCGAGGTCACCCCCGCGGCTGCCGACCGGGTGCTGCAAAATGCGCCGGCCTCGCGCGCGGAAACGCATCCTGGCGACCCGGGCTGGCTGTTCTACACCAGCGGCACGACCGGACGGCCGAAGGGCGCGACTATCACGCTGCGCAATCTACAGTTCGCCACGCATGCCTACTACGCCGATATCGATTGGCTCGACGAGCGCGATTGCATCATCCATCCCGCGCCGCTGTCGCACGGCTCGGGTCTTTACGCATTGCCGCATATCGCGCGCGGCTCGCACAACGTCATTCCGACGGCGGGAAGTTTTGCGCCGGGCGAAGTGTTCGAGCTGATCGAACGATTCGACAATGTCTCCTTCTTTGCCGCGCCGACCATGCTGGTGCGGCTCATGAACGATGGTGCCGCGGACAAGGTGCGCACGCATCACCTCAAATGCATCGTCTACGGCGGCGCGCCGATGTATCTGAGCGATCTCGAGCGCGCGCTGGCGCTATTCGGCCCGCGCTTGTTTCACCTCTACGGCCAAGGCGAGTCGCCGATGACCATCACCGGTCTGTCCAAGCGTGCGCACGCGCAGGCGCTGGCTGCGAACGACCGCGCAGTACTGGCCTCGGCCGGGGTGGCGCGCACCGGCGTCGAGGTGCGTGTCGTCGACGGCAACGATCAGCCGCTGGCGGCTGGCGAGGTCGGAGAGATCGTCACGCGCAGCGACTGCGTCATGCGTGGCTACTGGCGCAATCACGCACGGATGAGCGAAACTC
>CAZAWU010000279.1:0-4486 GCA_964488915.1 uncultured Burkholderiales bacterium
AGTCTTCCAAGTTGTGCAGCACCGACGGATCGGGATGGTGGTTCGGAAAGTTGCCATCGACATCGCAGAAGAGTTCGATCACTTCGCAGCCGAGCTTGCGGTACAGCGCCGGCGCATAGGCGCCAGGCACGCCATTGCCGCAATCGACCGCGATCTTCATCGGCCGCGCGAGCTTGATGTCCGAGACGATGCGCTCGATGTACGCGTTGGCGATTTCGCGCCGCTCAAATGTACCGCTGCCGCTGCTGAGTTCGCCTTTCTCACCGCGCTCGCGCAGGCGCTGAATCGCCGGGCCGTACAGCGTTTCGCCGCCGATCACCATCTTCAGTCCGTTGTAGTCGGGCGGGTTGTGCGAGCCGGTCACCGCGATGCCGGTGTAGCCGCACAGAGTGTGCGCGGCGAAGTACACCATCGGTGTGGCCACGAGCCCGACGTCGATGACGTTCGCGCCGCTGTTTTGAATGCCGCGTGCCAGCGCCGCCGCGAGTTCGGGGCCGGACAAGCGCCCGTCGCGGCCGATCGCAACCGTGTTTTGGCCGCGCGCGCGCGCTTCGCTGCCGAAAGCGTGGCCGATGAGTTCGACGATTTGCGGCGTCAGCGTCTTGCCGACGATGCCGCGGATGTCGTACGCCTTGAAGATCTCTGCTGGAAGACTGGCCATCGCGCAAACTTGATTTGCAAGGAATCCGTAAGGATAGCGGATTTGCTTGGCGCAAGCTGTGCTCGCGTTGCCGGATGCAAGCGTGCGCTAGCGTCGCTCTTCGAAGAAGCGCACCAAACGCGCGGGCAGCCATGCGCCGCGGCCGGGAAATGGACCGCTGGGAAAACCGGCGTGGCCACCGCTAGCGGAAAGTTCGAACGTCACCGCTCGCGTGTTGCGCACCTCGCCGAGCAACGCAGCGGGCAGGAACGGGTCGTTGCGCGCGTGCACGATCAAGCTGGGCACCGCGATGCCACCGAGAAAACGCAGCGAACTGCAACTGTGCCAGTAATCGTCGACATCGCGGAAACCGTGCACGGGCGCCGTGTAGGCATCGTCATACTCACGCATAGTACGTGCCTGAGAAACAGGCTCAGTCTGAATCATTGACTGATACTCTCGCTTTCGAGCCAGCACCTTGGGTTTCATGGTGCGCAGGAACCAATGCGTGTAAACGCGATTGAAGCCGCGCGCCAAGTTGTCCCCCGCGGCCGCGAGATCGAGCGGCACCGATACGGCGGCGAGCGCGGCGATTTGATCGGCGGCGCCGCTGCCGCGCTCGCCTGCCCACTTCAGCAGCGCGTTGCCGCCCAGCGATACACCCGCCGCGTACATCTGCGCATCGCCGGCGCGCTCGCGCAAGCGGCGCAGAATCCAATCGATTTCCGCGCTATCGCCGGAGTGGTATGCGCGCGGCAATCGGTTCGGCTCACCACTGCAACCGCGGAAGTGTGCCACCACGCCGCGCCAATTGCGCTGGCGCAGCGCATGCATGAGGCTCAGCGCATAGTGGCTGCGCGAGCATCCTTCGAGTCCGTGGAACAGCACCACCAACGGGGCGGCGGGATCGCCCTCCAGCCAGTCCAGATCGATGAAATCGCCGTCGGGGGTGTCCCACCGCTCGCGCCGGTAGCGCACGCGTGGGCGCGGCATGGCGAGCGCCGCATAGATCGTCTGCAAATGGCCACCGGGCAGCCACCACGGCGCGCGGTAGGTTTGGTTAGACTCGGACAGCGACGAGCTATTCAACCAATAAGACGGCAGCGCGCTAGACCGGCAACCCGCAATCGACGCGCACCACGTAAGTGACGGCATCGATAGTGAGCCGCACGGTGGCTTTGCCGGCCGATTGACATTCCACCACAGCGCGCGCAGGGGACTTCGCCACGAGGGGCAGGCTGATGAGCACGATGGCGAACGCCAGGTTTCTCACTACGGCATACATCGGCATCTCCCTTGCGCTTTGCGCCCCGCCGAGCAGCGGCGCTTGATCGGATTTCAACTCTACCACGCGCGCTCGACACGCGCGCGTGAGGCCAAGTCCGTCGCCTCGGCCGATCGGGCTAAGCCGATCGGTTTAGCGTGAATAGGGGAGGCGTGCACGCGCTTAAGGGATATCGCAGCGACGCCCTCGTACCTAGAGTACGCACGTGATCGGCCAGCCGAGTTACGGCAAAGCTGCCGCGGCACGACTTCCACTTTCAACAGGAGATCAACATGAAACGCACTGTATTCTTGTTCGCGGCGTTATTCCTTTCCAGCGCAGCGCTTGCCCAAACCACAGTGGTGCCCGGTGGGGTGCCGAAAGCGATCGTCGATGTCGCACACTGCAATTGGGTCTCGACCTTGTGCAGCGGCTCCGGCTCCGTCGGGCCGGCGAGTGCTGGCAACGCCTCGATCGTCGCGTTCTATTATCACGGGTCGACCGCCGGATTGACGCAAACCAACTTCTCCATCAGTTCGGTTACCAATCCCGGCGGCGTCACGCCGGTGTTTGTGAGCGCGGCTACTTGCCCGGCGTGCTTCGCCGAGCCGCAGCCCGGCGTTTACCGCCTAGCTATGCGTCCGGCGTTTGGCAATTGGGCTGGCGGCACTTACGTGGTGTTGCTGACCGTGACACGGCCGACCGGCGCCAGTACCACGGTGTTGGTGCCGATCGAGATTCCGTTCTGAGATCGGTTCTAAATTTAGCCTTTACAACGGCTGCGCTGCCCTGCGGTTGGCGGTAGGCGGTTGGCGCCGGTGCTTCACAAAATACCAGGCCAGCGCCAGCGCCTGTAGCGCCAGAAAAACCGCAAAACCGGTTCGATAACCTTCTAAGTGATAGTGCCCATCGACACTCGGCCACTGGTTGATGATGGCGCCAATCCCCCACTGGCACAGAAACGCGAGGGAGAAGATCAACACGTTGAGCGCGGTGATGACGCGGCCATGCAGCGCCGGTTCGAAGTCGCGCGTAACCACCGAAAAGACTAAGCCACCCGCAGTGGAAAAAAATCCAAACAGCATCCACAGCAGCAGCGGTGCGCCGTGCCAACCCGCGGCGAGCAATAGCTGAATCAGCAGAAACACGCTGACGCCGCCAAGCAACGCGCCCATCGGCGAGCGGCCGCGGCGCGCCAAATGCGAGCCGAGCTGGCCGAAGCTGAAGGAGCCGACGAGCGCTGCGAATGCGCCTGCGAGCAGCACGTTGGCGCTGGCGCCGCGCTCGAGCGCCGCGACGTCGCGCAGCCACGGGCCCGCCCACAGCGTCTGGATGCCCATACCAACCGCCTGGCTAGTCATTGCCACGATCGAAGCGCCCCAGAACCCGGGGTGGCGATAGATGCGCCAGAAACTCTGCCATGCGCCGCTGCGAGCGCCGGCTGATAGGTGTGTTGCATTCTGCTCGGGGGCCAGGCGCCACATCGTCAGGACGGCGCACACGCACAATATGGCGACGAAAACAAAAAGCCCGCGCCAGTGTGTTACTTCCAACAACCATTGTGCTGGGGCGGTGGCGGCGATGGCGCCCATGAAGCCCGTCACGAAAATCCAGCCGTTCATAGCCGCCACTCGTTCAGCCGGAAACCACATGAGCGTCGCTTTCACCGGCGCCATCAGTCCGGCGGAGACGCCCAAGCCCACCAGCGCACGAGCCAGCGTAAGTGTGGTCATGTCGTGCCCCACGCTAAAAAGCAATCCACCGAGCGCGGCAATGGAGATCAGCACCATGTTCACGCGGCGCGGGCCGAAGCGGTCCAGTAAGATACCCAGCGGCAATTGAAACGCCGAGAAAACGAGGAAGTAGGCCGCGCTCAGCAAACCGAGATCGGCGGCGCTCAACTGGAGCTCGCGCACGAGATCCGGTGCGATGATGGCGTTGATGCCGCGGTACCAGTGCGAGGTGAAATACGCCATGCCGAACGGCAGCAAAATGTGCAGCGTGCCGACCCGCGCCGCGCCAGGGCTCAGCGCCATATACCACTCATTGGATATGGCGAAAAATAAGAATGGTTAAGACTCAACGAGCGCTAGAGGGGGCAGTGTATGCCTGTGTGACTTAGGCGACGCGATAGCGCTCGATTACTCTTGGGTCAGGGTCGACGCCTAGCCCTGGGCCTTGCGGCACAGCGATCTTGCCGTCTTTCGGTTTGACCGCATCGCCGTAGAGCATCTGCTCGAGATCGAAGTACATCCACTCAACCAGCGGCTCTTGCGGCCAAGCAGCGAGCAGCTGCAGTGTGGCGAGCAAACCCGGCCCG
Organism: uncultured Burkholderiales bacterium; assembly: GCA_964488915.1. Lineage (GTDB taxonomy): Bacteria > Pseudomonadota > Gammaproteobacteria > Burkholderiales > JALYOK01 > CADEHE01. The sequence goes on from CAZAWU010000279.1 coordinate 4,225, forward strand.
AAGTAGGGCGAGTGCGGCACGACGCGTACGTTGAAGGCATCGGCCAGCGCCATAACTTTGCGCATCTCTGTGATGCCGCCGATCTTGATCACGCTTGGCTGCGCAATATCGACGCTACCTGCTTGGAACATGTGCTTGAAGTCGATCACGCTGCCGGCGTTCTCACCGGCGGCGATGGTGACGCCGATCTTGGCGCGTACTTCAGCGAGCGCTTCGAAATTCTCCGGCGGCCAGCACGGCTCTTCCAGCCAGTACAAGTTGT
>CAZAWU010000280.1:0-4462 GCA_964488915.1 uncultured Burkholderiales bacterium
TCTGCGCCATCGTCGGCGAGGCCACGGCCGTGGCGGGGATCACGAGCAGATCGATATCCTGAAACAAGCGTTGCACGCGCCCGCGAAAATCGTGCCGGTGCAGCACGATCTTTTGATAATCCAATCCGCTTTGGCTGCGGCCCAGTTCGATAATGCCGGAGAGACCGGGGCCGTACTCGTCCTTGCGCGACGGGTACGTTGCTTCGTGCGCGACGGCGACCTCCACGCCGCACAGCGGAAACCAGTCGGCGATCGCTTGCTCCGGATCGGGAAAGCTCACTTCGCGAATCTCACCGCCGGCATCGGCGACCGTTTTCAACGCGCCTGCGAGCGTCTGCTTGACCGCGTCTTCCACGCGGTTACTGTTCCACTTTGGATCGACGCCAACGCGCAACCCGCGCAAACCTCGGGTCATGCCGGCCAGATAGTTCGGCACCGGCTCCAGGCTTGCCGTCGGATCGTTGAGGTCCGCCCCGGCAATGACGCCGAGCATGGCGCCCGCGTCTGCCGCGCTGCGCGTCATTGGGCCGATATGATCCAGCGTGGCGGCGAGCTCGAAGACGCCGTAACGGCTAACGCGGCCCCACGTTGGCTTCAAGCCGGTACAACCGTTCGCAGACGACGGAAAGCGGATCGATCCGCCGGTGTCGGAGCCGAGCGAGCCATAGCACAGGCCCGCCGCAGTAGCCACACCCGAGCCGCTCGATGAGGCACCCGACCAGTGCGCTGCGTTCCAAGGATTGACGGGCGGCGCAATCCTCGGATGATGATCGGCGTAAGCGCCTTCGGTGAGCTGCAGCTTGCCCAAATTGACGGCGCCGGCATCGCGCAGCTTGCGCACGACAGTGGCGTCCTGGTCCGGCTTGAAATCTTTGTAGATCGTCATGCCGGCGGCGGTAGGTACCCCCTTAGTCCAGCACAAGTCTTTTACAGCGATCGGCACCCCGTGCAGCGGGCCGCGGATACTACCTTTGCGGATTTCATCGTCCGCCCGCGCCGCGTCGGCAAGCGCCGCGTCGGCCATGAGCGTTGCATAGCTTTTGAGTTTGCCGTCGAGTTTTTGAATGCGATCCAGCTGAGCCCGCGTCGCTTCGACAGATGAAATTTCTTTGCTCTGGATGCGCCTACCGATTTCGAGTAATTCCAGATAATGCCAGCCAACTTCACTCATGATTGCGGTCTCCGACGATCTGGTTGCGAGACGGGGTGTTCGATAGGCAGGTACTAGCTCTGTTACTTCCCCATCGCGTAATCTATCGCCGAGTGAAACACTAGTCAACAGAGTTGAAGATGCCCGCTGTGCAAGAACGTGCGCCTGAGCCGAGGGAAATCGCCGAGGGAAATCCTTTCGCGGCAAGCCGATCGAGTATAGTGCCGCTATGACTTCTGCTGCACCATTCTTGGGCCGCTTAACCAGAAACGGTGCCGGTAGCGACGTAAGCGCCGAGTCGACGCTACGCGGCCTGCTCGAGCGAATCGCGACGGTCGAAACGCGTGTGCGCGCCTGGGAGTACCTCGATCGCGATCGCGCGCTCACCGCCGCGCGCGAATTGGATCGGCGCACCGCTGCCGGGCCGCTGCACGGCGTGCCATTTGGCGTGAAGGATATTTTCGAAACCTACGATATGCCGACGCAGTTTGGCTCGCCGATCTACCGCGGCCATCAACCGCGTAGCGATGCAGCCTGCGTCGCGACTGCGCGAAAACTCGGCGCGCTGATCCTCGGCAAGACCACCACCACCGAGTTCGCCACTTTCCCACCAAGCAATACGACGAATCCGCATGACGCCACGCGTACACCCGGTGGCTCCTCGAGCGGCTCGGCTGCGGCAGTCGCTTCAGGCATGGTACCGGTCGCATTCGGCACGCAAACCACCGGCTCTATCATCCGCCCCGCCGCTTTTTGCGGTTGTGTCGGCTATAAGCCGAGCTTCGGCACGCTGCCGCGCATCGGCATCAAGGCGATTACCGAATCGTTCGATACCGTAGGCGTTTTTGCACGCAATGTGAATGATGCGGCGTTTAGCGTTGCCGCACTCGCTGGGCGCGATGAACTTTGCGTAGCGGACGCTGTACCGGTGCCCAAGATCGGTGTGTGCTTCACGGCGCAATGGCCCGCCGCTCAGCAGGAGACCCAAGCGTTGTTTGAGCGCCTGCCGCGCGAGCTTGAGCGCGCCGGAGCGAAAGTGACAGAATTGCGATTGCCGCGCGAGTACGACACGCTCAACGAAGCGCAAGACACGATTTGGCAGTACGAGATGGCGCGTTGCCTAGCCGACGAACATCGCCGGTTTGCCGATCAACTCGCACCGCGCTTGCGCGGGCAACTGGAGTCCGGCTGGGCGACGCCGTACTTTCAGTACGCCGCGGCAATGGAGCACGCGCGCCTGGCGCGCGAGCACTTTGCCGCCGCCACGGGCGATGTCGACATATTGATCACACCCTCGGCCCCGGGCGAGGCGCCGCTAAGCGAAACGACCGGCGACCCGGTGTTTTGCCGCATGTGGAGCCTGTTGCACACGCCGGCCATCAACCTGCCGGTCGCGCGCGGACCGAACGATTTGCCGCTCGGCGTACAGGTTATCGGCCGCATCGGCGAGGACGCGCAAGCGCTCGCCTGCGCACATTGGCTCGAGCAACATTTTCGCTGGGAGTACGTTTGAGCAACGATTTCGCTTTCGATCAAAAAGCATCGCGGCGCGTCGAGCGGCTCTACCAGACACCGGATATCGTCGAACAGCGCCAAGCTAGCCGGTCGTTGCTCGCGCTAAAGACCGGCGAGCGTGTGCTCGACATCGGCTGCGGACCGGGCCTGCTGGTCATGGAGATGGCGCAAGAAGTCGGCTCGCAAGGCCACGTCGCCGGGATCGATGTCAGCGCCGAGATGCTCGCACTGGCGCAAGCGCGCTGCGCGGGCCAGGCCGGTGTCACCATCGGCGAAGCCAGCGCGACTATGCTGCCATTCGCTGACTCCAACTTCGATGCCATCGCGGTGACGCAAGTGTACGAATTCGTCGACGACGTCACGCGAGCGTTCGCGGAATTGAAGCGCGTACTGAAACCTGGTGGACGCGCGCTCATCGTCGACACCGATTGGGACTCGGTCATTTGGCGCAACGCGGACCGCAAGCGCATGCGCCGCGTCATCGATGCTTGGCATTTGCATTGCCCGCATCCACACTTGGTAGAAAAGCTGCCCGAGTTGATCGCGCAGGCTGGTTTGAAGCTTCAGCGCGCGACAGCCATTCCGATTGTCAACGCCCGCTGCGATGCGGACACCTATAGCCACAGCATGATCCGCACGATCGCGAAGTTCGCTGCCGGCAAGAACGGCGTCACCGCAGAAGAAGCCGCCGCCTGGGCCGACGATTTGACCAGCTTCGGCGAGCGCGGGCAGTATTACTTCTGTGTGAATCGCTTTGCGTTCCTGGTCGAGAAGCCATAACACGCAATCGGGAAGTTCATATTGCCGCCCATTGCCGCCGCCTTCATTGACCGAGACGGAAAACGACCATGTCTGAGCTACTGGATCTACCGCACGTCACCGCGGAATTGGAACGAGTTCTCAAGCTGCGCTCGATTCCGTTCGGCATGAAGTTGTTCGAGCGGGTCGAAGACATGGAGGCCATTCCCAAGATCCGCCGCCCTAAAGCCGTGCACACGACCGATCAGATCGTCGCGCAAGCCGCGCGACTGGGCTGGACGGTCGGCATCACGGCGAGCGATTTGGCCGGCGACCAATGCCGCTCGGTCATCGGACTGGGCGGGCAAAGCGAGGAATGGTTCACTGGCAAGCACATGAAAGGCGTGTGGTACGCCACGGTGGAGGATACCGCCAAACATCAAGCGGCGATGCACATCGTGCCGCGCGGCAAGTATCAGGCGCTGGCGGTGTCGCCGCTGGCGAGCGGGCGGCTCGATCCGCCCGACATCGCGCTGTTCTACGCCACACCCGGCGCGATGATGTATTTCATCAACGGCTTGCAATGGTCGGGCTACAAGCGCTTCGACTGGAGCGTGGTCGGCGAATCGGCGTGCGCCGATTCGTGGGGCCGCGCACTGTCAACACGTGAGCCGAGCTTGTCAATCCCCTGCTTCGCCGAGCGGCGCTACGGCGGTGTGCAGGACGATGAGATGCTGATGGCGCTGCCGCCGGATCTGCTCGGCAAAGCGCTTCAGGGTATGGCGGCGCTCTCCAAGAACGGGCTGCGCTATCCTTTCCCGCAATACGGCATCCAGAGCGACGTGCGCGACGGCATGGCGGCGAGTTATCCGGATCGCACGCGCTGACGCGAAGGCAGTAAATGCGTCGCTTGAACCGTTTTGCGTTCTTGCCATCTAACTCGTTGCGGCGCAGTTATCCTAGCACCCTTCGAGACCTATCTCGAGAGTATGTCTTTGAATATTAATATGGTTCTTACTTTCAAGATGATACCCATCACAGTTAACGTGTACCAGCCAA
>CAZAWU010000281.1:0-4439 GCA_964488915.1 uncultured Burkholderiales bacterium
TGGCGTCGGAGGTTGGTCAAGGGGCCCCATCGCAGACGCCGGCGAGGCGGAGTCGGCAGGCCTAAAGATCGAGCGAAACCAGCTCGCTGTACAAATCACGGATGTCACGATCAACCAGGGTACTGCTGAGATACAGTTTCGGCTGTGTCCGAACGCTCTTAAAGCAAAACGGAGGATGCTCGCCGATAAATCGTGTCTCAACCCGCGACCAAACCATTCCCTTCCCAAAAAGCAAGTGGTTCCTGAGCGCCGGCAAATAGCGCCTGAACGCCGCCGCATCGCTCACATGAATGATATCCGCGCATGGCAGGCGCTTCCAGCGGCGCTCTTTATATACCACCCAGCAGTAGGATTTCGGCGGCTCTCCTACGACGCAGTGACGCAGCCAGGAGATCGAAGCATGGTTCTCGAAATCGGCGCGGTCCTCTGCCGAAAGCAGTTCGGGAATCAAGTCAGGCGCACTCTGGACAGATCCGCGTCCTGGGGACGGAAGGTTCGGAAAGATGCTGACCCGGTCGTCAAGATCCTTGAACTTCATGAAGCGAAACACCGCTGTTACGTTCGGATTCGGTGTCAGCATGCTGAAGTGATAACCCGGCTGCCGCACAAGCGCGGCCGCTAAGCCGACCGCGTGCGTGCGGTATTCCGGCAATACGCACCAAGTGTGGGGGTTACAGAAGTGAAGGACCTCTCCGCGTATGCGCTGATCGGAATAAATCGCTAAGAAAGCACCAACCAGTCTTCCGCTGTGCGCCAGTTTGACACCGTAGTTAGGCTGCCTACTGCTCCACCCATGATTTACGGACTGCACCCATTGATGGGGGGCGATCTTCGCGTTCATGTTCTCCGTTAGAAACCGCCCAACTGCATCAAGATCGGAGGGCTCTATGAGCGAAAGCGTCGCGTCGCTCATGCTCGACCGAGCAGCGACCGAAGTGCTGCGAGCAAATGAACCAAAGGTGTGAGACTCATGAGTGGCGGCTCATCGCATGGTACCGTGCTCGGTTGGAATATTGAGTGCAACACATTAAATAACTAAATTTTTCTGGCGATAGGCGCGTGAAGTCCAGCAATGTTGCCAGATCCAAACCCGTTCATGAACCTCTGTCGTTCGCGACTATAAGCCGAGTTTGGCGGCAAGCCCGATGCGCTGTAGCTTGCCAGTCGCGCCTTTGGGGATCTCGGCGAGGAACACGATCTTGCGCGGCACTTTGAAATCCGCCAAGCGCGTGCCGGCGAATTCGCGCAGCTCCTTCTCGGTTAGCGTGGCGCCTTCGCGCAGCACCACAGCTGCGGCGACTTCCTCGCCGAGTTTTTCGTGCGACATTGCGAACGTGACGACCTGTTGGACAGCCGCATGATCCATCAAAACTTCATCGACTTCGAGCGGAGAAACTTTTTCGCCGCCGCGGTTGATGATTTCCTTCAAGCGTCCGGTGAGCGTTAGATAGCCGTCCGGGCTCATCGAACCTTGATCGCCGGTGCGAAACCAGCCGTTGCTGTAAGCATCGGCATTGGCCTTTGGGTTGTTTTCATAGCCGCGCGTGACGTTGGCGCCGCGGATGACCACTTCGCCGGTTTCACCTGGCGCGAGCAGCTTGCCCGCCGCGTCCATGATCGCAACCTCGGGGCCGGCCGCGATGCCGACGGAACCGGGTATGCGCTGGCGCGGCGGCAGCGGGTTGCTGGTCATCTGGTGCGAGGCTTCGGTCATGCCGTAAGATTCGATCAGCGGCGCGTTGAAGGTCGCTTCCAACTCGCGAATGACCTGCGTCGGCAGCGACGAAGAAGACGAGCGCACGAAGCGCAGCGGGTTAGCCGCAATCACTTCGCGGTTGTTCGCCGCGCGCCCCAGGATCGCCTGATGCATGGTTGGTACGGCCGTGTACCAAGTGGGCCTCGCCTCGCCCATCCATGAAAAGAACTTGAGCGCGTTGAAGCCGGGTGTGCAGAACACGCCGCCGCCTGCCGATAGCGGCGCCAGCAAGCCCGCCATGAGTCCGTGAATGTGAAACAGCGGCATGATGTTCAAGCCGCGGTCGGAAGGCGTAAAGGCCAAGGTCGCGCGAATGTTCTGCGCTGAAGCGCAGACGTTGGCTTGCGCAAGCGGCACGATCTTAGGCCGCGAAGTCGTGCCGGAGGTGTGCAGAATGAGCGCGATGTCGCCGGCTTGCGCCATGCCAGCGCTCCCGGCTGCGCCGAGCGCGGTCCCGTTCAGTTCGAAGCTGCCCGCCGGCGCTTGCGATGAGGTGCTGAGTTCGATGATGCCGATACCAAGCTTGTTCGCCACAGCAATCGCCGCACTGTCGCTGCCGCGCTCGACCAGCAGCGCTTTGGCGCGCAAGTCGGAGAGGTAGAACTCGAATTCCTCCGCGCGGTAGCTGGGGTTGAGCGGCGCCGCCGTTGCGCCCGCCGCCACGGCGATGAAGGCGCTGGCCATCTCCGGGCCGTTGGGCAGCACGATCGCGACGCGGTCGTTGCGGCCGATACCAAAGCTGTTGAGCTTCGCCACGATGCGCTCGACTTGTGTGCGCAGCGCGGCGTGCGTGAGCGGTGGACGCGAAGGCGCTGCTAAGGCGATAGCGTCCGGCGCCGCGCCTGCGAGCAGATCGGCGATCGTTGTGAGAGCGTGTGTGTTCATCTTGTTCCTCTATGCTTTTGTTATTTGCAGTTTGCCGCGCTGCTCACCGAGCAGCTTGGCCAGCAAGCTCACCAGCGCGTACACCGCCTCGATGTTGGGTGTGGGCGTCGACGTGAGTCTGCCCAGTTCCACCACTGAGCCGACCAGCGCTTCGATTTCCAGCGCGCGCCCGGATTCCACGTCCTGCAGCATCGAAGTCTTGTGCTTGCCCACGCCTTCCGCGCCGGCGATGCGCCGCTCCAGTGAGACCTTGAAGGCGATGCCGAGTTTCTCGCCGATCTGCTGCGCCTCCGCCATCATCTTGGCGGCTAGATCGCGCGTGGGCAGGAACTGGCAGATATCGACTAAGGTCGCATGCGTCAGCGCGCTGATGGGATTGAAGCTCAAGTTGCCCCACAGCTTCAGCCAAATCTCGGAGCGGATATCGCTCAGGACGGGCGACTTGAAACCAGCGTCGCGAAATGCTTGCGCGAGCTGCTTCACCCGCTCGCTTTCGCTGCCGTCGATTTCCGCCAGCGGAAAGCGGTTACCCTCAATGTGCCGGATTACCCCCGGTGCGGCGATTTCGCATGCCGGGTAGACCACACAGCCAATGACGCGCTCGATTGCAATGTTGGCGGCGATCACGCCGCCCGGGTCGACGCTCTGCAAGCGCCGCTCCGCAAGTTCGCGCGTCAGCGCGTTGGCATGGTTTTTCTGGAAATACCACCACGGAATGCCGTTTTGCGTGGTCACGATCATAGTGTGTGGTCCGCAAAGATGATGCAGTTGCGGCGCCACGGGGGCAACGGCGTGTGCCTTCATGCCAAGGATGACTGCGTCGTGCGTGCCGGTTTGTTCGATGCGGTCGGTTGCCCGCACGTTCGCCGCGACTTGCTCGCTGCCGTCTTCCAGTAGCAGCTTGAGCCCGTGCGCTTGGATCGCCGCGAGATGCGGCCCGCGCGCGATCAGCGTGACCTCGTGGCCGGTCAAAGCCAACCTTACGCCGAGATATCCGCCGATGGCGCCGGCGCCGACGATGCAAATCTTCACTGTGATCGCTCAGACAAGAATGAAGCCCGCAATCATAGCGGAACTAGAGCCGCGCCCATCTTAAAGGGTTCTCGTACGCCAATTGACGCTAGCACGGCCAGGCGATAGAGTGCCGCAAAACAATACCGGCTGCTCGATCTGCAATCAGCCGGCCGCGGTTTGCTTACTCCGGGATTGGCGCATTTGCGTGTGACCGCGCGAAGCGCTTTCGTCAACGCGATTCTAAGGAGAAAAGCAATGAGACTGCACTGCGTTCTGACCCCCGTTATTACCGTCGGCCTCGCGCTTGGTTCGGCACAGATCGTTCGCGCCGCGCCGATCTTCTTCAAAGCGACACTCGACGGCCCGAGCGAAGCTCAGCCCAACAACTCACCCGGCGCCGGCAGCGCTACTTTCTTCATCGATCCGGTACTGCATCAACTCGGACTCAGCGTAACTTTCTCCGGCTTGACGGGGACGACCACGGCGGCCCATATTCACTGCTGCACCGCGAATGCGGGTCTGGGAGCAATCGGCGTCGCCACCGAGACGCCTACCTTCGGCAGCTTCCCGCTGGGTGTAACCAGCGGCAGCTATAACAACACCTACGACACGACGCTGGCGGCGTCGTTCAATGCGCCGTTCATCACCAACAACGGTGGCACGGTTGCAGGCGCGGAGGCTGCGCTGTTTCAGGGCATCATCGACGGCAAAGCATACCTAAACATCCATTCGACCGTGTTCGGCAGCGGCGAGATCCGCGGATTTCTCGTGCCTGCCGCGGCTG
>CAZAWU010000282.1:0-4436 GCA_964488915.1 uncultured Burkholderiales bacterium
ACCATGGAGAAACGCTCATGCAATTATCGCGATTGGCGCTACCCCTTGCCCTTATGGCAACGCTCGGTTTCACAAGTCCATCGGCACGCGCAGAAACGGGTGTTGGCCTGCGGGCAGGCACGATGGGCTTCGGCGTGGATTTCGATATCGGCCTTCTTGAAAAACTCAACCTTCGCCTGGGCTACAACGGATTGAATTACAGCAAGGACGTAAGCGATACGGACGTCAACTACGATGGTGAGATCAAGATCAGCAGTTTCTCCGGGTTGCTTGATTGGCACGTGGCTGGCGGCGGGTTTCGACTCACTGGCGGCCTCGTCGGCTCGGGCCCGAAAATCGACGTCGTAGGCACGCCGTCGGGTAACAACACGTACCAAATCGGCAACGGTACTTACACAGCGTCTCAAGTGGGCTCGTTGCGGGGGAGCATCGAACTCGGCAACTCGGCGGCGCCGTATATCGGACTAGGCTGGGGCAATGTAGTGAGCGCCAAGCACCGAGTCTCCTTCTTGTTCGATCTCGGTTTGATTTACGGCGGAGAACCGGACGTCGCGTTGACCGCCACGTGCGGCGCCGCCGTTCCTTCACTGACTTGCGCGCAATTGCAGGCCGACGTTCAGCGTGAAATCCAGGAGCTGAAAGACGACGTGAGCACGGTGGAATGGTATCCCGTGATCAGCTTCGGAATCGGAATCCGGTTTTAAGTCCGACCGACACTAAGTGAGTCACGGAAACTCGCTGCGCACTGCCGCTTTTCCCTCACCCGCGCTTCGCGCGACCTCTCCCGCAACCGGGAGAGGTACTTTCCGGAAACCCTATCCCGGTTGTGGGAGAGTGCAGGGTGAGGGTGCCTTCGGTTCTAAGTCTTTAGTCTTTAAGCAGAGCCTTGCAGTCCGGATGCAATTCCGGACACGGAGGCGAGCAGCGCGGCCAGCAATTCGTGATCGGTGCGCCCGCTCGCTCGCCAACGCTGCAAGAGATCCACCTGCATCAAGTGCATGGGATCAAGATAGGGATTACGCAGCCGAATCGAGCGTTGCAAGATCGGCTCGCCGTCGAGAAGCCGCGCGCATCCCTTAATCTTCTGCACGTGCAACTGGGCGAGCGCATATTCCTCGCGCAGCATGTGGATGATGCCTGCGTGCTTCTCGCCTGCAAGGCCATCGTAAAACTTCGCAATGTCCATGTCGGCTCGCGCCAATGCCAATTCCACGTCGTCGATCAAATTCTCGAAGAAGAACCACCGCGCGTATAACTCGCCGATCAAGCCGCCTCCCAGCTTGTTTTCCAATGCCGCGAGCGCCGTGCCGGCGCCATACCAGCCGGAAATCATATAACGGCATTGCGCCCACGCCGATAACCAAAGCACAGTGCGCAATCCGGTCACTCCGCCGCGGTCGTCGCGCAGCGTCGGCCGCGAGCCTATTTGCATCCGCTCGATCACGTCGATAGGCGTAACCTCGCGGAAGAATTCATCGAAACCGCTCTGCTGCAACAACGCCCGATAAGCGACGCTTGCAGTGTGCGCCATCAGTTCCATCGCTTCGTGCCATCGCGGAGCGACTTGTTCGGGCGGCGCAACGCCGGCGGCGGCCAAAGCCAGCGAATTGAACGATTGTTCGAAGACCCGCAAGGCGATCGGGCGCAAACCGTATTTTTCGTTGATGAGTTCGCCCTGCTCCGTCAGCCGCAGCCGGCCGAGAATCGAGCCCGCCGGCACGCTCCGCACCAGCGATTCATTGCGTGCGGCGCTGCGGCTCGACGCGCCTTCGCGCCAATGAAAAATGGTCAGCTCGACTTGGTGTTCGGCCGCAGCCTTCACCAGCGCTTCCTGCGCCTTACGCACCAACCAGCGGGAAGTCACGACACCGCTATTCTTGTTGCTGTCGGCATAGCCGACGACGACATACTGATGATTGCCGCGTCCAGTGAGATGCCGGCGATAAAGCGGCTCCGCAAAAAGCCGGCGCATGATTTCGCCGCAGTTCGACAGCGCCTCCACGGATTCGAAGAGCGGCGCGGCATCGACGAGCACATCGCCGCTACGGCGATCCGCGATATCGGCCCAGCGCGCGAGTAGCAGCACGCTTAATACATCGTCCGCGCCATTGGTCATGCTGACGATATACGGACCGATCGCGTCCTGTCCGTAACGGTGCCGGCAGTGCGCCAGCGCGTCGAATACCCAAAGGCTGCGCTTGCCCGTGGCATTGAGCAGAGTCAACGGACCGCTGTCCGCCGCGATGGCGGCGAGCAGTCGCTCGGTTCGCTGCTCGCTCGACTTCGAAGCCCAGTCCGCATCGCCCAACCCCTGCGCGATGACGGTGCAATGCACGTCGGCGTGCTGGCGAATATCGAGCGTCGCAAGATGGAACCCGAATGTACGAATACGCCGTAACAAACGGCGCACCGGCTGCAATCCGGCGTGTTGACCGCGATGCTGTTCGAGACTCGCCGCGATCAACCCGATGTCATCGAGCAACTGCGCGGCATTCTCATAGTGATTTTGCCGCCCTTCGTACGTGGCGCGCAGGCGCTCCATGATCTGGCCGAGAAACACCCGGTAAGGCATGTTGTCTTGCCGGAGCGGAGAAAGGCTCGGCGCCGCCGGCAGCAAAACCATGTAGCGCTCGATCCGTTCGCGCAGCGCCGAAGACACGCCGATTCGGCTCGCACTCTGTGACAGCAACTCGGTCAACTGCTGGCATTCGAGAAAATAGCGGTTGACGATGAGCTGCTGCTGACGCGCCACCGTTTCTCGTATCGTCTTCGCATGGACGTCGGGGTTGCCGTCCATGTCGGCGCCCACCCACGAACCGAAGCGAATGATCTCCGGGATGTCGAGCGTGCGGGCTTCCGGCCCGTAGACTTTCTCAAGCGCCGCCGCGATCTCTTCGTAAAATACCGGAACGATTTCGTACAGCACTTCCACGATGAAGAAGAGAACGTGCTCGCGCTCGTCCGCGACTGTCAAACGGCCGCGGGAATTGTCGGCGGTTTGCCATCCGGAAGTGATCTCTTGCCGTATTCGCGCCGCGACTTCGTGATGCTCGGCCGCTCCCGCGGTGAGGTCGAGCCGCCGCAGCAGCAGTTCGGCAACCGTCTGTTGCTTGCGCAAAATGGTGCGGCGAGTCGACTCCGTCGGATGCGCCGTCAGCACCGGTTCGATCCAAAGCTCCAAGAGAAGTTTGCGAATATCGTTTAAGCCGAGACCCTTGGCCTTGAGCGTTGCCAGCGCTTCCTCGATGCCGCCGGGCTGAGGCGTTCCATCGCCGCTTAAGTACTGACGTCGGCGGCGGATGCGATGCACCTTCTCCGCCATGTTGACCATCTGGAACCAGGTGGAGAATGCACGCACCAAATCCTGCGCTTGGTGCGCTTCTCGATTGCGGGTGCGAATCGTGAGTTCCAAGGCGTCATCTTGATCGCCCGAACGCCGACCAATGGCGGTCTGCCGGTCACCTTCGACGGCTTCGAAGAGCGCGTCGCCGCCTTGATCGCGCAGCACTTCGCCGACCAATCCACCCAAAATATGCACGTCCTCGCGCAAGGCGGCATCTTTGAGCGGGAAGTGGATGTCGGGACGAGGCATGAAACCGGGTAGACCTAAGGGACGCGAAGTCTAGCAGAGTGAATAGACCAAAAAGCGCGTGCTGCGGCGGCGATCTCTATCCCCCTCTCCCGGTTGCGAGAGAGGGATGGGGCGAGGGTGAGCAGCGTTATTCATACGATGTCGCTTATCGTAAGTTTATTGCCCTCACCCTGCCCTCTCCCGCAACCGGGAGAGGGGATGAAGTGCAGGCTAGCCTGCAGGAAAGAAGTCGATCGGCTTGGTCAGCGTGATGGCTTCGACGTCGCGCGCTTCGAATTTAAAGAGCTTCACGCGCGCCACGAGTTTACGCTCGAGTTCGGGATCCTTGAGTTCGCTCGACACCACGACGCAATTGAGCACTTCGCCGGTTGGGGAAATGGTGATCTCCAAGACGATCTTCCCTTTGAGATCGGGGTTATCGCGCAACGCTCGGCTGTACAGCGAATAGATGGCGCCCTTGTTGCGATCGAAGGTGAGTTCCACTTCCTCGCGACTTCTCGCGCCCTTGCCGCTGCCGGACGTGCGCTGAACTTGGCTGCGGCCGTCGGAGCTGCCGAGATTGCTGTTCACTACTGTCGTGTCGCGTCCCGTTAGCGCACCAGAACTGCCGCCAAAGCTTCTGCTCATTGTCGCGGTGTTAATGCCGCCGCTGCCAGCGCCGACTTTGGAGGTGATGAGGGAACGCTCCGAACGCGTTTGTTCGCCGGCCGAGAGCGATAATGTTTTCTGCTGCGCCTTGTCGATGACGGATTGGTCACGCAAAGCTGCTAGTTCGTCGAACACGGCCAGTGCCTTCGAGGCTTTCTTCCTGGCGTCTTCTTTCGGAGGCTCGGGCTTCGGCTTG
>CAZAWU010000283.1:0-4428 GCA_964488915.1 uncultured Burkholderiales bacterium
CGCAGCACGCAGCCAAAGGCGCTTGGTATGCGCAACCTTGAGGAAACCTTGGCGTCCGCATGGTCATCCACTTGCGCATTTGCAACTCCGACTAGACAGAGATTCGCGGCACCCAGCTCACGCTTGAACAGATGGACATCAACACCTGGAACGTGCGCGAAGAACACGTGCGCGTGCTGGAGATCATGCGCGATCGCTCGCGCGGGCTGTTTCTGGTGCGCTGCCAGCACAGCGCGGACCGCATAGAGCTGATGATGGCGATGTACTGCATGGTGGAGCAGGGTTGGCGCCGCGAAGACGCGCTGCGTGAGACGACGTGCGGCTATCGCTTCCAGACGACGTGGCGCAACATCGTGCGCTACGTGCAGCGCATGAATGTGGCTATCAGCGCTAGACGCGCCGTGAAATTCATCCGCGCTGTGACCTGTACTGTAGCTAGGATGTCATGGAAAATAGCTCTGACATTGAATAGCAAAACCATACTCAATGGAATCCATTGATTGCGCGGTAATTGGCGCAGGCGTGGTCGGCTTGGCGGTGGCGCGCGCGCTGGCGCTGGCCGGGCGCGAAGTGGTCATCCTAGAACGTGCCGGTGCGATCGGCACCGAGACCAGTTCGCGCAATTCGGAAGTCATTCACGCCGGCATCTACTATCCCAGCGGCTCGTTGCGCGCGCGGCTTTGCGTCGCTGGCAAGCACGCACTGTATCGCTACTGCGATGAGCGCGGTATCGCCTATCAACGCCTAGGAAAGTTGATCGTCGCTACAAGCGATAGCGAAGTGGCTTCGCTGGGGAAGTACCTCCAACAAGCGGCCGTGAACGGGGTGGATGATTTGACCTGGCTTTCGGCGGAAGCGGCGCGCGCGCTGGAACCCGCGCTCCGCTGCGTGCGTGCCTTGCACTCACCCTCCACCGGCATCGTCGACAGTCACGGCTTGATGCTCGCGCTGCTCGGTGATGCGCAAGCGGGCGGCGCCAGCCTCGCGTTGCACAGTCCGGTCGAGCGCGGAACGGCCGAAGGGGATGACATCGTGCTTCACATCGGTGGGGCGGAACCGCTCGCATTGAAATGCAAGTTCGTCGTCAACAGTGCCGGACTGTATGCGCAAGAAGTCGCGCGCAGCATCGCGGGCGTACCTGCCGCAAGCATCCCGCCGATCCGCTATGCTATCGGCCACTATTTCACGCTGAGCGGCAAGCCGCCGTTCAGCCGGCTCATCTACCCAGTTGCGGTTCACGGCAGCGTCGGCTTGCATGTGGCGCTCGATCTGGCAGGACAAGTGCGCTTCGGTCCGGACATCCACTGGATCGACCGCATCGACTACAGCTTCGATGTGACGCGTGCGCCGCTTTTCTACGAAGCGGTGCGCAAGTACTTTCCGGACCTGCGCGAAGGCAGCCTGCAGCCGGGCTACACCGGCATACGGCCGAAGCTTTTTGGCCCCAACGAAGCGCCGCGCGATTTCGTCATCCAGGACCGCAGTGGGCACGGCGTGGCCGGGCTAGTCAATCTGTACGGCATCGACTCGCCGGGGTTAACATCTGCAATCGCAATCGGCGATCATGTCGCGCAGCTCGCGCTGGCCGATGCGTCTACCAAGAAACCATAATGCCTCTTGAGGAGATTTTCATGCACGGGCAACGCTCGTTGGTGCGGTCTGTTTTTCACGTTCTCTTCTTGGCGGTGAGCCTACTGTCGCTGCAACGCGCATTGGCGCAAGCCGCTTCGGGCGAGCCGATCAAAATCGGCGCGGTGGTTGCACTTACTGGACCAGGCGCGGGTGTGGGGAACCCGGAACGCCAAGGCATGCTGCTGGCCGAGCGCGTTATCAACGAGAAAGGCGGCATCAAAGGACGGCCGATCAAGCTGATCATCGAGGATGATTCATCGAAACCGGATATTGCCAAGAGCAAAGCCGAGCGTCTCATCCATGAGGAGAAAGTCGTGGCGCTGCTTGGCCCATCGCTTAGCGCCAGCACCGGCGCGGTCGGCGCAGTAACGAACGGCATTCCCATGACTCACATCGTGTTCACCGGCCTAGGCCCGCAGATCGAAATGACTTACAAGAACATGTTTCACGTGTTGCCGCCGCACGCGCTCAACGCGCGCGCGCTGCTTGAATACGCGACCAAGGGCTTGAACGCCAAGCGCGTCGCTGTGCTGCACGACACTGGTTACGGCAGTGTCGTGATGGGCGCGCTCAAGGGTGTGGCCGGCGACTATCAGGTTGAGTTCGTCAGCGTGGAGAAATTCGAGGTTGGCGCCAGCGACGTCACGGCGCAGGCGGCGAAGGTCAAGGCGGCCGACGCGGACGTGGTGCTGGTGATCGCGACTTCGCCTATCCCGTTTCGCAACGCCAAGCAGCTCGCCATCAAGGCGCCGTTGCTCGCCGCGATCGGGTCCGCCACCTATGAATACGTCAAGGGCATGGGCGAATACGCCGACGACATCACGTTCGCGGAGTTCCTGGTATCGGAGGATCCGCTGCCGCATCAAAAGGAGTTCACCGAGCTGTTCCGCAAAACCTACAACGCGTACCCAAAAACCTTCGATGCGGCGGGCTGGGATGCCGTGCACGTTCTCGCCAAGGCACTGAACGCCGCCGGCCCGGACGCGAAAACCGAAGCGATCGCCGCTGCGATCCGGGCGCCATACCAGGGTGTCGTGGCGAAGTACGATTTTTCCGCGCCGGACATGACCGGCATTGCGCTGTCGAGCTATACCTACTCGAAGCTGGTCAAGGGCAAATTTACGCGCCTGCCGTTCGTGAACAAGTAGCTTGCCGCGGCTGCGCTACTGGTAGGTCCCTGGCCGTAGGGTTCGGTGTCGCGGATTAACCTGTATCCCCTAGCCGCGTGCCAGCTTCGAGCGCGGGGCGTCCAGCGCGGGAGTGGCGCACCGGGCGTGGCGCCCGGTGCTTGCGAGTTTGAGTCCTAGCCCTTTGCGAAGAAGTCTTGCGCTTTCTTGACGGTGCCGTCCGCGTCTTTCAAGTACATATCGCGCGCCTCTTTGTTGCCGAAGCAATAGGCTTTGCCTTTTGCGCTCTCGCTCAACGAGCAATCGGTCGGGATTTTCTTGCCCATGGCCAAGCCGGTCGTGCACATCCCGCCAAACTCCGGCACCAGCCCCGCGTTCCAGAACTGCTTGGCCTTAGCCAGCGTACCGGTTGGGTCCTTCGCGTAGGTATCCTTAGCGGCTTGATTACCGAAGCACAGGGTCTTGCCGTCCGGACCTTTGGTATTGATCGAGCAATCGGTGTAGATGTGCTGACCCATCGCCAGCCCGGTCGTGCACTGGTTCCAAAACTCCCCGCGAACCGGTCCCGGCGGCGTGGTCGCGCACGCGCTCAGCAATCCGGCGGCCACCAAAGAAGCAACTGAGTATCGAAGCATGTTTTTGCGTCCTTCTTCAAGTTGAGAAACGGCCTGACAGCAAGTCACGAAGCATGCGAGATTGCAACACGCCCATCGTTGCATGCACAGCGACTCGGGGCTAATCATACTGCCTTTGCGGCAACGATTCCCAGCGCTGGCTACCCGTCCACGGGTGCCGCGGGTGCCGGCAGTAGCAACTGATAGAACGCCAAATCGAGCCAGCGACCGAACTTGAATCCTGCCTCCCGTATGGTACCGGCGTGTGTGAAACCCAGTTTCTCGTGCAGCGCGATGCTTGGGGTGTTCGCGACGTCAATGCCACCGACCATGAGATGGTAATCCTGAGCGGTGGCCTGGGCGATGAGCTCCCGCATCAGCGCCAAGCCGACGCCTCGGTGCCGATGCGCTTTGTGTACGTAGACCGAATGCTCCAAGGAATACTTGTAGGCTGGCCAGGCGCGGAAAGCGCCATAGCTCGCGAAGCCTAACAGCGTGCCGCCGCTGTCGATCGCGCCGATGACTGGATAGCGGCCGGCCTGCTTCGCCTGAAACCAGCTGTCCATCGACTGCATCGTGCGCGGTTTGTAGTCGTACAACGCTGTCGACGTAAGGATGGCGTCGTTTAAGATGTCGAGGATTGCGTTCGCATGAAGGTCGCGCGCACAGAGGATGATCTTGCAGCTCGAGGGCGCTGTCTGGCGCACGATCGCTAGCGCTTTTGATCGAATTCTCGCAACAGGCACACCGCGACGCGGCCGATGCAACCGGCCATACGCTCGAGCTCATCCATGCGTTCGGCTCAATCCGAATACCCCGCGTGCTGCCTCAGGTCGCACGCGGTTGCGGAAAACGGTGACGATCATTGCGACTTCGAATGGGTAGTTTGTTGTGTTTGCGACGCTAACACAGCACCCTCGCACCATCAAATTGCTTTATACAAGCATTAGGATATTCGGTTGGATTAAATTCATAGCCATTCAACAAAGTATCCTCGTGCATGTATATGATGCATGCCGCTACCAATGCCTACTGCAGCCGGAATGCTTGGCAGG
>CAZAWU010000284.1:0-3127 GCA_964488915.1 uncultured Burkholderiales bacterium
GACCAGTTTACGATGCCATGGCCCAGGCCGAGAGGCTACTAAGGGCGAAAAAACAATCAGGGGGAGCGAGGGACGAGGCCGGCCCGCAAGGGCCGGCCTTAGCTTTTCCTGGGGGGCACCGCATGCGCTGGGAATTCATCGCAATCGCCGCCGCCGCGTTCGCGTTTCTCGCGTTGCAACATTTGCGCCAGCGGGCAGCGATGCGCGAGTCGCGCCGCCGCATCTACGATGACTGTGCCGCGCTCTTTGACGCGCCGCAAGTCGAGGACCAGGCCGGCCCGTTCCCCTCGATCACCGGCCAATACCAAGGCAAGCGCGCGCGCCTGGATGCCTTGATCGACAGCGCCAGCGTGCGCAAGCTGCCGTCGGTGTGGCTGCAGTTGAACGTGGTTGAATCACTGCCTATTACCTGCACGCTCGATCTGCTGGTGCGCCCGCTCAACACCGAGTTTTTTTCCCCTGCGAGCGAACTTCCGTTGCGCTTAAACCCGCCGTCCGGCTGGCCTGAGCACGCCATCCTTAAGACCGACCGCCAAGAGGCTGAGCGGCTGCTGCCGCGACTCGACACGGCAGTGCGCGTGCTGTTCGCCGATCTCAAGTGCAAAGAGCTGCTCGTCACGCCCAAAGGTATTCGCCTGGTTTACCAACTCGCGCAAGCCGAACGCGCCGACTACCTGGTGCTGCGCGCCATGGTGTTCGATAACGTGCGTGTGCCGAAAGCGCTCTGCGCCGAGCTGATGGATAAACTCATCGCCGCGCATACCGAGGTGCGCCATGCCGCCTGATGCATCCAACAAGCCGCCGCTGCACCCCTATTGGGTGCTGTTGATCGCGCTGCTGCTGCCGGGCATGGGGCAAGTGGTGAACGGTCAGCCTAACCGGGGCGTCACCTTCATCTTCTTCATCATGGTGCTGGGATGGATCACGCTCAAGCTAAGCGCGCCCGAGCAGTCTTTCGTTGCACGCCACGCCGGTGGGTTCTTCGTATACGGCATCGCCGTCATGGATGCCTATCGCTTTGCGCGGCTGCGGTGGGAGCTGTTTCGGCAGGAAAAGCGCTAGCGAACTATCGTGCCGGCGGTGTGATCAGCGGGATCGCTTCGCGTTTGTTGCGCCGGAAAACACGGAAATCGGCGGTGTCGATGGTGATAACGCTGTGCTTGGGAAAGAGTTCGCTCATACGAATCAGGCAGAGATCGGCGAGATCCGGCTGGCGATCGGCGTAGCGTTGCGCCAGAGCGGCGAGTTGCGGCAGGTGATCATTGCAATCGAAAGCCAACGCAACCAGGCCGTCCTGCACCATCGCGAGCACTACGGCGCTGTCGCGCAGGTGAAATGCCGTCTCCGCCAAGACTGCCTCGCACGTGAGCAGCGGCTCGGTGACGCGCTGCGCGAGTTGGTCTGCCCATTGATGGTGAGCATCGTAGCGATTGGCGAACGCAACGAGAAAACCGGTATCGGCGATCGCCTTCAAGAGCGCGAGAATCCCTTGCGTTTCGACAGGTCAACCGGGCCCCCGACACTGCCAGACAGACGCATGAAGGAGCGTTGCGCAGGCTGCGCCCGCGCCTTTTCTAATTGCTCGCGGACGATCTTTCCTTTCGGTACACCGGTTTTAGCCGAAAGCTGTTCAAGCCAAGTGGCCAACTCCTTTGTAAGACGAATAGTAATTGTATGACTCATTCTGCAAAAATGTACACGATGTCGGAAAATCTCGCAAGCGCGCTAACATTAGGTTTCCTCACAAGAACTTTTGTTTCCTATCATTCTTGACAATGAGACGATCCGATCTGGATAATTCACCGTAAACCAAACCGTTAAACAGCTCTCGATTCCATGCCGCACCGCCTGCTGCGCTTCGCGCTCTCCAAGCATCACCCAGAGCCGCGCATGTTTACCGAGCATCGCGAGCTTAAGAAGAGCTACGACGTGGTGATTGTCGGCGCGGGTGGCCACGGTTTGGCGTGCGCGTACTACCTGGCCAAAGATCACGGCATCACCAACGTGGCGGTGCTCGACAAAGGCTACCTCGGCGGCGGTAACACCGGGCGCAACACCACCATCATTCGCTCGAACTACCTGACGCCGGAAGGCGTGGCGTTCTACGACCGGAGCGTGAAGCTGTGGCAGGACTTGTCGGCCGATTTCGATCTGAACTTGTTTTACTCCACCCGCGGGCACTTCACGCTGGCGCACACCGACGCCGCGCTGCGCACCTCACGCTGGCGCGCGGAAGTGAACAAGCATCTCGGCGTCGACAGCGAATTGGTCGGGCCGGAGGAAGTGAAGAAGGCGTGCCCACAGATCGACATTACCTGCGGCGGTCATGCGCCAATCCTGGGCGCTTTGTATCACGCACCGGGCGCGATCGCGCGCCATGACGCGGTCGCGTGGGGCTACGGGCGCGGCGCGGATCGGCGCGGCGTAGAAATCCATCAGCAGACCGAAGTCACCGCTATCGACGTCAAGGGCGGCAAGGTCGCCGGGGTTCATACCTCGAAAGGGTATATCTCGACCAATAAGGTCCTAAGCGCTACCGCGGGCTATACCCCGCGCATTCTCAACATGCTCGGTATCCGAACGCCGCTCTTCGTGCATCCACTGCAGGCGATGGTGAGCGAGCCGATGAAGCCATGGCTCGATCCGATTTTGGTGTCCGGCAGTTTGCATATTTACGTCAGCCAAACCGCGCGCGGCGAATTGGTGATGGGTGCTTCGCTCGATCCGTACGAAGTGCAGCAGACGCGCTCAACGCTCGATTTCGTCGAGGGGTTGTGCGCGCACATGCTCGATATGTTCCCGTTCCTCTCGCACGTGAAGATCGTGCGGCAATGGGCGGGGTTGGCCGACATGACGCCGGACTTCGCGCCGATCATGGGCAAAACGCCGGTGGAAGGTTTTTACCTCGATTCCGGCTGGGGTACGTGGGGCTTCAAAGCCACACCGGTCGCTGGCAAGACGATGTCGTATACGGTGGCGAAGGATGAAGACCACGAGTTGATTAAGGGCTTTCGCTTGTCGCGCTTTGCCGAGTACAAGCTGACCGGCGAAAAGGGCGCGGCGAGTGTTGGGCATTGATGTGAAACGTGAAGAGTGAAAAGTGAAAAGTAAGAGCACATCTCACGCG
>CAZAWU010000284.1:3227-4416 GCA_964488915.1 uncultured Burkholderiales bacterium
GACCCTAACACTTGTAGTGACGCGCAGTGGGCCGATTACGTGTTTAACCGCAACGGCGCACCCGGCGTCAAAAAAGAGTGGTGGTATCACCTGCCGAGCGGCACGTGGTTCATCGCCGAGCGCGATACCGAGCGCGACGAAGTGAAGCGCACGTACCTGTACGGCACGCCCAGCGAGGCGGAGTCAGCGTGAACGCGCCTATGCCCTCCAGCGCGGAACTGCGTCTAGGCAGCGCACAGCGCGCGCGACTGCCGGCGTTGCAGGGTGAATGGATCGACCGTTCGCAGCCGCTGCAGTTTACTTTCGAAGGCCGCCGCTTCAGCGGATTCGCCGGTGACACGATCACCAGCGCACTGGCGGCAAACGGCATGCGCATGCTCGGTCGCAGTTTCAAGTACCACCGCCCGCGCGGCATCTTGAGCGCCGCCAATCACGACGTCAACGCGATGGTGCAGATCGGCGAGCGCTTAAATGTTCGTGCCGACGTGACGCTTCTGCAAGCGGAAATGGAAGTGCGTGCGGTAAACACGGTGGGCGGCTTGCATGCCGATGCACGCCGCTACATCGATCGCCTTGCGCCGCTGCTGCCGGTCGGTTTTTACTACAAAGCGTTTCACACACCGAAGTCCTGGTTTCCGCGGTGGGAACGCATGATCCGCAAGCTATCGGGCCTTGGTGAACTCGATTTCGAAACGCCGCACATCCGCACGCCAAAGCGCTATGCGTTCTGCGATGTGCTGGTGATTGGCGCAGGGGCGAGCGGTTTGTCCGCGGCGCTGGCCGCCGCAGGCGCTGGCGCCAGAGTGTGTGTGGTCGATGAGAATATGCGTGCTGGCGGCAGCGCTTTTTTCTGTCGCGGCGGCGAACCGCAAGCGCTGGAAACACTCGACGCGCTGCTGCGCGAAGTGCGCGCGCAGGCGCGTATCGAGTTGCGCCTCGCCACCGAGGCAAGCGGCTACTTCGCCGATCACTGGGTAGCACTCACGGATGCTGCGCGCATGACCAAGATGCGCGCCGGTGCGGTAGTGATAGCCAGTGGCGCGTTCGAACAGCCCGCCGTTTTCCGCAACAACGATTTGCCGGGCGTCATGCTCGCGTCCGCCGCGCAGCGCCTCATTTATCGCTATGCGGTGAAGCCATGCGAGCGCGCTGTCGTGCTGACCGCCAACGCCGACGGTTATCGCGCCGC
>CAZAWU010000285.1:0-4388 GCA_964488915.1 uncultured Burkholderiales bacterium
CGCGAATCGTCCAGCAGCGCGAAGCAGTCCGATGCGCTCAGCGCCGGCCACTCGGGCCCCTCGCGCGCGTCGGCTATCAACTACTCTATCCCAGTAAGGCCCGACTATTGAGGATCAGCTTGATCTACCGAGTGATACTATCCTAGAAGGTGCTGTACCGCGGCGCGCTCTTCGAGCAATTCCTGATGCGTCGCTTTCACTTTGGCTTGGCCGAATTCATTCAGCGACAAACCTTGCACGATCTTGTACTCACCGTTTGCGCAGGTCACGGGATAGCCGAACATGACGCCCGCCGGAATGCCGTAGCTGCCATCGGCGGGAATGCCCATGCTCACCCACTCGCCGTTGCTGCCCAGCACCCAATCGCGTATGTGCTCGATCGCCGCGTTCGCCGCGCTCGCCGCACTCGATAAGCCGCGCGCATCGATGATCGCCGCGCCGCGCTTCTGCACGGTGGGGATGAAGTTCGTTTCCAGCCAAACCTGATCGTTTATCTTCGCCCAAGCTTTTTGCCCGCCGGCTTCGACGTTGAACACATCCGGATACTGCGTCGCCGAGTGATTGCCCCAGATCGCCACCTTTTTGATGTCGGTCACGGGCACGCCGAGTTTAGCGGCAAGCTGCGACACGGCGCGGTTGTGATCCAGACGCATCATCGCGGTGAAATTCTTCGCCGGCAGCGACGGCGCGGCCTTCTGCGCGATCAACGCATTGGTGTTCGCTGGATTGCCCACGACCAGCACGCGGACGTTGCGCGAGGCCACCGCATCGAGCGCTTTACCTTGCGCGGTGAATATCGCGCCGTTCGCGGTGAGCAGATCTTTACGCTCCATGCCCGGGCCTCTGGGACGCGCGCCCACCAGCAGCGCGATATCGGCATCCTTGAAGGCCGTCATCGGATCGCTGTGCGCGCTCATACCTGCCAGCAATGGGAACGCACAGTCGTCGACTTCCATCATCACGCCCTTGAGCGCCTTCTGCGCTTTCTCATCGGGAATCTCAAGCAATTGCAGCGTGACGGGTTGGTCTTTGCCGAGCATTTCGCCACTGGCGATGCGGAACAACAAGCTATAGCCGATTTGTCCAGCGGCACCAGTGACCGCGACGCGCATGGGTTTCTTCATTGCCGACTCCGTGATTGAGATGCAGGGAAAGCCCAGGCGCGATGCCTCGAGCCAAATCAGCCGGAGATTTTAACAAAGTCGCCGCGCGTCCATCGCCCCGTGCCACTCAGGGCGCGAAGGCAAGAAACAGGAACGCGGCGAACACCACCATATGCACGACGCCCTGCAGCACCGTGCTGCGCCCGGTTGTCAATGTGATGGCACTGATAAGAAAGGTCAGCGCCGTTAGCACCAGTTCTTTGGGATCGAGGCCCAGAATCAGCGGAATGCCCAGCCAGTACGAAGCCACTGCCACGGCCGGGATGGTCAAGCCGATGCTCGCCAGCGCGGAACCGAGCGCGAGATTGAGACTTGTCTGTAAGCGGTCGGCGCGCGCGGCGCGCACCGCCGCCCAGGTTTCCGGTAGCAAAACCAGCAAGGCGATGGCGATACCCACGACCAGATTCGGCGCACCGGCTGCCTGCACCGCGTGCTCAATGTTGGGCGCGAGCGCCTTTGCCAAGCCCACCACCGCCACCAGACTCACAAACATCAGCGCGAAGCTCGCCCATGCGAGCGGCGTCGAGGGCGGCGCTGCGTGGCTATCCGCTTGCGCCGTGTGGCCGCTCGGCAAGAAATAGTCGCGATGGCGCACCGTTTGTACAAATACGAATGTCAGCCACAGCACAATCGAAGCCACACTTGCAAACGCGAGCTGCGAGTTGCTGTACGTCGGTCCCGGCGTGCTGGTGGTGAAACCCGGCAGCACCAACGACAACGTCGTCAACGCGATCAAACACACCAGCGCCGAGCCGGCGCCTTCGAGGCGATAAGCTTGTTCGCGATGTTTCAGACCGCCGAGCAACAGGCACAATCCGACCACACCGTTGCAGATGATCATGATCGCGGCGAACACCGTATCGCGCGGCAGCGCCGCTTTGTCTGCCCCGCCCGAAATCATCATGGTCACGATAAGCGCCACTTCGATTACCGTAATCGCCACAGCGAGCACCAGCGTGCCGAACGGCTCGCCGACTTTGTGCGCCACCACTTCCGCGTGATGCACGCCCGCGATCACCGCGGCGATCAGCATCGCGCCGCTCGCGCTTGCGAGCAGCGTGCCGACCGGCGCCAACAGGCTCAAGGCCCATACACCCGCCGCTGCGAAGGGAACTACCAGCGCCCAGATCGGCATGTTGGCTTGCTTGCTGCCTGCTTTCGAGCGCGCGCCTTCAGCGCCGCTCGCCGCGCAACGCGAGCACTTGCGCATGCATCGCCTGCGTCGTCACCAGCCCCGGCTGCACGGCGGCGCCGATCGCCAAACCAATGCGTGAAAACAATCCGCGCTTGGGCCACGTACTCATCGCTTTACCCTCTTTGCGGCTGAAGAAGCTGCCCCACAACCCTTGCAGCGCCATCGGCACGACCGGCACCGGCGTGCGCTCGAGAATACGCAGCATGCCCGAGCGAAACTCGTTCATTTCCCCATCGTATGTGATCTTGCCTTCGGGGAAGATACCGACCAGTTCGCCCTGCTGCAGCGCCGCGGCGATCTGATCGTAGGCTTGCTGCAGCACCGCCGGATCGTCGCGCCCGGAGGCGATTGGAATGGCTTTGCTGGAACGGAAAAAGAAACTCAGCAGCGGGACTTTGAAAATTGCGTGGTCCATGACGAACCGAATCGGACGCCGGCAGGCGGCCGATATCACTAAGGCGTCAACGAAGCTGACATGGTTGCACACCAGCAACGCCGGGCCTTCCTCGGGGATATGCTCGATGTCTTTCACGCGCAAGCGATAGACCGAGTGCACCAAAATCCAGACCAGAAAACGCATTAAAAATTCCGGCACCAGCGTGTAAATGTAGATCGCCACGAAAGCATTCAAGATCGCCGTGAGCAGCAACAGCATGTTGATCGACATGCCCTGCCCCAGCGCCAGGATCGCGAGTCCCGCGGCCAACACCATGAACAGCGCGTTCAGGATGTTGTTGCCGGCGATGATGCGCGAGCGGTAGTGCGGATCGCTGCGGGTTTGGATGAGCGCAAACAGTGGCACGATGAAGAAGCCGCCAAACATGCCGATCATGGCCAGATCGAACAGCACGCGCCAGTTGCCCGGCTGCCGCAAGAACTCCAACGCGCCAAGCGCGACGGCTGGTTTGACCGCCGGCGTCGCAAAGTACAGGTCGATCCCGAACAGCGTCAAGCCGATGGAACCGAACGGCACCAGGCCGATCTCGACTTTGTGCCCCGACAGTCGCTCGCACAAGAGTGAGCCGATACCCACACCAATGGAGAATGTCGCCAGCAACACGGTGACCACATGCTCGCTACCGCCCAACTCATTCTTGGCAAAGTTGGGAAACTGCGAAACGAAGATCGAACCGACGAACCAAAACCACGAGATGCCGAGAATCGAAAGGAACACGGTGCGGTTCTGGCGGATGAAACCAAAGCTGCGCCAAGTTTCGGTGAACGGATTCCAGTTGAACTTGAGCTGCGGCGAAGGCGCCGGCGCGGGCGGAATCAGCCAACTCACGGCAACGCCCGCCAGCGCCACAGCAATCACGGTAAGAGACACCCACTTCCAACCATCATTGGGGATGCCGATCAACACCCCACCCAAGATCGTGCCGAGCAAGATGGCGATGAACGTGCCCATCTCCACCAGGCCATTGCCGCCGACCAGCTCGGTCTCATGCAATTGCTGCGGCAGGATCGCGTACTTGACCGGCCCGAACAGCGTCGAATGCAGGCCCATCAAAAACAAGCACCCGAGCAGAATCGCCACGCTCTTCTGCTGCAAGCCATAGGCGGCTAAAAGCATGATGCCGACTTCGAATATTTTGATGTAGCGAATGAGCCGTGACTTCTCGAACTTGTCCGCAAGCTGCCCGGAGGAAGCAGAAAACAAAAAGAACGGCAGGATGAAGAACCCCGCCGCGAGATTGACTAGCGTGTCCGATTTGATCGAAGTCAGATTCGCCGCTTGATACGCCAGCAGAATGACCAGCGCGTTCTTATAGACGTTATCGTTGAACGCACCGAGAAACTGCGTCCAGAAAAACGGCGCGAAGCGGCGTTGTTTGAGCAGCGCGAATTGACTGCCGTCGGACATGCGTGTGCGAGCGGGTTTGGTGACGCGCTAGTCTAACCGATGCGTGCGTGCAGTCTGGTGAAGCTCGACGTCGGTCCGATTCCAGCGGAAATCGTGAACTCGTGCCCGACGGATAGAACCCCGCTTGAGCGACGAGTCCGCTGAAGTTCTTGTGACGGCATTCAAT
>CAZAWU010000286.1:0-4373 GCA_964488915.1 uncultured Burkholderiales bacterium
GTGCAGCAAGGCCGCGCCGGCATGGTGCTGCGTACCATCACCACCAAGATTCCGACGTTCGACGAGCTGCAATTGCCGCCGATTCTCAAGGATGTGGCGCTGGCCAAGCGCGGCATCGTAGTGCTGGTCGGTGCGACCGGCTCCGGCAAGTCGACTACGCTCGCTGCGATGGTCGGCCATCGCAACGAGCACAGCTATGGGCACATTATCACGATCGAAGATCCGATCGAGTACGTGCACGAACACCGCAACTGCATCATCACGCAGCGCGAAGTCGGCGTCGACACCGAAAGCTGGCACCCAGCGCTGAAGAACACGCTACGGCAAGCGCCGGACGTGATCTTGATCGGTGAGATCCGCGACCGCGAAACGATGGAGTACGCGATCGCCTTCGCCGAGACCGGCCACTTGTGCATGTCCACGCTGCACGCCAACAGCGCCAACCAAGCGCTCGACCGCGTGATTAACTTCTTCCCAGAGGAGCGGCGCGCCCAGCTGCTGATGGATCTCTCGCTCAACTTGCGCGCATTCGTCTCACAGCGCTTGATCCCCCGTAAGGGCGGCAAGGGCCGTGCCGCGGCAATCGAAATCATGCTGAACTCACCCTTGATCTCCGACCTTATCTTCAAAGGCGAAGTGCACGAACTAAAGGCAGTAATGGCGAAGTCGCGCGAGCTGGGCATGCAGACTTTCGATCAGCACCTCTTCGATCTGCACGAGGCCGGCGCCATTTCTTACGAAGACGCGATGCGCAATGCCGATTCGGTCAACGACCTGCGCTTGCGCTTCAAGTTGGAGAGTAAGGTGGCGAAGGAGAAAGACCTTACCGCCGGGCTCGATCATCTCGAAATCGTGTAGTTCGTAGGGCGAGTCGCGCCCGCCGTCTTTCTGTAGTGGTCGCGCGGCGGGCGGGATCTGCCCTACGGAGCCTTCGCTTTAGTTTCTTCGCGATTGCTGCCAGCGACGATTTCGTAGGCAAACAGCCGGCACTCCAGCGCCCCGTTGAACAATGGCACGCGCCGCGAGGCGCGTAAGCCAATCAGCTTCGCGAGTTCCAAATCCGCCGTAAAGATATGCGCGCGCCAGCCGGCGAAGTTGCGCTTGAGCCAATCGCCCAGGCGCGGGTAGAACAGCGCCATCGCTTCGCGGTCGCTTTGGCGCACGCCGTACGGTGGATTGATCAGCATCACACCGGTCGGTGTTGGCGCGCGCAGCGTTAGCGCGTCAGCGCATTCGAGTTTTACGTAAGGCGCCAGCTCGGCGGCCTCTAGGTTACGCCGGGCGCCGCGCAGCGCAGCGCCATTCTGGTCAGCGCCGCAGATGTTGAGTTCGGCGTCCTCGCGTACGCCATTCTTGGCTTGCTCGCGCAGGCTGTGCCAGAGGTTTTGATCGAAATCAGCCAAGCGTGTAAAGCCGAAATCGCGCTGCGCGCCAGGCGCCATGCGCAAAGCTTGTTGTGCCGCTTCGATCAAGAGCGTGGCGCCGCCGCACATCGGATCAAACAAGGTTTCGTGCGGCCGCCAGCCGGAAAGTCGCACGATGCCCGCCGCGAGCGTGGCTTTGAGCGGTGCGCTGGCTTCACCGCCGACACGGTAGCCGCGGTCGTGCAGTGCTTCGCCCGACGTGTCTAGATAGAGCGTGAAATTCTGTTCCTCGAAGAACCCGAAAATACGCACGTCCGGCATGCGCACGTCGACGTTGGGACGCTTGCCGAAGGCCTGGCGAAAGCGGTCGCATACCGCGTCTTTGATGCGCAGGGTGATGAAATCGAGACTCTTAAGCGGCGCCCGCCGTGCGTTGACCGTTACTGCGATGCTGCGATTGACGTTGAACCACCGCGGCCACGCCAAGGCGAGCGCCTGGTCGTAGACGTCTTTTTCGTTGCGGTACTGTCCGTGATGCACACGCAGCAGCACGCGCGTGGCGATGCGGCTCCAAAGGTTGATGCGATATCCCAGTTCGAGCGTGGCGCTAAGGGCGACGCCGCCGGCTTGCCTGCGCGGATTGGTGGCACCGATTTCGATCAGTTCCTCTACGAGCGCCTCCTCCAGCCCGCGCGCGCAGGTGATGAAGTAGTCATGCTTGGTCAATACTGTCTATCCTATATAGTCAACAATCAGGCTGGTATTAATTTGCCAGTCTATTCTATTAGGTCTATCTAAGCTTGCTGGACTCGGGTGGCCAGAGGGACTTCGAGGGTGACCTCGACGCCGGCGTGATCGATGCGATTGCGCGCGGTGACGCGCGCGCCGTGAAATTCCGCGATCAAGCGCACGATGTAGAGCCCGAGGCCGAGGTGCGGTGCGCTGCCACCCGGACCATCCGCGCGCATCGAAACCATGGACTGAAACAAGCGATCTTGGATCGCCTCCGGCAACGTCGGCCCATCGTTTACCACGCGTAACACTGCGATGCTTTCTTCGCGCTGCAAACTCACTTCGATGGTGCTGCCGTGAGGCGAAAAGTCCACCGCGTTGCTAGCGAGTTTGTCGAGCAGCTGCGCGATCAGCTCCGGTGCACCCTCGATGGTTGTTGACTCGGAGGGTTTGCTCATGAAAAAGCTGTGCGTGGTGTAGACGGTGGAATAACCGGCTACGCATCCGGCGACCACTTCGCCCAGATCGAAGCGTTCTTTCTCCGCGCTCTGAAGCGCTTGCTCCAAACGCGAAGCCTCGCTCATGCTAGTGACGATCGAGTTGAGCCGCGCGAGCCCGTCCTGCGCGCGGTCCATGTACACCTTGGCGTCTGCCGGCAGCGGTTGCAGCCGCAGATTGTCGAGCGAAGAGCGCACGACTGCGATCGGCGTGCGCAGTTCGTGCGACATGCGGCTCGCCATGCTCTCGAGATATTTCGAGTGTTCGGCCAGCTTGGTCAGCAAGCTGGAGAAGCTGCGCGAGAGATCGCCGATCTCATCGCCCGCGGTCGAACCGGTAATCAACTGCTGCACACGCCCGTGCGAATCGACCGCGGCCTCCGCTTCGTCGCGCATACGGCGTATGCGCGTGGAGAGGCGCGAGGCAAACAGCAGCAGCGAGCCGGCGCCGAGCACGAATACCGCGAGCGTGGTGGTGAACAAGCCCTCCAGCGCCTGTTTGCGCAGCGCCATGATTTCGTTGGTTGTCTCTTCGGCAAGCACCAGGCCGGCCACGCGCTCGCCGGTCCAGATCGGATGCGCGGCGGAGAGAATCACCGTGCTGCCGTCGCGCGTCTGCCGCCAGCGGTTCATCGCTTGCCCGGCCAGTGCGGCTGAGATTTCCGATCCGCGCAGCTCGGAGGCGTCGGCCCGGTCGTCGATGAAATCATCGCTGGGCTGCTGCAGCATGCGATCGTACGCGCGGCGCAGCGTCGCCTGCTTGATCACCTGCCAGTAGCGCTGCAAGATGGAGCTCGGCCGCTCGTGTTGCGGTGGCCCGCCGTCTAGCACACGGCGCAGCGAGCCGGTTTGCGCCAGCACGTGCCGCTCGCCGTCTAGCACCCAGATGCGCGCTGTGCTGCGCCCGAGGCCGCGCAGGATTTGCGCAACTTCCGTCTCGGGAATCTTGATGGTCAGTAGCTGATCTTCGCGCTCGGTGCCGGCTACCCCGAGCGAACTCTCGATTGCGCCACTGCCCGGGTCGTCTACATCGCCGACTTCGAAACTAAACTTGCGTCCGACGCGCGGCAGCGGAATGCGCACCTCGAGGGTGTAGCCGCTTTCCTCGCTGCTGAGCACGGCTTCGATTTCCGCGTCAGGGGCGATGACACCCTGCGCGGAAGCGTCCACCGCATAGACCGGCACTTTCCCGTCTGCAGCAACAGAGATGAGATAGCGCTGGAACGCGCCATTGGGCGTGACCCAAGCGAGACGCGCGTGATCGACGCGGCTGGGTTCCACGCTATCGTTGGTGCGCCACACCACGCGATCGTCGCGTACACGCAGCAGCAGATAGAGGTATTGGCCGTAGCGTCCGAGTTGCGGCGTGACCGAGCAGGTCGCGCCGTACATGGTGTTGAGCGCCGAGTGCGACGACGCTAAGCGCGTCACGACTGGGTCGGGCTGCGGCCAATCGTCGGCGTGGCCGTCGAGCCGGATGGTTGCTTCGAGCGGCGGCACGACGATGCCGACATCGCCCGCGCTCGGCCGCGCACTCTGGGAGGACAGTTCGAACAACTGCGGCCGGTCGTGCAAGGCAGTGGCCACCGCACGCGCCGTACCCATCAGCGCCCGCTCTTGTCCCTCGCGCTGAAACGTCTCGATCTGCTTGATGTATTCGTAGCCGATCCATGGGATCGCCAGCAGCACTAGCGACAGCACGAAGACCTTGCTGCGAATGCCGGGGGCGAGCAGGGAACGCAGAGAGCGGAACATGGAGCGGAGTATATAAGGAGGCGCG
>CAZAWU010000287.1:0-4357 GCA_964488915.1 uncultured Burkholderiales bacterium
GCTTCGCCTTCGTGCGCGTTGCGCGCGCCGCTACGTAGAATATCCGTAAGACTTACCACCTCGCGCGCTGCGCCGCCACCGATAAACGTGTCCGACGCGCGCACGGCTCGACCAAAGTCGATCGAGGTCAACGCTTCGATGTGCGCGACGCTGACGTCTACTTGCGCGCCTCCGTGAAGCGCACACGGTGGTCCTCCGTGCGCAGCACGATCTTCCAGTACTTGCGCGGCGCTTTGAAGCCGGTTTACCGCCGAGTCGTGCCCAGCTCTCGCTGCGCAGCGGATTTGACTGCCGACGCGACGACGAAGCGTAGCAAAAGGCCTTTGAGTGGCGCTCCTACTTAGTCGAGTGGAGTACGCGGTGAGAGTGTGTTTCTGGGAGTATCCATCTAAGAATTAGTATTATAGAGATCTTCAGAGTGATACCAATGACCGTATTAGCGGAACCATACTGTGCCGGCACCGAAGTGGCAGCCGGCGTAGTGGAAGCCGGGGAGAACTCTATTGGTGTCGCTGCAGGCAAAAGCGCGACATTGCAGTGCCGATCCGCGCGGCGCTGCCGCAACACTGCGTTGGGAGGTGCAAAGAGGTTTGCGGACCTAGCGCGCCTTCTTGAATGGGTCGTCGGCCGGATTCGCGTACGTCGTAGCGGTCGGCCCCGTGCCGGTGATGTAGATCGTCACACCCTCCTCGCGGGTAAGGGCAAAGTGGGTTGCATTGGGCGGCTCAGTGTAGAAGCTGCCGGCCGGCAGCGCTTTGAGACGGCTTTCATCGAACTGCTCGCCGAAGGCGAAATACCAAGTGCCAGCGATGACTACACCGACACGGTCATCGGGATGAGAATGCGGCTTGATCACGGTATGTGGGGGCAGTACGATCTTCATCGTATAGAAGCCCGTCTTCGGATTGCCGGAGACGATCTTGAGCCGCGTACCGGCCACGCCCGCAGTGCCGGGTTGGCCAGCCGCAGCAGGCGGCGGCAGCTCGATCTCCTGCGGCGTCAATCGTATTTGCTCTTGCGCGAACGCTGCGGCGCACGCGCACCATAGCAACAGCATGAAATTGCACGGGTACTGCATCGATTCCTCCTTTGATGAAGTCGAAGCGATGTTCCACCTGCCTGCATGATACGCGCGCCGACGCAGTTCTTTCCTCACGCGGGGATTTTCGTTATAGTGCCTTCCGCAATGCACAAGGCCTAAGAAGTCCATATCAACCAATCGGAGGAAACCAAGCAATGAAGAAATTGCTCGCGCTGTGCCCGGCCCTGCTGCTCGCGGCATGCGGCACGATGGAAAGTTCGACCACTGCGCCTGCGGCGGCGCCCGCATCCGGCGGAACCATCACATCAACCAAGTACGTCGAAATCCAAGCGCAGGGTTCGAAAGTTTGGAGCATCGTGAAGGACTTCGATGGCCTGCACAAATGGCACCCCGCTTTCTCGAACGCGGTCAACACTAAAGGCAGCAACGGACAAGTTGGCGCGGTACGCGCGATCACGCTGAAAGACGGCCCAACTTTTACCGAAGAACTGCTCGCCTATAGCGACGAGAACACGAACTACAAATACAAGATCGTCGAATCGCCGCTGCCGCTGGACAACTACGTTTCGGAGATGCGCGTGTCGCCGCGCGGGCCCGTCACCATGGTGACTTGGACCGGCAGCTATAAGCGCAAGGCCGGCGTGAAAGAGACTGAAGCCGACATCAAGAATTTGATCGATGGGGCATACGAGGCCGGACTGCGCAACGTCAAGAATATGGCGGAAGCCCAGTAAAGCTGCGCATGATGAACGAAGGCCGGGCGCTGCCCGGCCTTTTGTTTTCTGAGTCTCCGCTCGCCGCGGAACTTCGCGGCAGCACACAGCATCGAATTAGACAAGTATCTCCAGCAGTTCCAGCAAGACCAAGTGATTTGAGGCATGATAGCCACATTACCGTAGCGCAGTCGGTCAGAGGATGACTGAACTAGCACTCGAGTTTCGCGAGCGGCCTCTGCCCAAAATTGCTCCGCTCTGGGCCAAGCCGCAAGATCACGCCTCACGCCCTTACGCGCTCTCGCGCGCGGCAGTGTTTGCGTTGGTGGTCGAGTTCTTGCTGTTGTTCGGAATCGTGCACTTCGCGGCGCGCCAGCCGCCGGACGAGCTACCGCCGATGCAGGTCACGCTGCTCGACCCCGGCAAGGACGATCGTGCCGATGCCGCACCTGCGCGCGCCTCTGGCCGCACACCCGCGAGCAAAGCCGAAACGCCGCAGCGAGCGGCGCAGCAACCCTCTCTCATTCCGACGCGACCGCGCTCGGAGCGCGTGCCCGCGCAGAATCCACGCGCACCGAGCGGCCAGCAAGCGGCGCCTTCGGTCGCCGTGCGTCCCCCTGCGGTGCCGGCGCGGCCAAGTACGACCGCGCCGCAGGCAGCGCCCTCGGCGGCACGGCCGGCACCGGAACTGAAACAAAGCACGGCGCCTACAAACGTGGCTGTGACCCCAGTCCCGCTTACACAAGTGCCAGCCGCGGAGCCCACGCCGAGCGCGAGTGACACTGCTGAAGAGGCCGAGAAGGCCGCGGTCGAGCGCATCGTTGCGCAGAGCAGCGAGGCGCCGGCCGCGCCGAAAGCTCCAGAAGCTCCGCCGATTACACCGCCGGCGCCAGCCAGGGCGGCGCTTAGTACACGAGAGTCGCCCGCCCCCCAGCCGCAACCACATGCCGCACCGGCTCCCGATTTGGTGGCACCCGCGCTGCCCACACCGCCAAGGGTCGCAGAGCCAGCCTCACCAATGCGGGTTCCGACGCCGCCACCGTTGAAACAACCGCCGCCGATGGTGCGTGAGGAACTACCGAAACCACCGCCGCCGCAACTGCTTCCCGCGCCGGCGCCTGCGGCAGCGACCGAACTCAAACCTGCGCCCCCTGCACCGGCACCGGCTCCAGCTCCACCTTCAGCAGCTGCAGCGAAGAGTAAACCCGCCACCACCGAAACCGCGCAGTGGCCGCCGCCACAAACACAAATCGCGCGCACCAGCCCCGTTGCCCCCGGCGCAATCACGACAGCACCAGTCGTTGCTCCGAGCACCGATCAGCGCAAGGATGCGCAAATCGAACTAAAACTGCCGCCGCGGCCTGTGCCGCCAGTGCCGGCCAGTGTGAGCGCACCTGCGCCGCAGCCGGCAGCCGCAGTGGGTACCCCTTCGCCGCAACCGCCGCGCACAGTCCCGGCGCCTACCCCGCAACCGGCGCCGGCGCGCAGCGCAACACGCGAACCGGAGAACGCGCCAAGCCCGCCGCCGGTGCAATCCGCCGCGCCCGTCGAGACCTCCGCCAGTAGTGCACCGACACCTGCACCCGCACCGGACGCCGCGGCGCTGGCCGCGCCGCTCAAACCGGAGGACACCCGCGCCGCGGCGCAAGAGTCCGCACCCACGCGGCAACCGCGCGAACCAACCGTGTCCGAGGGTTTACCCGCTCAAACCACCGGCGCGCCGCGCGCGCCCATCGCCGCGCGCACGCAGCTTCCGGCGCCAGTGATCGCGGCGCAACGCGAGGCGCCGAAGCAAACGAGCAAGCCTGAATCGACCCTGTCACCAAAGTCGGCCCCTGCCGCCGACGCCAAGCCCGAGACAGCCTCGCGTAGCGCCCCGCCGCAACCAAGCAACCCTTCAGAAGCCCCGGCGCCCGCAGAGGAAAGCGCCCAGCCATCCGATGCGCAGCGCTCCTCTGCGGCGGTTAGCGCTGCGCCTGACGAGGCTGCTAGAAACGTGGCGCGCGCCCAGCCGGAGTCCACGCCCGTCCCCTCGAAGAGCGAACCGAGCGCGGCGCCCGAAGCGACGCGCTCCAACCGCGTCCCCGCG
The DNA here is from genome assembly GCA_964488915.1 of uncultured Burkholderiales bacterium. Lineage (GTDB taxonomy): Bacteria > Pseudomonadota > Gammaproteobacteria > Burkholderiales > JALYOK01 > CADEHE01. The sequence continues at coordinate 3,845 of CAZAWU010000287.1, forward strand.
CACCTTGCCTCGCTGCCGGCGCAATCGGCGGAAGAGATCGACAGCGAGGAGCGCGGCCGCCTCACGGGACAGGATATCGGCCTCAACTACCCGCGCAGAGCGAAGCGCCTGGCTATGAAAGGTACGCTATTCGTTCGCTTAATCGTCGCCGACGACGGCGGGGTGCTCGATGTAGAAATCGTCGAAGCGGATCCACCGAATTTGAAGGCAGTGTACGAAGACGCGATCGAGAAGGCGATGATGAAATTGCGCTACCCTCCGCGCAAGGAGAACTGGCCGATCGAGTACGATCTGGAAGTCGATCCGCCCACGGACAATTGAGCGACGGCTTCGCGGCGCCAGCCGGTAAACTATTCGGCCGAACCGCGATCACGCAGCCAATACGCGCCGCCTACACAGCACCAGTCCGAAGACAATATACATGAACGTCTTGTCTTTCCGGATCGATCAGTAACTGCTTGATCTATTGGTGCCGGCAGAAGGAATTGAACCCTCGACCAACTGATTACAAAT
>CAZAWU010000288.1:0-4349 GCA_964488915.1 uncultured Burkholderiales bacterium
TCGCCGTAGTCGGCGACGTACATGGTCTTGCCGTCCATGCTGAACTCGACATCGTTGGTGCGCTCGAAGCCGCCGCGGTTCTCGGGTTTCTGATACGCGTTCGGGCCGGGCTCCAGGTTCTCGGCGAAGATCGACCACTTCACGCCAACTGGGTTCAAGAACTCAACTTTCACAATCGCCGGCCACATCGGACGCAAGCTTTCCGGACCGTTGTCGATGATGCCGAACACCGCGGTGAAGATGGTGTCTTTCGCCCCGAACGCATCAGTCGACCAGGCCAGCCCGTCCATCGGGTTGTTGGTGTCCCACTCCAGCACCGGGTTGACGTAGCCGTTCGGGTTCGGGTTCGCCACGATCAGCGGCGTGCCGCGCACACCGATCGAGTGATCGATGAAGCGGTACGGCGGCAGCGTCGGAATGAACGGTTTGTTGCCGATGTTCAACTGCGGGTTTGGCCGCGTCGGATCGAACTTGTTGCCGCGATAAACATCCGGCCCAGAGCGCTTGATGTTGACGAAATGGTAGCCATCCTTATCCGGGAAACCTGCGTCCTGACCCTTTTCGGTGAACAGGAACAAGCGCTCGGCGCTGTTGGCTACGCGGCGGTTGCCTTTGTCGTTGTGGCCGTTGTCGCTGACCGCCAGCACTTTCTCGAAGCGTGAACCTTTCGGCCCGAACGCGACACCGGAAGAATTACGCAAGCCCATCGCGTAAACTTCCCAATCGTCGCGCGTGTAGCTGCTGTCGGCTTTCAACTTGGCGCGATGCACGGCGCCACCGCAGGGTTTCTGCGCTTTGATGACTTGACCGGGTTTGGACGGCGTGCCTTTCGGCAAGTACGCGCCGGTCAGGTTGCCTTGGCTATCGCGGATGTTCAGACCCGTGAGCGTGATGTCGCGGCACGGTGCATCGCGCGGCAGCGGCGGCACGCCGGGGTCGGTGCGCTTTTCCCAGTAGGGATCGATCGCGTCGGTCCAGCCATGGATGTCCGGATCGGAGAAGCCGGAGTTGGTCGGCGCGCCCACGGCGTAATACAACCAACCGTCACGGCAGTGAATACCGCCGAGTGCATGGTCGCCGATCGGTACTTCGTTCATGATGAGCTTCGGTGTGCCGTTGACGCCGTCGATCTCCCAAATGCCGTAGCTGTAGTCGCCGACATAGGTGCGGCCGTTTTCCGGGCAATAGCCGATCTCGTTCAACGCGAACGATTTGAACGTGCCCAGCCCGACGTTGTCTTTGATCAGCTTGCCGCTCTTGTCGTAGATTTTCACGTGCGGCTTGTCGATGCCTTCTGGCGGGAAGCCGAAGGTGTTGCCGGAGATGGCAACCCACACGTTGTCCGCTTTGTCGACAGTGATGGATGTGACGGTGTCGATGCCGCTTGCGAACACGCCCACCTTGTAACCGGCGGGCACCTTGATCTTGCTCGGATCCGGTTTGACTGCGGTACGCGTGGACCACTTGCCGGCGGGCCCGCCCGGCTCTGCTTTTGCCCGGTCTTGCGCGAAAGCCGTTCCAGCTAAGAGTCCAACAGTAGCAACTGAGGCAGCAGCAGCGGCCGCGATTGAAGCCGCTGCATGAACCACGGTGCGCATCTTCATAACGAACTCCTCCTCTTGAGATTTGACAACGCTTTGAGGCGTGCTTGCACTGCAACAACAGCGGCAGGGAAAGTACAGCGAGTAGCCCCGGCCCTTACCGCTTCACATCGGATGCTGTGAACGTCCTGATGTGCGCGACGATCTTTTGGACTAGACCGTCGCTCAACTTCTTCTCCCAGGCGGGCATGGTGGCGATCTTGCCCATGTACGCGCCGCCCTTCTTGATGATCATGACCAGGTAGTCATCCGTGACGCCCGCCATGTACTCTTTGTTGGCGAGTGTTCCGATGTGCGGGCTGAAACCGCCGCGGTGGCCCTCGCCGCCGTCGCCGCGGTAGCCGTGGCAGCCGGCACACATCTCATCGTAAACCTGTTTGGGGTTGTCCGAATCCAGCAACTCAGCCGCCGCTGCGCCGGCTTGGCTGCTATCGTTTTGTGCGAGCGCGGGTGTTGAAAGAGCGAATAGCAACACCGCGGCAGCGGCGACGGAAGACTTCATTGGGGTCGAGATCTTGTGAGTGAGGTTTGAGTACTGCTCGTTTGGGCATCAATGTATCGCTTCGGCTGGCTGGTGGTCAAGCGAGGCCTCGCTACTCACCCGGAGCCGCGCGCCCAGTTGAGTGCGCTGCGCTCAATGCGCCCGCCTTTTGATCCCGCAAGAGCGACTATTTAATGTTGCTCGCGCTATTTATGGCAAGCTACGCCCAATAGAGTTCGCACACTTGGCCACGCAGCGGATAAAAATCGAGCGGCGGTTCCTCGGGCGAACGCTCAATACCAACTCGGAGGAGAGTTCAACATGCAACGCACATTCGTTGCCGCGGCCGTGCTGCTGGTTGCATCGCAGCTTCTCGCGCAGCAAGCGGGCGCACCGGTCTACGAAGCGGAAGGGCTGGTGGTGTCCGCCTCGCGCTTGCCCAATACCGCTTCGGGCTTGGCGCAGAGCATATCCATCATTACTGGAGAGGAGTTACGCTCCAGCAATCAGGCCGATACTAAATCTGCGATTAGTACGGTGACCGGTATACACGTAGACCAGGTCGGCAAAGCGGGCGGATTCGCTTCCATCTACGTGCGCGGCGCGGAGCAAAGCCACCTGCTGGTGCTGATCGATGGCATCCGCGTCAATGATGCCACCACCACACGTGGCAGTGCGTTTGATCTGTCCGAGATCGATCTCGCCAGCATCGATCGCATCGAAGTGCTGCGCGGACCGGGCTCGGCGGTACACGGCGGCGAAGCGCTCGCCGGCGTGATCAACGTCGTCACCAAGCAAGGCGCGGTGGGCAAGCCGAAAGTCGGCGCGCACGCAGGAGTGGGTGAGTTCGGCTACCGCAAAGCGGGTGCCAGTGTGGGCGGCGGCAGCGATACCGTGCGCTACTCCTTCAGCGCCGGCCACGAAGCGAGCGGTGAGCGCGGCGACGAAGAAGCTTTTCAGCGCTTGAATACCGTTGCCGCAGGCGCGAAGTTCACGCTGTCGCCCAACAGCGCGATCGATATCACCCTGCGCCACGCGCGGCGCAAGAGCGAGGAATTTCCCGACGGCAGCGGCGGCGAGCAGTTCGCGCTGAACCGCTTGCTCGAGGATAAGCAAGCGCGCGACACTATCGCCGGGATCGGCTTCGCGTTGGGCGATCCGGGCAAACTGCGATTCGAAGTGCGCGCTTCGCTGTTCGACCGCACGGAAGAGTCCGAGACCCCGGACATTCTGCCGCTCGATCCGGCCGGCTTTCCGGTGCCTGCGCGCACCGACGATACGGATTTCAAGCGCAAGTCGCTGCAGCTCAGCGTAAGCCGTGAGTTCGGCGATAAGCTAAAGCTGCTCGCGGGTGCGGAACTGCAACAGGAAGACGGCAAACTCGACGAAGATGCCACCGCACTCGGCGCCGGGTTGACCAAGTTGGAGCGCGACACGCGCTCGCTGTTCGCCGAGGCGAGCTTCGCGCCGCTGCCGCGGCTGTCGTTTCAGTTGGGCCTGCGCCACGATTCCTTCGATGGCGACGGATCCGTTACCGGGCAGATCTTTAATTTCGGCACCTTCGGTTTCGATCCGGTCGACCGGCGCTTCGATTTGAAGAAAGAAACGCAGACCACGCCGCACGTCGGCGCGGTATGGACGTTGCCCAACGCCGCGACGACGTTGAAAGCGAGCTACAGCGAAGGCTTTAAAGCGCCGAGCTTCTTCGCGCTGGGCAACTTCTTGGTGGGCCGCGAAGATTTGAAACCGGAGCGCAGCCGCAATTTCGAAGTGGCGTTGTCGCAAAAACTGGGCGAGCGTGGCACATTCGATGTCAGCGTGTTTCGTGTGAAGTATCGCGACTTGGTCGATCTGGTGGAGGACTTCACCGCACCGATCGGCGTGAGCCTGACCAACCGCGGTGAAGTCGTTTCTACCGGCATCGAGCCGAGCATCCAATTCAAGGTGAATGAACGCTTGCGTTTGCGCGGCGGGCTTACCGTCATGGATTTAGATGTGCGCGACGGCCGCGAGGCGCTGCCCAATCGACCGGAGAAGAAGGCGTCACTGTCCGCATTGTTCGATTTGAACGAGCGACATACCTTCAGCGCCACCGCCAACTATGTCGGCCCGAGCATCGATCAACCACAAGCGCTGGCTGGCGATGTGCGCTTGGGCGGCTATACCACGCTCGACGCAGCGTGGAAGATAAATTTCGATCGCGCCAGCGTCACGCTGGGCATAGATAACTTGTTCGACAAAGAATACGAACAGTTCTTCGGCTTCGA
>CAZAWU010000289.1:0-4333 GCA_964488915.1 uncultured Burkholderiales bacterium
CAACGCGCACGCGCATGAACCAAGTACTCGCGCAGCTCGTCGAAAATTCGCGCACGGTGCAGCAACACGACGCCGTTTACGACTTGGAGCCCGGCCACAGCGCCGCTGAGCCGCGCGTGCGCCGCATCAAGTCGCCGCACTTGGTCGATCGCGTGTTCGACGAGTTCATGCGCTCGCCGCAACTTCTAGGCATCGTGCAGCAACTCATCGGCCCTTCGATCCGGCTGCATCACTCCAAGCTCAATTTGAAAGCGCCGCGCTTCGGCTCGCCGGTCGAATGGCACCAGGATTGGGCGTTCTATCCGCACACCAACGACGACATTCTCGAAGTCGGTGTGATGCTGGACGATACGACGCTCGAGAACGGCGCGATGCTGTACTTGCCCGGCTCGCATCAGGGGCCAACCCACGATCATCACGCACCGGACGGGTTTTTCTGCGGCGCGGTCGATGCGCGTGCGTGCGGCGTGGATTTGAGCAAAGCCAAAGCGGTCGAAGGTGCGGCCGGCTCCATTTCTCTGCACCATGTACGCTTGATGCACGGCTCAGCGCAAAATCGCTCTAACAAACCGCGCGGACTGTTGCTATACGGCATGGCCGCCGCCGACGCCTATCCCCTGGTCATGCTCGGTTTCGATGGCTGGGATGACTTCCATAAGCGGCTGTTGTGCGGTCAAGAGACGCTGACGGCGCGCTTGCGTGACTGCCCGGTGCGCATGCCCTACCCGCCGGCGAAGAGCCAGGGTTCGATCTACGAAAATCAAGGCGCGGTGGCGCAGCGCTACTTCGAAGTGGTCGATATGCCCCGACAAGCGGCGACGTAGCGAGCGCAAAGCCTGGCTTAGGCGTCATTGGGCATAACTTGCCTACTCGATCACTTTGGTGATTTTCGACACGCTTTCCCAATTCTTGTTGGCTTGCATGACGTAGGCGGGAACATCTTTGTCCCAGTCGGCCTGCACTTTAGCATCGTAATTCAAGTAGAGTTTTCCATCGACGATCTTGAAGGCCTCGCCTTCGATTTTCGCTTTAGCGCCCTTGGCTACCCCGTAGGCGCAGAAGCCATCGTACTGCGGCGCGTACTTTTCAGGATTGGCAGCGAATCGGTCCCGGTTTGCAGCGCTGGCGAAGTGGAAAGTCGAACCTTTGTAGGTTGCCGTGTGTTCGCCCGAGCCTTTGACCGCTCTGCTCTCCGTGAAGTACGCCACCGCGTCGAATCCCTTGATTGCCACGCCATCTTTCTCGTAAAAATCCCCGGCGTGAGTGAACCCTGCTGCCACGAGAAGGCTTGCGCTTATAGCTAGTTTGCGAATCGCTGAAGTTTGCATCATGTTTCTCCTTGGGGTATCGAATAAGTTAAGCGAGCGATGCTCTATTGAATGGTGAAACCGCCGTCTAGGTGCAGCGTTTGCCCGGTCATGAATGAGGCCCCATCTGAACAGAGGAACAACACTGCGCGCGCGACTTCCTCTGGTTGTGCCGCGCGCCCCATGGGGTGCATATTGGCGAAACCGGCCTGCATGTCTTTGTTGTGCCCGGTGAAGCGATCGAACATATCCGTCACCACCGCGCCAGGCGCCACCACGTTGATGCGCAAACCCGCACGTGCGTGTTCCAGCGCGGCGCATTTGGTCAGCCCCTCGACAGCGTGTTTGCTCGCGGTGTACACACTCGCACCAGGAAATCCGATCATACCGACAATGGAAGAAATATTGACGATCGCGCCCCCGCCACTGGCAAGAATATGCGGTATCTCGTGTTTCATGCTCAGAAGCGACCCCTTGACGTTAGTGTCGAATACGGTCTGATAGTTCGCTTCGCTTTCTTCGGCGACGGGTTTGCCCGCGCCTTCGGTGCCGGCGTTGTTGAACGCGAAGTCGAGCCGGTGGTACGCGCTCATCACCCGCTGGAGCAAATTGACGATGTCTGCTTCGCGGCTCACGTCAGCGCGCACGAACAATCCGCCGACTTCTTGTGCAACCTGCGCGCCTTGTGCTTCGCGTCGGCCAGCCACCACGACCTTGGCACCGGCTTTGGCAAACGCAATCGCGGTCGCGCGACCGATACCACTGCCGCCACCGGTAACGAGTGCGACCTTGCCTGAAAATGTGCTCATCCTGCTCTCCAATTGGTTTAGCTACGATGCGGTGTAGTGTGATTTCATCCACGGTGTTTGATAAGAAGCGACTGAGTTATATTATTCATTCCTATTTGGAATAACCATAGGCGGCGCGATGGATCTTGTTTCGGCGATGAGGAGTTTTGTGCGCGTGGTCGAAACCGGAAGTTTCTCGGCGGTAGCGCGCGAGTTGGGCAGCACGCAACCTGCTGTGAGCAAGCAGGTGGCGTGGCTGGAGCAGCGCTTGGGCAGCCGGTTAATGGAGCGCACGACGCGCAGGCTCTCGCTCACGCAGGAGGCACTGCAATACTACGAGCGCGCCAAAGCGATTTTGGAGCAAATCGAAGACGCAGAACACCTCGTGCGCCGTGGGCGAAGCGAGATCAGCGGTGTACTGCGTATCGCCTGTTCGGTAGGCTTTGGGCGCTTTCAGGTAGTGCCCCGCTTGAAGGCCTTTCTACATGCGCACCCTCAACTGCGCATCGATCTACGCATGAGCGATGCGCTTGTCGATTTACTTGAGGAAGGCGTCGATGTGGCCATTCGAATCGGCGAATTGGCCGATTCCGGTTTGATCGCGCGGCGTCTCGGCACAACACATCGCGTCCTAGTGGCTGCCCCCACTTACCTCAAAGGGCGCAAGCTGCCGCGCACGCCGGGCGATCTGATCGATCACCAGTGCGTAATCTACAGCGGGTTGGCCACGCGCAACGAGTGGCGCTTTGACGGTCCTGACGGTCTGGAGTCGGTGCGTGTGAGCGGGCGTTTCGAGGTCAACAGCTCCGAAGGCGTACGCGAGGCTGTGTTAGCCGGACTCGGCATCGGTTTTTCCCCGGCTTGGTTGTTTGCCGAAGAGCTGCGTGTGAAAGCGCTGCGCGTGTTGCTGCCGAGCTACCGCGCGACCCCGCTGCCGATCCACGGCCTCAGCCCACCCTCGCGACGCTTCGCAGCGAAGATCAGAGCTCTGCTGGACTACCTCGAGGCCGAGTTCTCTATTGATCCCTACGTTTCACGGCACGACCTGCGCCAAGACCCTTGAAGAAGCGCTAAGGCGTGTTATTGTCACCTAGTCAACCGCACCTCTTACTGCATCAATGCGCGAACCTGCCCAATTCGCCCTCGTTCCCGCCACGCGCACACACGTCCCAGCGATCTTCGCGATGGTGCGCGAGCTGGCTGAGTACGAGAAGCTTTCGCATCTCGTGACTGGCCGCGCGGAAGACCTCGAACGCGAACTCTTTGGTCCTGCCCCGGTCATCGAAGCGCTCGTCGCGCTGAGCGGAGCCGAGCCGGTTGGTTTTGCGCTCTACTTTCACAACTTTTCGACCTTCCTCGGCCGCCGCGGCATTTACCTTGAAGACATCTACGTCAAACCGGAATACCGCCGCCGCGGCTACGGCACCGCGCTGCTCAAGCGTGTCGCCGCCGTCGCACACGAGCGCGGCTGCGGCAGGTTCGAGTGGTCGGTGCTCGATTGGAACCAACCCGCGATCGAGTTCTATGAGCGCCACGGCGCGGCGATTCTGCCGGATTGGCGCATCGCCCGGGTCACCGGCCCGGCTCTAGCGCGATTGGCCGGTGCGAGCTGAATTCAAGTCGCTGTCAGCGTACGCAAGCGATACACGTTTGCCCAGCATGATCCCACTTCCGAATGCCTGCCGCGCCCTTCAGTACCTGTGGGCTGCGCCGGCCACGTTCGCAGGCTTATTTCTCGTCGCGCTCGCCTGGCAGGGCGGCACGCGTTGGCGCTGGCACGACGGGGTTTTGGAAGTCTCATCGCCGCGCATCGCGTGGTGGCTCGGGCGGGCGTGGCACGGCGGCAGCGGTTTTGCGGCCGTCACGCTCGGCCACGTCGTGCTCGGCCGCTGCGAGCAAACGCTCGCGCGCTGCCGCGTGCACGAGCGCGCACACGTGCGTCAGTTCGAACGCTGGGGATTGCTGCTGCTGCCGGCCTATCTAGTCGCCGGCGTGCTGGCGCGCATCAAAGGTGGCGACAGCTACTTCGACAATCACTTCGAAGTTCAAGCGCGCGCTGCCGAGTGTGCACCGCAGTGGGGCCAAGAGTGACTACTGCGCTGCGTCCAGCGCCTTGCCCAACTCAGCGCAAGTATCCGCACCGCTGCTAGCGTTGATGATCTGCCGCAAATCGTCCGGCAATAGTTTGAACGCGGCGGGATTCATTACTACCACCGCGAGCGCTTCGGGTGAAGCGCC
>CAZAWU010000290.1:0-4320 GCA_964488915.1 uncultured Burkholderiales bacterium
TACACACCCAAAAAGGGTGAGGCGTACATGAGCAAGAAACAGCTCGCGCACTATCGCCAAGCGCTGCTGGACTGGAAAGCCGAGCTGTCGGGCGATATCGACCGCACCATGCAGACCATGCAGGACGAAGCAACGGTGTTCGCCGATCCCAACGATCGCGCCACGCAGGAATCCGACATGGCGCTCGAGTTGCGCAACCGCGACCGCGAGCGCAAGCTCATCAAGAAGATCGAAGAGACCATCGGGCTGATCGATAGCGGCGAATACGGTTACTGCGAAAACTGCGGTGTGGAAATCGGCATCAAGCGCCTGAACGCACGCCCGACCGCGACGCTGTGCATCGACTGCAAGACCCTTGAAGAGCTCAAAGAACGGCAAGTGGCTAAATGACCCAGCGAGGCATTCAGCCATCCCCATGTAGCTGGGGGATCCAGCTGGAGCAAAAAGGAACGAAGTAGCCCGGATGTAACGCAAGGCAATCCGGATCCGTCGCCTCCTCGGAATCCATGGCGTGCCCCCACGCCGCACGCTGCAAAACGGGCACCCTCCAATAACTTGTCAGAAGCGCCGAACACCCCCCGCCTCTGTCTCATCGTCGCCGTCGCCCGCAACGGCGTGATCGGCCGTGGCGGGACGCTGCCGTGGCGGCTCGCATCGGACTTGCAGCGCTTCCGCGCGCTCACCATGGGTCATCACATCATCATGGGGCGCAGAACCTTTGAATCGATCGGCCGGCCGCTGCCGGGGCGCGAGAGCATCGTTGTCAGCCGTAACGCGCAGTTCAGCGCGCCCGGCTGCCAAAGCGCCAGCTCTCTCGATCAAGCACTGGCGCTCGCGCGCGGCGATGACGAAGTATTCGTGATCGGCGGCGCCGAGTTATACCGCGAAGCGTTGCAGCGCGCGCAGCGTTTGTACGTGACCGAAGTCGCCGCCGAAGTTCCAGGCGACACGTATTTCCCGCCGTTCGAGCGCGACCAGTGGCGTGAAGTCAGCCGCGAGCACGTCGCCGCCGACGCGCGCAACGCGCTGCCGAGCGATTTTGTCGTCTACGATCGCGTGGTAGCATGCTCGCGTTAGCCGCCACTCAAACTCTGCACAACATGAAGCAGATACTTGCTGTACTTCTCATTGCGACAGCCGCCGTGCTCAGCGCTTGCACGCAAGAGCAGCAGAACGTGATCAGCCGCGACATTCAAAACTGGACCGGCACCGACGGCGTGCTCGACGTGTACAGCGGTGAGAAGCTCGCCATGCGCTTTATCAAGATCGACAAGTTGAGCACAGCCATGGGCACGAGTGACGGCAGCCCGCGTCCGTACCGCTTCGGCTATGGCTACGTGGACGAAAATCTTAACTTCAAAGTCGATAGCGGGGAAAAGAAAGTCTACTTCGAATTCAGCGACTATTCGACGCAGTACGTGTTCTACGAGAACTACAAAGATTGAGGTTCGCAACCTATACTGGCACCCGCTACTAACGGATCATGGCGCAGCACAAGACTGTTTAAGATGATCTGCAGCTAGTATTAAGACGGATCGGCTTTCTTTCCGCGTTTGGGTTTGGCTTTCGGCGCTTCGCTTGAGCCGGTAGCCGCCGCTGCTTCCTGTGCAGCGGCTTGCATGGTATTCCACGGCCACATCGCCATGTTCACGAACGGATTCTCGCCGGTCACGCCGGTGCCGGTGTTCTCCAACACGCTCTTCTGATATTCGAGCGTCTTGATCGTCATCTGCAGCAGCGCCGCATTGGTCTGCAGCCAGTGCTCGACCGTGCGCAACTCGGCGATTTTCTTCTCCAGTTCCTCGACGTTCAATGCAGAAGTCAATAAGCTTTGCAGCGGATAGGCCATCGGATTGACCATCTTCTGGAACAACTCGAACATTTCCTTGGCGGAGACGGGTTCGGTCATGGCGAAAGTCCTAGACGGGAAGAAATGTGAGCTTCGCGCGTTCACGGGCACAACGCAAGCGTGCCAAACGCTCTCACGAAGCGCGAACCTAAGGCGATTGGCAGGCTCGCCGGCGGTGTGCCCGCACGCGCCTTCGATGGACGCGCTTATGCTTTGTCGTGCTTGCGAATGAAATCGCGAATTTGGGGGTAGATGCGCTCGCGGAATCGCCGCCCACTGAAGATGCCGTAGTGGCCCACTTCGTCAGCGACCAGGTGCTTGCGCTTTGATTTGGCGATGCCGGTGCACAGATCGTGCGCGGCCTGGGTTTGTCCCGGCGCGGAGATATCGTCGTGCTCGCCTTCGATGGTGAACAGCGCCGACTTGGTGATTGCAGCGGGCCGCACGGCGCGGCCGTGGCTCACCATCTTGCCGCGCGGCAGCAGGTGTTCTTGGAACACGCGATGAACCGTCTCAAGGTAGTACTCCGCCGGCAAATCCATCACCGCGTTGTACTCGTCGTAAAACTTGCGGTGCGCATCGGCATTGTCGCCGTCGCCGCGCACCAAGTGGCGGAAGTACTCGCGATGCGAATCGATGTGACGCTCGGGATTCATCGCCACGAACCCCGCCAGCTGCATGAAGCCCGGGTAAACGCGGCGCCCAGCCCCCGGGTATTTGCCCGGCACGCGGCAAATCAAGCGATGCTCGAACCAGGCGAGCGAGCGGTGCTTAGCGAAATAGTTGACTGAGGTTGGATTGCAACGCGTGTCGATCGGCCCGCCCATCATGGTGAGCGAGCGCGGCTGAATATCGCTCTGCTCCGCCATGAGCGACGCCGCGACCAGCACCGGCACGGTCGGCTGGCACACGGAAATCACGTGCACGCCTTCGCCCAAAAAGCGGATGAACTCCTGCACGTAGCTCACATAATCGTCGAAATGGAATGGGCCTTGAGCGTGCGGCACGATACGCGCATCGACCCAATCGGTGATGTAGACGTCGTGCTCCGAAAGCAGCGCGCGCACGGTTTCGCGCAGCAGCGTCGCGTAATGGCCGGACAAAGGCGCCACCAGCAATACCTTGGGATCGCCGCGGCGGCCAGCACGTTCGAAACGCAGCAAATTACAGAAGGGTTTTTCGAGAACCACGCGCTCGGTCACTTCGACCGGCTTGCCGGCAATCTGCGTCTCGTTCAGCGCGAACGCCGGGCGATCGTAGCGGTGTGTCACGCGCAGAAACAGTTCGTAGCTCGCGGCCACGTAGCGCGCGACCGGATTGAACTGCAGCATACCGCCAGGGCCTTGAAAAAACTTCAAGCCGGCGTCGGCCCAAAATCGTAGCGGCGCCAGTGCGGCGTGCTGCATTTCGTGCACCTGATAAAGCATGGTGAGCTTTCTTCTTGATGCGTAACGGCTCGAATCTATGGGGCAACGCCCCACACTGTCAATAGTGCAGCGCCGAGAGAGGCACAAAGTTACAATTGCCAAATGAACGCGCCACAACCCGCACTCCCGGTCCGTACGGAGCTGTTCCCCGAGATCGAACCGTATAGCGTTGCCAAACTGCCACTCGATACGCGGCATGTCATGTACTTCGAGCAGTGCGGCAATGCTGACGGCGTGCCGGTGGTTTTCCTACACGGCGGCCCCGGTGCCGGCGCCTCGGCGCAGCACCGGCGTTTCTTCGATCCAGAAGCTTACCGCATCGTCATCTATGACCAGCGCGGCGCTGGGCGTTCCACACCCTTAGGCGAAACCATCGACAACACCACGCCGCTGCTAGTCGAAGATCTGGAAACGCTGCGCCGCCATCTCGGCATTGAGCAGTGGCTGGTATTCGGCGGCTCCTGGGGCAGCACGCTCGCCCTGGCCTACGCCGAGGCGCATCCGGATCGCTGCCTCGGCCTCATCCTGCGCGGCATCTTCTTGTGCCGCAAGAGCGAGATCGATTGGTTTCTCTACGGCGTGCGCAATTTCTTCCCGGAAGCGTGGCGCGAGTTCGCACACTACGTTCCCGAGCGCGAGCGCAAAGATTTGCTCACCGCCTACTTCTGGCGCTTGACCGACCCCGACCCGGCGCTGCACTTGCCCGCTGCGCGCAAGTGGAGTGTGTACGAAGGTTCGTGTTCAACGCTGTTGCCGAGCGCGGAAACGGTGGCGCATTTCGCTGGCGATGTCGTGGCGCTAGGATTGGCGCGCATCGAAGCGCATTACTTCATCCACAACATTTTCTTGCCGGACAACGCGCTGCTGGATAACGTACACAAGATCCGACACATTCCGGCAGTGATCGTGCAAGGCCGCTACGACGCGGTGTGCCCAATCGTCAGCGCCGATGATCTGCACGCCACCTGGCCGGAAGCCGAGTACATCGTCGTGCCGGATGCGGGGCATTCCGCCTTCGAACCGGGCATCCGCGCGCAGTTGGTG
>CAZAWU010000291.1:0-4309 GCA_964488915.1 uncultured Burkholderiales bacterium
GCACCACGGTGTGCGACTACGATCCGATGGAGAAGACCCACCAGCACTCGCTCTATTCTTCGCTCGCCCACTTCGAATACAAAGACACGCATAGTTATCTCATCGACACGCCCGGCGCGCCGGATTTCATGAGCCACGCCATCGGCGCACTCGCCGCCGCCGAGACCGCCGCCATCGTCATCAACGCCCCCAACGGCGTCGAGATGATCACCAACCGCATGATGCAATGGGCGCAGAGCCGCCAGCTCGACCGCCTCATCATCGTCAACAAGATCGACGCCGAAGGCGTCAAGCTGCCTGAACTGCTCGCGCAGATTCAGGAAGTGTTCGGCAAGGAATGCCTGCCGATCAATTTACCCGCCGCCAAGGGCAGCAAAGTTGTCGACTGCTTCTTCAATCCCTCGGGCGAATCGGATTTCTCTTCCGTCGAGCAAGCGCACCAAGCGCTGATCGATCAAGTCGTCGAAGTCGACGAAGAACTGATGGCGAAGTATTTGGAACAAGGCGATATCGAGCCGGAGCAGTTACACGCGCCATTCGAGAAAGCGCTGCGCGAAGGCCATCTTGTGCCGGTGTGCTTTACTTCCGCCAAGACCGGCGCCGGTATCGCCGAACTGCTCGACATCATCGTCAAGCTGCTGCCCAACCCGACCGAGGGCAACCCGCCGCTGTTCGTCAGAGGCGAAGGCGAAGCCGCCAAGCCGATCGTGGCCGAGCCCGATCCGAAGAAGCACGTGTTGGCGCACGTGTTCAAAGTGGCGGTCGATCCGTACATGGGCAAACTCGGCGTATTCCGCATCCATCAAGGCACGGTCACGCGCGACTCGCAGCTTTTCATCGGCGACGGGCGCAAACCCTTCAAAGTCGGCCACCTGTTCCGGCTGCAAGGCAAGGAGCACGTGGAAGTCGACAGCGCGGTCCCGGGCGATATTTGCGCCGTGGCAAAAGTCGAGGAGATTCACTTCGACGCCGTGCTGCACGATGCCGCCGAGGACGATCACATTCATTTGAAACCGCTCGATTTCCCACAGCCGATTTTCGGACTGGCGATCGCGCTGAAGAAGCGCGGCGACGAGCAACGCCTGTCCGAGGTGCTGCACAAGCTGCAGGCCGAAGACCCGTGCTTCAAAGTCGAGCACAACCGCACCTCGAACGAAACCATCATCTACGGCCTGGGAGAGCTGCATCTGCGCACCATCCTGGAACGCATGACGCAGCAATACAAACTCGATCTGGACACGCATCCGCCCAGCATCGCGTATCGAGAAACGATCATGGGCAAAGCCGAAGGCCACCACCGCCACAAGAAGCAAACCGGCGGCGCCGGGCAATTCGGCGAAGTCTATTTGCGCATCGAACCGCTGCAGCGCGGCACCGGCTTCGAGTTCGTCGACGACATTTACGGCGGCGCCATTCCGAATCAGTTCGTGCCGGCAGTCGAAAAAGGCGTGCGCGCGGTGTTGGAGGCCGGCCCGCTCGCCGGCTATCCAGTGCAAGACATCCGCGTCACCGTGTACGACGGCAAGAGCCACCCGGTCGATTCAAAAGAGATCGCGTTCGTCACTGCAGGCAAGAAAGCGTTTGTGGACGCCATCATGAAAGCGCGCCCGATCGCGCTCGAACCGATCGTCAACATTCAGATCACCGCCCCGGAAGCGAACGTCGGCGACATCACCGGCGACATGTCATCGAAGCGCGGCCAGATCACCGGCACCGATAATGCGCGCGGCATGGCGGTCATCTCGGCGAAAGTACCGCTATCGGAGGTCACCTCGTACCAAGCACGGCTGAAATCGGTCACCAGCGGCCACGGTAGCTACTCGCTCGAATTCAGCCACTACGAGCCGGTGACGCCGCAGACGCAGCAGCAGCTCGTGGCGAACTACGCTAAGCACCGCAAGCACGAGGACGAAGACTAGCCGGCCTTTTATGTTGCGAACTTCAGACTCGCCACACTAGAGCACCGCACCCAATAACCCCGCCACCGACACGCCCGCCGCGATCAGCACCACCTGCTGCATTGCGGCGGTCGAATCGGTGTGCCGGTGCAGGCTTGGAATCAGATCGGCCATGGCCACGTAAAGCATGCTTGCCATCGCACCGCCCAACGCCAACGCCAGCGCGCCCGGCCAGTCGACGATCAATCGATAGCCGAGCAACGCTCCCGCCACGGTGGCGCCGCAAATCAGCAGCGCATGGCGCAATCTCGTGCCGGCGCTGCTCTGGGTGGCGGCGTCGCCGAGCTGCTGAGCAAACTCGTGCACGAACAGCGCAAACGCCGAAAGCACGCCGAGGCGCGGCGCAGCCATGTAAGTCACGGCAATGAAGAAGCCGTCGAACAAGCTGTGCACCACGCTGCCGATCAGGATCAGCGCGGCGCCGCGCGGCCGCGCATTGACTTCGTGCGCGTCGTGCTCCGATCCGCCTTGGCCGCCGTGATGGTGGCGCCAAACGAACAGCTTTTCGAGCACGAAGAACCCGAGGATGCCGAACAGCGTCGCCCCAAGCACCGCGGGCGAATGCACCGCACCGCGCAGTAGCTGTGGCAAAATTTCAAGGAAGGCAACGCCCAGCAACGCGCCCACCGCGAAGCTCACCAGCCCCGCAATCCACCCAGGGCGGGCAAAGCGCGCGCACAGCAGCGCGGCGGCGCCCGCGAACGCGCTGCCGAGCAGGCTGGTGACGACGATGGGTAACGCGGTATTCATGAGCGCCTAGATGACGAGGCGCGTATTCTAATGGTTCGGCATAGGCCGATGCATCGAAGCAAAATGAAGAAACTCTGCTCAACGGCCAATATCATCGAGGCGCAACTGCTCGCCGACCTTCTCAAGCAAGACGGCATCGATGTGCGCGTGTTCAATCAATACGCCCTCGGCGCGTTGGGAGAAATTCCCTTTACGCACACGTACCCCGAGCTGTGGGTGGTCAATGATCGCGATCTGAGCCGCGCCAACGCAGTGACCAGCGCCGCTGCCCGCGCGCTTGCCAGCGATGCCAACAAGCCGTGCCGCGGCTGCGGTGAGCCGCTCGCGGCCGATCTGCTCAGTTGCTGGAATTGCGGCGCCCACCAGTAGAGAGAGGGTATACCCACATGGGTTTACCCCTGTGATTGTCATTCCTTTTGACTTATCAAGGTCTACTCGCCTACCTATCGGCTAAAGAGAATGGATTAAAGTCGGTATCGCGGTCGTAGTAGTCCTCGTTCTCCTTGCGCTTCAACCACCCGACAATCGCATACGTAATCGGCGTGAAAATCACCTCCACGCTCACTTTGGACACAAACTGCACCAGCATGATCTGCGGCAGCATCTCGTTCGGAATGAGTCCGCTCGCATAGAACGCCAGCGGATAAAACAGCAGCGAGTCCACGGCTTCGCCGAAAATGGTTGAACCGATGGTGCGCGTCCAAAGATATTTGCCGTTGGTCAGCAACTTCATCTTGGCGAGCACGTAAGAGTTGACGAACTCGCCGCACGAGAACGCGATCAATGAGGCGAGCGAGATGCGCCAAGTCGAACCGAACGCGGTTTCGTAGGCCGCCTGATTCTTCCAAAAATCCGCCGGCGGCAATTGCACCACCACCCACGCCATGAACGATGCGAACGCCAGCGCGGCGAAGCCGGTCCAAATCACGCGGCGCGAACGCGCGTAGCCGTACACCTCGGTGAGAATGTCGCCGAACACATACGAGATCGGAAAGAACAGCACGCCCGCGCCGAAGGTGAACGCCCCGAAAACGGGCAAGTCGATCTGCGCAATCTTCGCCGGGCCGATCAAATTGGAGCAGATCAGCACCGTCACGAAGGCGGCCATGACGAATTCGTAATACTTGTACTTGCGTACGGGTGCGGGTGGCATTCTTGTTTCCCTTCTGAGCCGCTGCACGGCACGGAGCAGAACTTTGGCGGCACGGCTATCTTACTTGTTTGTCCCGCGCCACTCCATTTCTCGCACCTGTTCAACCGACGCGAATGCCAAACTGCGACGCACGGCCAAACTATCTCTCCACGGCGCTCACGCTGGCCGTCGAACCACGCCAAGGCAGTTACAATCTCAGTCTATAAGGACGCCCTTCGACAAACTGAAGCATGGCCCAGGGGCGAACGGACCACCTTCAACCTCACCTCACGCAGCACAAACCTATGTCCACTCAAGAAATCTGCTTCCTATCCGCCGTCGAGCTCGCGCAAGCGATCCGCTCGCGCAAACTCTCCGCCGTCGAAGTCATGCGCGCGCATCTGGCGCAGATCGAGCGCGTGAATCCGAAAGTAAACGCCATCGTCACCCTCACCGCCGAGCAAGCGCT
>CAZAWU010000292.1:0-4269 GCA_964488915.1 uncultured Burkholderiales bacterium
GGGCACCACCCAATTGATATTCTGCGTCGGGTCTTTGATGTCGCAGGTCTTGCAATGCACGCAGTTCTGCGCGTTGATCTGCAAGCGCGGCGGTCCACTCTCGTGGATGATTTCGTAGACGCCGGCGGGACAGTAGCGCTGCTCGGGTGCGTCGTATAGTGCGAGATTGGTGTTGATCGGCACATCCGGGTTGGCAAGCTTTAGGTGCGCCGGCTGGTTCTCTTCGTGATTGGTCGCGGAGATGAAAACCGATGAAAGCTTGTCGAAGCTGACCACGCCGTCCGGCTTGGGATACTCGATGCGGCGCGATTCGCTCGCGCGCTTCAGTTGCGTGTGATCGGCGTGATTGCGAAAGGTCCACGGCGCTTTGCCGCGCAGCACGTAAGTGTCGAGCGCGGAGTACGCGAGCGCTGGGTAAAGTCCCGCGCGGAACGAAGGGCGGATGTTGCGCACGCGATAG
Source organism: uncultured Burkholderiales bacterium (assembly GCA_964488915.1). Classification (GTDB taxonomy): domain Bacteria; phylum Pseudomonadota; class Gammaproteobacteria; order Burkholderiales; family JALYOK01; genus CADEHE01. The sequence goes on from CAZAWU010000292.1 coordinate 461, forward strand.
AGTTCGTTCCACACCCAAGTCTGTTCGAGTTTGCGGCGGTAGCTGTTCGCTTCGCGCGCTTCACCGCTTGCTGTCATCATCTCGAATAGCGCTTCGGCGGCGGTCATACCGGATTTCATCGCCGTGTGTGTGCCTTTGATTTTCGGCACATTCAAAAATCCCGCCGTATCACCAACCAGCAATCCGCCGGGGAACGTGAGTTTCGGAATCGATTGAAAACCGCCTTCGGAGATCGCGCGTGCGCCGTAAGCGATGCGCCGTCCACCTTCAAAGGTGGGACGGATAGCGGGGTGTGTCTTAAAGCGCTGAAACTCGTCGTATGGGCTCAGGTACGGGTTCTGGTAATCAAGCGCGATCACAAAGCCGACCGCGACCTGATTGTTTTCCAGGTGATACAGGAACGAGCCGCCGTAGGTCTTGGTGTCCATCGGCCAGCCGATGGTGTGCACGATTTTGCCGGCGCGGTGCTGCTCGGGCTTGATTTCCCAGAGTTCCTTTAAGCCGATGCCGTAGGTTTGCGGGTCGACGCCGTCGCGCAAATTAAACCTCGCGAACAACATCTTGGTGAGCGAACCGCGGCAGCCTTCGGCAAACACCGTTTGCTTGGCGCGCAACTCCATGCCGGGCTGATGGTTCGCGGTTTTGCTGCCGTCTTTGCCGATGCCCATGTCACCGGTGGCGACACCGCACACGGCGCCGCTCTCGTCGTACAGTACTTCCGCCGCGGCGAAGCCGGGATAAATTTCCACCCCGAGCTCTTCGGCTTGTTTGCCGAGCCAGCGGCACAAATTGCCCAAACTGATAATGTAGTTACCGGCATTGTGCATTTGCGGCGGCGTGGGCAGCTTGTACGACTTTTCCGCCGTCAAGAACAGGAACTGATCATCCTGCGCTGGCGTATTGAGCGGCGCGCCGCGCGCTTTCCAATCGGGGAACAGTTCGATCAGCGCGCGCGGTTCCAGCACCGCGCCGGAGAGGATGTGCGCGCCGAGCTCGGAGCCCTTTTCCAGCACGCAGACGCTGAGTTCCTTCTTGTGTTGCGCGCACAACTGCTTCAGGCGAATCGCCGTGGCAAGGCCTGAGGGGCCTGCGCCGACGATGACCACATCGTACTCCATCGATTCGCGTTGCGTCACGCGTTTACTCCGAAAGCTTTGGTAGGCCAGACGATTATAATGCAGCGCTTTCGCTCAACAGAGGAGCAAGCCCCGTGCAACGAGACGCCGATCCACGCGGCAAATTGGCTTACGTGCTGCAACTCGACGTGCGCTGGGGCGATATGGATGCGCTTGGCCACGTCAACAACGCGGTGTACTTCCGCTACATGGAACAAGCGCGCATCGAGTTTTTCGCGCAACACGGCATTGGCTCGGACGGCAAAGGCCACGGTTTGCTGCTGGTACACGCCGAGTGCAATTTCCGCCGCGCCATCGTCTATCCCGCACACATTCAAGTGCGTTTGTACTGTGGTGAGCCACGCCGTTCGAGCTTGCCGTTATTCGTTGAGATCGTCGACGCCAGCGGTAAGGACGTGCTGTACGCCGACGGCAAGTCGGTAGTGGCATGGGTTGACTTCGCATTGAATCAGTCGCAGCCCATGCCTGATCTGGTGCGGGCGCGCTTTGCGGCGGCGGCGACACAGTGATGTGGCGCAGCTTCGCCGCGGTCGGCGTCGGCGCAATGTTCGGCGCGTGGTTGCGTTGGGGCTTGGGTGTTTGGTTGAATCCGCTTACGCCCTCACTGCCTGTGGGCACGCTGACGGCGAACTTGGCAGGCGGTTACTTAATCGGCTTGGCGGTGGGATGGTTCGGTGCCAATCCGCATTTGTCCGTGGAATGGCGCTTGTTGATCGTGACCGGCTTTCTCGGCGCGCTGACCACCTTCTCAACGTTCTCTGCGGAAGCGGTCGCGCTGCTGCAACGCAATGACTGGGGCGCGGCGCTACTGCACAGCGCGGCGCATCTGCTTGGTTCCATCGCGATGACGATGGCGGGGATATGGACGGTGCGGGCGCTACAAAATCCTTAGTCCTGACCTGATACAGTTATAGGGATCACCCTTTAAATGGCCATAGACATCATTTTTCTATGCGTGTGGGTGGGAGTATATGTCTAGAAATGCCCGAAGCGGTGCCGGACTTCGGTTTGTAGACAAACTTCCAGTCTGAGTAAGTTGCGGCCTCTTCAAAGCCGGCATCTTCTTGACTGAAGCGCGCGCTTTTCATCGGCACAGCACTCGAGCGGCTGTAGACACCGATAACAGCGTCTCCGCGCATCACCAAACCCCAGTCGGCCGAGCTAGTCATAGGATCGAAATAGATCCTCCGCAAATAGCGCTGTGGCACGGCTTGGCGTGCATCTTCAAGCAAGAGATCCAAGGATCTCGGAAACTGCTTGGCCGGCCCCGGCGTGCGCTCGTAGTAGTGGCCGATTGCTGTGCGTAGCTCATTGCCGACGAACAGCAATTGCTGTTCGCGTTCGCGCTGAGCGGCGGTATGCCAAACTTCGCCAGTCAGCGCCATGCCGGCGCCGAGTAGCGTGATGGCGAACAGTAAAGCCAGATAGGTGAAACCTTGCTGAGAGCGGGAGGCGTTAATACTCATTGAATGGCACGCCTTGCCCGTCCTCACCCTCGGCACCGCTGCGCAGATCGTAGATGGCACCGCTATTGCCGTCCTCCGGCGCAACGACGATCCAGGTTGTGTTGCTTTCGGTTAGCGGATCGAACGGTAGAGTTCGCAGATACCTCTTGTCTACCAGATCCTGCAGCGATTCGGGATAGACACCGCGATCGGCGTGGAACTTGTCAATCGAACTGCGTACCTCCGCGAGATTGGTCTTGAGTACGGCGTGCTTGGCCCGATCCAAATGAGCGAAGTAGCGCGGCGCGACCAGCATTAGCAGAGTGCCGAGCACGGCCATGACAACGATCAACTCGATGAGGGTAAATCCGCGGCAGCGCATGCGCTTCACCATTCGCGGTAAGGCACGCCGTTGATGCCAGCGAGCTCCGACTGCGAGTAGATGTCATAGACGTCTTCGCCTTCCGCCGGAGCATCATGGGGACTTGCATAGCTGCGCTTGCCCCAGCTCTCGGCGGCACTCAGTTCGGACGGAGCGAACGGGTCGCGCGGTAGACGGCGCATGAAGAAAATCATGGGATGCGTCGGGTGCTTGATGTCTTCGACTCCGTCGACTAACGTGCTGAGCGTGGGGGGGTAACCGGATGCCGTTGCTTCTTTGTGGATGCGGCCTTCATCACTGGCTTTCTTGTAGGCATCGATCGCGGTGCGCAGCTCGCGCAGCGCCACGCGCAATTCATGCTCTTTGTTGCGCTTGGTGGTGAGCTCAGCCATCGGGACTACCATGAGCGCGAGCACGCCGAGGATGGCCACGCAGACGACCATCTCAACCAAGGTGAAGCCGCTGCAGTGACGACAACGAATCATTTGCCAAGCTTGACCGCGTAGCCGGGTGCGGGTAGTGCGAGCACGCGCGCATTGTCCGGACCAACCGGACTGAGCGCATCTACTTTCAAGTCGACCAACTGCTTTTTGCCGGTGGCGCGGAACTTGGCGATGGCGATGACACCCGATCCACGGGTAGCGGCGCCGGCGCTGTCGGCGCGGCGCCAGTTTACCGTTACCCGTCCCGCCGCGGAGTCGTTATCGAACTGGAAACTGGTCGGAGCTTCATCCGGACGTACTAGATCGCCCTCGGAAATGGAGTCAAACTGTAGTGCCAGTGGATCATAGGCGACTTGAAACGAGAGCCGCTGCAACGCGGACTTTGTGTCGCCGTGTAGCGTGA
>CAZAWU010000293.1:0-1994 GCA_964488915.1 uncultured Burkholderiales bacterium
GGTGGAGTCCCTCGCATCCGTTCAAGTCGTCACTCACCGGCGCGAGCGCGCAGCAATTGGCGGACAGTTTCGAGAAAGCGACGGGCAAACAATGGACCCAGCCGATTGGTTTCGCGCACGCGCTGTTCGAAGTAGGCTTGGACGCGCTCAAGCGCAGCAAGAGCTTGGACGACAAAGCAGCGATTCGCGATGCGGTTGCGGCGACCAACTTGAGCACTATCGTCGGACCGGTGGCCTGGGGCAAGGGGCCGGTCAAGAATGTCGCCAAGACGCCGCTGGTCGGGGGCCAATGGGTCAAGGGCAAGAAGCATAAATTCGATCTGGTGATCGTCAACAACAAGACGGCGCCTAATGTCCCCACCGGCGGGAGTCTGAAGGCGATCGGCGGGTAACGCGCGCGGCTTTCTCCAACACGACGCTACCCCTCTCCCTCTCGAGGGAGAGGGTGGGTTGAGGGTTGATCGATAGAGCCGCTAACATCTAGAACAAGTGGCAGAGCTGCTCCAAGTCGAGCGCGCATCGAAAAGTTACGGCGCGGTGAGGGTGATCGACGCGCTGTCGTTCAAGGTGGCGCCGAACGAAGCACTCGGCATTCTGGGGCCGAACGGTGCTGGCAAGACCACGCTCTTCAATCTCATCAGCGGCGACGTCAGCCCCGACGCCGGCACCATCAGCTTCGAAGGCGCTGACATCACCGCGCTCGCCCCCCACCGGCGCTGCCGCAAAGGGATCGGCCGTTCGTACCAAATTCCACGCCCGTTTCTCGGCATGACGGTGTTCGAGAACTTGCTCGTGGCAGCCACTTACGGCGGCAATCGGCATGAGCACGAGGCGTACCCAATCTGCGTAGAAGTGCTGCAATCGACCGGACTGGCGAAGAAAGCGAACGTGCTTTCCGGCGCGCTGACGTTGCTCGATCGCAAGCGCTTGGAGCTGGCGCGTTCGCTTGCGACCAATCCCAAGCTGTTGCTACTCGACGAGATCGCGGGTGGACTTACCGAGCACGAGGCGCGCGAACTGGTCGCGGAGATTCGCGCGATCAAATCTTCGGGTGTGAGCATCATCTGGATCGAACACGTGGTGCACGCGCTGCTCGCGGTTGCAGATCGATTGTTGGTGATCAACTTCGGTTCCAAGCTCGCCGAAGGCGAGCCCCAAGCGGTCATGGCGAATGCCGACGTGCAGCGTGTCTATATGGGGATCGAGCCCGACACCACGCCCTAGAAGCCTATACATGAGATAGTAATATTCGATAAATGAGTACCATGCTGATTCATCGGGTTATTCAGTTATAAGTATGCTGCTGCAGACGCGCAAGCTCACTGCCCACTACGGCGACTTTCAGGCGCTGTTCGGCATCGATTTCGCCATCGAAGAAAAGGAGATCGTCGCGATTATCGGCGCCAACGGCGCGGGCAAATCGACTTTTCTCAAGACCATCGCCGGTTTGTTGCCGGCCCCGCGTGAGGGTGTCATGTTTGAGAATCGCGGCATCGGCGGGCTCGCACCAGGCAAGATCGTTGCGCAAGGCATCGCATTGGTCCCGGAAGGCAGGCGCCTGTTTCCCAGCCTGAGCGTGGAAGAGAACTTGACGCTCGGCGGCTACGTCAAACGCGCTGGCGCGTGGGATCTCGATGCAGTCTATCAACTCTTTCCCATCCTGCGCGAGAAGCGCGGCGCGCCGGCGACCTCACTCTCCGGCGGGCAGCAGCAGATGGTGGCGATCGGGCGTGCGTTGATGTCCAACCCGAAGCTGCTCATCTGCGACGAGATTTCGCTTGGGCTGGCGCCGATCGTGGTGAAGGACATCTACGACGCGCTGGCGCGCGTTACCGGCGCTGGGATGACGGCGATCATCGTCGAGCAGGATGTCAGTCTGGCGCAGCAAGTGTCTTCGCGCCTGTACTGCTTCCAGGAAGGCCGCGTGTCACTTAGCGCACGCTCGCACGAAGCCACGCGCGAGCAAATCTCGCTCGCGTATTTTGGCATATGAG
>CAZAWU010000293.1:2094-4215 GCA_964488915.1 uncultured Burkholderiales bacterium
TCGACGCGATCGTGCAAGGTGTGCTGCTCGGTGGGCTGTATGCGTTGTTCGCCATGGGGCTGTCGCTCATGTTTGGCGTAATGCGCTTGACCAACGTGGCGCATGGCGACTTCCTCATTCTTGCAGCGTTCGCGGCCCTGGCCATAGCGACGGCGACGCACTTGAACGCCTTCTGGGTGATGCTGCTGCTCGCGCCGATCGCGTTTGCGTTTGGTTACGCCGCGCAGCGAGGCATCCTCAATGGCACGCTGGTGCGCGATCCACTGCCGGCGATCGTGGTGACGTTCGGTTTGTCCATCGTCATCCAAAATATGTTGCTGGAGATTTTCTCCGCCGATACGCGCTCTATCAGCGCGCACGGACTGGAAACGCAAAGTATCAAACTCGGAGAGAGCCTCGCCATCGGCGTGTTACCGCTCATCATCTTTGCCATCGCCGTGGCTGCCGCAGCGTGCATGCAGTGGTTGTTCCATCGCACGGCGCTGGGCCGCGCATTTCGCGCGACCTCAGACGATAAAGAAACCGCCGAGTTGATGGGACTCGACCACCGCCACGTCTACGCACTCGCCACCGCGATCGCCTTCGTGCTGATCGCCGTTGCCGGCACCCTGCAAGGCATGCGTACCACCATCGCACCCGCCGATGGACCGGGCCTGCTGCTGTACGCCTTCGAGGCGGTGATCATAGGCGGCCTGGGATCGTTCTGGGGCACGCTGGCGGGTGGCGTGATTCTCGGTGTGGCGCAAAGCGTCGGCTTTCGCGTCGATCCAGGCTGGGGAATTCTGTTCGGGCATGTGGTGTTTTTGGTCATGCTGCTGGTGAAGCCGCAGGGTTTGTTTCCGAAGACGCGATAAGGTCGGCGTGAAAAGTAAAGAGTGAAGAGTGAAGAGTGAAACGTGAAAAGTGAAGAGCTGCTTTTGGTCGGCGCTGCTGTAGCCGCGCGGTCTTTGCCAGGTCGCGCTTCCTCACGTTTCACATTTCACATCTCATTTTTCGCGCAAAACGCATGAGCTTCAAAGTCGAACGCGCTACCCGCGCCAGCAAAGTCGCCGGTTTCGCTGGCCTTGCGCTGCTGGTGCTGCTGGTTTCGTTGCCCTGGTGGGGCGGCTCCGCGGCGATGCGCGACGTGGTGGAGATTGCATGCTACTTGGTGTTCGCCATGATGTGGAACCTGCTCGCCGGCTACGCGGGTATGGTCTCCATCGGCCAACAGGCGTTCCTAGGTCTCGGCGGCTATTTCATGTTGATCATGGCCAACAAACTCGGCATGAACGCCTTCGCCGCCGTGCCCGTTGCCGCGCTGATCACCGCGCTCATCGCCATTCCCACTTCACAGATCGTGTTTCGCTTGCAGGGCGGCTACTTTGCAGTCGGCACTTGGGTTGTCGCTGAGGTGTTTCGTTTGCTGTTCGCCAATGTGTCCGCATTGGGCGGCGGCTCTGGCACGAGTTTGGCCATTAGCTCTTTCGGCGGCGTCAACAAAGCCACACGCGAAACGATCACCTACGCGCTGGCCGTTGCCGCAATCGTGTTCGCCGTCGGCTTGGTCTATGCGCTATTGCGGTCGCGTTTTGGCCTCGCATTAACGGCGATGCGCGATAGCGAAATCGCCGCCGAGAGCCAAGGTATCGATGTCAAACGCACCAAACTCATCGTCTACGTGCTCGCCGCGTTCGGCGCGGGGCTGGCGGGCGCGCTCTACTACTTAAGCAACTTGCGCATCTCGCCGGATGTGGCGTTCAGCGTCAACTGGACGGCATTTACGATTTTCATCGTGCTGATCGGCGGCATCGGCACGATCGAAGGGCCGATCCTTGGTGCGATCATTTTCTGGCTCCTCAACAAGTACCTTGCTGACTACGGCAGCTGGTATCTGATCGGCCTGGGTGTCATGGCGATCGTTATCGTCACTCGGCTGCGCTCGGGCTTGTGGGGCGCGCTATCGAAGCGTTTCGATCTGCATCTGTTCCCGGTGCAGCGGCGCGTCATCATAGATGCCGAAAACTAAGCTCGCAAGCATTCCGGGGCGACGCTCTTTATAATCGCTCTTCAACGCTGCTGCTTGAAGGACATCGATGAACATTTGCCTGCGCGGCTTTTGCATTGGGGTGCTGTCGCTAG
>CAZAWU010000294.1:0-4206 GCA_964488915.1 uncultured Burkholderiales bacterium
TATGAGCAACAAGTGCCGGGCGCATCCAAACGCTCTAAACGTTCGTATAAGATGTTGAGTAATCGAGTAACCACCAGCCATGCTTAACGTCGACCCCGCCCCTGATCAACTTGCAGATTTGCTCGCCGCCAGCGGCCGAGGCGATCAAATTGCATTTGCCCGGTTGTACGAGTTGGCGTCGGCGCGTTTGTTCGGCGTGACGTTGCGCATGATGCGCCGCCGCGACGCAGCCGAGGAAGTGCTGCAAGATGCCTTCGTCAATATCTGGCAGCACGCATCGCAGTTTGATGGGGCGAAATCTGCGCCGATGACCTGGATGACCACCATCGTCCGCAACCGTTGTCTCGATTGGTTGCGCCGGCCGCAGCAGGCGGAGCACAGCGACGAGGCCGAGTTGGAGAAAGTCGTCGATGAGACGCTCGGGCCGCTGGAGAGATTGATGCAGACCGCGACGGTGAGAAGCATATTTTCTTGCTTCAAAAGCCTTACCGCCGCCGAGCGCCAAACGATCACACTCGCGTTTTTCCACGGACTAACGCACTCGGAGCTCGCGCGGCATCTACGCCAACCGCTCGGCACCGTGAAATCGTCTGTGCGGCGCGGCTTGATGCGTTTGAAGGAGTGCTTGGGCACATGAACTACAACAAACCCAAGCTGCGTGAAATGCTCGCCGCGGAGTACGCTTTGGGTACCCTGCATGGTGCGGCGCGGCGACGGTTCGAGCGCCTGCTGGCGCGCGATGCGCACTATCGCGCCAGCGTGCAAGAATGGCAGCAGCGTTTGGCGCCGCTTGACTACGTCGTGCCCGCGGTGCCGCCGCCCGAGCGCGTATGGCAGGGCATCGCGCGGCGCATCACCGCACTGGCGCCGCAGCCACAGCGCGCGGCGACACGCAAGCATGGGTTGTGGGACAGCCTCGGCTTCTGGCGCGCTTTGGCACTGACCACCAGCACGGTAGCGGCGGCACTGCTTATTTACTTCGGCAGCGCCCCAGTCGCTCCGCCCGCACCGAACTACGTCGCCGTGCTGCTTGACGCCAAAGCGAGGCCTGCCATCGCGCTCAACTACGCCGCTGGTAGCAACGAGATCGTTGTGAGCATCGTCGCTGCGCAGGAGCTTACGCCGCAGCAGGCGCTGGAACTCTGGGCGTTGCCGCAGGGTGGCGCGCCACAGTCGTTAGGGTTGCTACCGGCGACCGGCAAGGCGGCGGTAAAGCTCACGCGTGGCGATGTTTCTCTCGACGCGGTACCTGCCTTCGCCGTGAGCTTGGAGCCGAAGGGCGGTTCGCCCACCGGTGCACCGACCGGGCCGGTGCTCTACAGCGGCGCGCCGGTCAAGTTGTAGCGCTGTTCCATCTGGGCAAGCGGTGCGCTCACATCGCGAATGGATCGAGCCCGTTGTCCGCGCTCTCCAGCGCGCGGCGCAAACGCAAACTGAGCGTGCGCGCGATTTGCGTCAGCACCGCCAGCGCTAAGCGCGGCTCCTGCTCGCGCATGCGCTGAAAGTCGGCGCGTGTGAGCACCGCGAACACGCATTCGTGTAAAGCAATGCAGGCGGCCGATCTCGGCGCGCCGTCGATCAGCGCCATCTCGCCCAAGCTGTCACCACGCGAAAGCAATGCGACGGCGCTGGGACCCGCGCTGTCATGCTGCCGAGTGACTTTGACCATGCCCTCGACCGTGAACAGCATGTAGTCCCCGGTGTCGCCCTCTTTGAATAGCTGCGTATCCTCGTGCGCCGAGTACGCTCGCAGGTATTGCCACAGACCAATCGCTTCGTCAGGGGGGATCAACGGGAAGACCGACTGCAGGACCGAGTCGATCTCTTGGGCCGCCAATGCAACAGGGTTGAGGTGGCCGAAGGGTGCGTCCGCCATGATTTGTTCTCGTTTCAACTTGACTAAGGCGCGGCTAGCATAAGTCCTGTCAACGACACCGCACAAGAGTTGCGTCAGCATCTTGCGTTTACATATACTTAAATAGGTATCGCCCGACCAATCGCTCACCGTCTTATTGTCAGAACGCTACTGTCCGCTGTGTATCAGGTTCCCTAGCCCTGCAAGCGGCGGTAGGTGTTGAGATGTTTGAGCGCTTCGCGCGCCAAACCTTCGCGTTCGTAGAGTAGCGCGAGGTTGTAGTGGGCATCGGCCATGTCGGGGGCGAGTCTTAGCGCGCTGCGATAGGCAAGGGCGGCATCTTTGGCGCGCTCTTGATCGTCGAGCAAGACGCCGAGGTTGAATAGCAACAGCGCGTCGGGTTCGCAGTGCTGCAAGGCAGCGCGATAGGTGCGCTCCGCCGCGGCGAACTTGCGTTGCGCGTGCAGCAAGCGCCCTAAGTTGACGTAGGCGTTGATGTAGCCCTCATCCAACTCGATGGCGCGTTGGTAGGCAGCCACCGCGGCTTGCGCATCGCGTTCCTCCAAGTCACAGCCGTGTGCGAAGCAGTCGTGGGCCGCTTCCGCCGGGCTAGGCTGTTTGCGCCTTGACTCAATGAAGGAGACACTCGAATGCGCATCGGCGCGCGGCAGCACTTCGAAGTCGAGCAGAAATTGTCCCGAATCCGGTTGCCACTGTGCGCCCCCCTGGCGTACCACTACCCGCTGGCGCGAGCGGTTGCCGGCCGCGCTGATGCGCAGTCCGCCGAGCGGCAACTGCGCGGGCAATTGCTTGCGCAGCGCTTTGAGCGATGCAGCGATGCGCTTGGCCCCGATATGGCTGCCGGCCAACTCGCGCGCTGCTTTCATGACGACTAGGTCTTCAAAGGAGAAGCGCTGCTCGCGGCGCTTGCCGAGCGTAGGAGCGACGAAACCGGCTTCTACCAGCGCGGTGATCACGCCGCGCGTGATCCCGAGCATGCGCTGCACGTCAGCGGCGCTGTAGCCGCTCATGCCTGTGCGGCCGCCACTTGAAGCGTTTACTTCTTGCCGGCCCTAGCGCGTTCCTTCGCCGGCGCTTTGGCTTGCACTTCTTGTTGCACGCGCTTCGGCGGTTTGCGTGCACTCTCTTGAGCGGGCGCAGCGGCTCGCGTCGCTGCTGGCGCCGCGGCCCCGGTCTTGGCGAGACTGGCACGTAGCGCTTCCATCAGATCGATCACTTGCGCGCCGCCGCTTTCCGGCTCTGCGCTGGTGGCGATTTCTTGGCCTTCGACTTTGCGCTGCACCGCCGCTTCGATGCGTTTCTTCACATCGTCTTCGTAAGCGTCCGGGTCGAACTTCGCGGCCGCGTGCTGCTCGATCAATTGCACCGCGAGATCCAACTCGGCGTTTTTTACATCGGCTTTCTCCACATCGATCTCGGAAAGCTTGCGCACTTCTTCCGCGTAGAGCAGCTGCTGCAACACCAGGCCGCCCTCGACCGCGCGCAGTTGCACGATGTGCTGTTTGCCGCGCCACGCCCAGCGCCCGAGCGCACTGCGCCCGGTTTTGCGCATGCCTTCACTCAACAGCGCGTAGGGGCGCGCACCGCCCTTATCCGGCGCGAGGTAATAAGCCTTGTCGTAGTAAATCGGATCGATTGAAGAGGCAGGCACGAAGGCGGTGATCTCGACCGTTTGCGTGCCTTTCTCCTCCAGCTCTTTTAGCTCTTCCGGCGTAAAGATGACGTACTGGTCTTTGGCGAACTCGTAGCCCTTCACCATGTCCGCACGCTCGACCACCACGCTTTCTTTGGCACAAAGATACTGTTGCTTTAGGCGCGAACCGCAGCCCTTGTGCAACAGATTGAACGAGACACCCGCGGAGGCTTGCGTCGCGGAGTACAGCTTGACCGGAATCGACACTAACCCGAACGAAACGGTCACCGAAGCGATGGAGCGTGCGGCCATGGATGGGAACTTCCGCTAAGAAAGAGCCGCATAGCATATATGGTGGCGGCAGTATGCTCAAGGGGGGATAGGTCAAAACCAGCGCGGTCGTCCGCGGGGGAGGCACATAAGCCACACCTGGAGGCAAAGGCGTGTGATCCGCTGGATTCAGTTTTCGGCAATGCTTGTAGCGCGCTTAAAACACCAACGAAACAGACATGCCTATCGAGATGCTAGGGAAGGAGAGCGGCTGTCCTGCAACAGCCGCTCTGACCGTTGTTTCACGGCTGACGAAATCGCCATTCAAACTGTCTTCCGTCCGCCTGATTCTCGCCCCTGACCAAGCAGCGTGATCGTGCCCCCTGGCGTGGTGTACGAGTTTGAATCTCGACAAGATGGGCAGCGA
>CAZAWU010000295.1:0-4151 GCA_964488915.1 uncultured Burkholderiales bacterium
TTTCGCCATTTTTGTTTGTGCTCTCGCCTGCATGGATGCTCACATAAGTAGCACTAAGAGTGAAGTACTACACTAGTCAGCGCCCCAACCGGGCCGGCGGGTGCGGGCACCGCCGTGCGTAGCTTAAACTTGCGCCGTCATGGTCAATTCAGCAAACGTCGCGCCGGGAAAAGCCACACGGCGCGAATGGGTCGGCCTCGCGGTGATCGCATTGCCGTGCATGTTGTACTCGATGGACCTCACCGTGCTCAACCTGGCGGTGCCGGCACTGAGCGCGCACCTGCGGCCGAGCAGCTCGCAACTGTTGTGGATCGTCGATATCTACGGCTTTATGGTGGCGGGTTTTCTCGTCACCATGGGCACGCTCGGCGACCGCTTCGGCCGGAGGCGTTTGCTCTTGATTGGCGCGGCGGCGTTCGGCGTGGCCTCGGTACTGGCTGCTTTTGCCGACAGCGCGCCCACGCTAATCGCGATGCGTGCGGTGCTCGGCATCGCCGGCGCGACGCTGGCGCCCTCCACTCTGTCACTGATTCGCAACATGTTCCACGATCCGGCTGAGCGCACGACTGCCATCGGCATTTGGATCTCGAGTTTTTCCATCGGCGGCGTGATCGGCCCGCTGGTCGGCGGCGTCATGCTCGAATACTTTTGGTGGGGTTCGGTGTTCCTACTCGCGGTACCTGTCATGCTGTTGTTGCTGATACTGGGACCGTTGCTGTTGCCTGAGTATCGTGACGCCAATGCTGGCCGCATCGATCCGGCCAGCGTGCTGCTTTCGCTAGCGGCCGTGCTTGGTGTGATTTTCGGTTTGAAGCACCTGGCCGAACACGGCGCCAGCTTGACCGGTGCGTCTTCGATCGCAGCCGGCGTTGCACTAGCCACGGCGTTTGCTTGGCGCCAAACCAATATCGGCTACCCACTGGTGGATTTGACGTTGTTCCGCGTGCCCGGCTTCAACCGCGCCCTGCTGATCTACGCAGCAGGATGTTTCACCATGTTCGGCAGCTACATCTTCATCATGCAGTACTTGCAGCTCGTGCTCGATCTGTCGCCGCTGCAAGCGGGCTTGTGGACCCTGCCGTGGTGTCTTGCTTTCGTGGTTGGTTCGCTGCTGACGCCGCGGTTGCTGCAGCGCATGGCCCCCGTGCGTGTGATGAGTTGGGGGTTACTGGCCGCGGCGGCCGGATTCGCGCTCCTTGCCCTGATCGATGGACGTGGCGCTTTGGCCGCTATCGTCGCCGGCACCGTGATTCTTTCGCTCGGCCTGGCGCCGCTGTTCACGCTCGGCAACGAACTCGTGGTCGGTGCGGCGCCGCCGGAACGCGCCGGCGCGGCGTCGGCGATTTCGGAGACTTGCGCGGAACTAAGCGGTGCGCTCGGCATCGCGGTTTTCGGCAGCATCGGCGTCGCGCTCTACCGCAGCGCCTTGCAGGATGCGCTTCCCGCCGCGTTGCCGGTTGCGTTGCAGCAAAGTGCGTTGGCGACTCTGGCTGGCGCGCTCGGGGCGGCTCAGCAAATCGCCGAGCCGGCGCGCGGCCATTTGCTGGAGGCGGCGCGTGCTGCGTTTATCGATGGCATGCAGTTCACCGTGGTTGCGTCGGCCCTGATTATGGCCGGCGTCTCGTTGCTGGTCGCCCGCGCTTCGCATGGGCCCTCGATGCACGAAGGGCGCGTAGTATAGTGTTCTGAACTCGGCCCAGAGGACAGGCTCGGCGTATGGGTACCCAATTGAATCACACGATCGTCTGGTGCCGCGACAAAGCGAAATCCGCCGGCTTTCTCGCGCAAATCCTCGGTCGTCCGCAGCCGCGGCGGTTCATGCATTTTCTTGTTGTCGATCTCGATAACGAGGTATCGCTGGATTACTACGAAAGCGCGGAGCACCTCGCGTTGCAGCACTTCGCTTTTCTGGTGAGCGAGGCGGAGTTCGACGCGGCGTTCGGCCGTATCCGCGCGCTCGGTCTAGAGTTTTGGGCCGACCCCGCGCGCAGCAAACCCGGCGAAATCAACCATCACTTCGGCGGGCGAGGCGTGTACTTTCAAGATCCCGACGGCCATCTGCTCGAAATCATCACGCAACCCTACGGCACCGAGTTATAGGGCTCTGCGGGAGATCGAGCGCGCTACGGTGCGGCGACCTGCTTGCGCGCCAGCTCGAACGCGTCGCGAAAGTCGAGGTAGACGGGCTTCTCGGCTTTGAGCATGCTTTCGAACAGGGCGCGCATGTTCTGATACTTGACGTTGCCTATCGCGAGCGCGCCGATGCCGACGGTGGCACCCGCGCCGCTCTTGAGTGCCGCGCCGTTGTCCATGACCCCCAGCCCCTCGATACCGGCGGGCGGTACGGCGTTGAGATCGGCGGCGACCAGCAAGCGCTGCGCCGTCATGAGCTCCAGAGCGCTCAGCACCTGCACACCGGCCTTGGCGGTGGCGAGCACGACTTCCGCATCGGCCATCAGTTCGCGCCGCTCGTCGGTGGATCCGGCAACCGCCGCACGTGCATCGGCGCCGTAGCGCGCGCGCGCGACTTCCGCCGTCATGCGCGCGCGATCGAAACTCGTGTGACTGGCGATGCGCACTTTGGCGCCGGCACCGGAAGCGAGCACGGCCGCGGCGGTGCCCACCGGCCCGGTGCCGCCGAGGATGACGAGTTGCTTTCCAGCCAAGTCGGTGTTGTGCACTTTTTTCAGTTGAGTTTCGACGCACGCTACCATCGCTGCAGCGGTGGTAAAGGCGCCGCTTGGATCGGCGAACACAGAAACTTCAAACGGCGGCACCATCGCGCGCCTGGCCGCATCCAGCATATCAGCGGCCATGCCGATTTCGCGCCCGCCGAGAAAGATGCCGCTGCGCTTAGCGCCCTTGGGTCCGCGCGAAAAAATGCAGTCCTGCGTCAAAGGTGCGATTTGATCGAGCGCGACATCGGTGTACGGGATCACGGCTTGGTAGCCGGCGTCGTAGGCCATGTTGACGTCGAACGGACTCACGTTTGGCGCCGGCGTGAACATATGCAGAAGATACGGTTTCTCCATGATTCACCTGGAACTATCGGTAGTAGTGACCAAAGAATGAATATTCATCTCATTCGAGAGATGGTACAGCGCTAGGTATGCGCTACGCTGCGTCTTGTTTGGACGAATCAACGCCGACACTTTCGACGCTGGCGCCGCGATTGCGTGCGCGGCAGATCTTGTGCTCGAGCCCGGCGCTGCGCAGCCGGCGCGCGGCCGCCTTGAGCAAATCCTTTGCTTGCGTTTCGCTTTCGACGAAAGCGAAGCCCGTCGGTCCCCAAGAAGTTTGTCCGACGCAGGCGGCGCCTTCGCTTTGCATCCACGCCAGCACATCGGCCACGCGCGCGCTGATGAAGCGTCCGCCCTGTGCCGGGGCGAAGTGATCGCCGACCCTCTGCTGCAGTAAATTGATTGCCGTGCCGAACGCGGCAATGTCTCTCTCCGCTACCGCCGGCAGCGCGCGCAGCAGAACCGCGTGCGCGAGTTCGTGCGCCTGCTCCATGGGAAAGGCGGCGAGTTCACGGAAAGCGCGCGCTTCGTTAGTGCCGTGCAGGCCTTGCACGTGCGGATCGAACAGCAGGATCACGCGCCAGTCGTCGGGGAAATGCAAGCGGCTGACGATCGGCGGCGCGCCGCGCAACGTGCCGCGCCCGCCATCGACCAGAAAGCCCCCGTATTCGAACGCGCCTAAGCCGATGCCCGAGCGGTTGCCGCGGTCGAGCAGATCCGCGATTTGCCGCGCGGGTGTTTCGGCGCCCAGCAAACGCGCGACCGCGGCGCCGAGCGCCAACGCCAGTTGCGTGCCGGAGCCCAGCCCCAGGTGCGGCGCGATGGCGTGCTCGATAGTCACGCTGAAGCCTTGTTGCGGCTTGAAGTGCTTGCGCAGCGTGGCGAGATGCCTCTGCGCGCGCTGCGCATCTTCCCCGCTCACTGAAAAACCGTTTGCGCGCCGCGCGACCACGCGCGTGCCGATGTCCTCCAGCGCCAATCCGACACTGCCGAAACGCCGGCCGCTGCCGCCGTGCAGATCGATGAAACCAAGATGCAAACGCGCCGGCGCGAGGACGCTGACGCTATCGTAGCCTTCGGACATTGCGAGTGAGAGCGATTGAGCTTTTTGAGTGGTTATAGCACAAACGC
>CAZAWU010000296.1:0-4150 GCA_964488915.1 uncultured Burkholderiales bacterium
GCGTCGTTCCCGCGCAGGCGGGAACCTAGCATCTTTGCTCTGAGATGCCGGATCCTCGCCTGCGCGGGGATGACAACCCAAGAAATCCGCGAGGTGCGTACATCACGTCCGCCGCTGCCGCCTGAGTTGATGCAACAGGTTCGCCATCTCGACAGCCACTTCCGCACAGTCTCCACCCTTGCTTTGCGCACGCACCTGCGCCTGTTGCTCGTTGTCCGTCGTGAGAATGCCGTTGGCGATAGGCACACCCGTCTCCAACTGCACGCTCGCGATGCCGGAGGCAGATTCGTTGGCAACGATTTCGAAGTGATACGTCTCGCCACGAATCACGGCGCCCAGCGCGATCAACGCGTCGTATTCGCCACTTTGCGCCAGTGATTGCAAGGATAAGGGGATTTCCAACGATCCCGGCACGGTCACCACTTTCGTTGACACTGCGGACACACCCAGCTGTTCTAACCGGCCGCGGCAATGTGCCAACATCGTCTCACTAATATGAGCGTTCCAGCGTGCTTGCACGATCGCGATACGCAAGCCACGCCCATCCAGCAAAGAAGCCGCGGCAACGGGGTCGAGCGAACGCTGCGCCATCAGCGTTGCGGCGTCACGTAGCCGGTGATTTCCAGATCGAAGCCGACCATGCTCGGCATGCGCATTGGATGGGCCAGCACGCGCATCTTACCGACACCCAGATCGCGCAAGATCTGCGCGCCGGTACCGTAGCTGCGCGGATCCCACTTGGTTGCGCGCGCGTCCGCCTCGCCCGAGGGAGCGAAGCGCCGTAACACGTCGTCAGCGCTTTCGGTGCGCCGCAACAGCACCATGACCGCGCGTGGCGCCGCCGCGATCTCCCTAAGCGCTTCAGCCGCACTGATGGCATGCCGGCTGGACGAACTATCCAGGAAATCTATGATCGAAATCGGCTCGTGCACACGCACCAGCGTTTCTTCTTCGCGCTTGATCTCGCCGCGCCGCAGCGCCAGATGCGCTTCCCTGCCGGTGCGATCGTAGTAGGCGATCAAATCGAACTCGCCGTACGGGGTATTCACGCGCCGTTCACCGACCCGCTCGACCAGCGTTTCGTTACGGCTGCGGTAATGGATCAAATCCGCGATGGTGCCAATCTTGAGGCTATGCGCGCGCGCGTAAGCGAGCAGATCAGGCAAGCGCGCCATGCTGCCGTCGTCTTTCATGATTTCGCACAGCACCGCCGCCGATGTGAGCCCAGCCAAGCGCGCCAGATCGCAGCACGCTTCGGTGTGTCCGGCGCGCACCAGCACACCGCCGGGCTGCGCGATAAGGGGAAACACGTGTCCGGGAAACACCACATCGCTTGGCTTGGCGTCAGGGCGGGAAGCGACGCGGATCGTGTGCGCGCGATCTTGTGCCGAGATGCCGGTGGTAACGCCCTGAGCCGCTTCGATCGAAACGGTGAAATTTGTGCCGTGCACGGAACGGTTGTTGCTCGTCATCGGCGCTAGGTTGAGTTGCGCCGCGTGCTCCGTTGTGATCGGCATGCAGATCAAGCCGCGTCCGTGCGTAGCCATGAAATTGATCGCCTCGGCGTTGACGAAGTCCGCCGCGATCACCAAGTCGCCTTCGTTCTCGCGGTCTTCGTCGTCCACGAGCACAACCATCTTGCCGGCGCGCAATTCAGCGATGATCTCTTCGATCGGGCTGATGCCGGCGCGGGACTTGTCTGGCGTAACCGCTTGCAAATGAGAGCGTTTGGACATGGTTTGGGCTGCCGCGCGCGCGTAGCGCCGCGGCAAATGGCTCGGACGGCGATTATATTATGCTGGGGAGGAGCGCGGTTCGAGCCGCGTCACAGCGCCTACGGCCAAAGTAGTTGCGCGCCTCTGCGTCATGTCGAGGCCGTAGTCAGAATTCGCTCCACGTAGCGCGCGATCATGTCCACTTCCAGATTGACTTGGCTGCCCGCCGCCAGCTCCTTGAGGTTGGTCATGGCAAGTGTATGCGGAATCAAATTGACGCCGAACTCGTCTGCTACAACCTCGTTCACCGTCAGGCTCACCCCATTGACGGCGATCGATCCTTTGCGTGCAACCAAGTGCAACAGCTCGCGCGGCACGCGGATGCTCATGCGCAAGTGAGCGCTTTCTTCTTGCAGTGAGGTCACGATACCGATACCGTCGACATGCCCGGTCACCAAGTGGCCGCCGATGCGGTCAGCGAGCCGCATGGCCTTCTCCAAGTTCACCGCGGCGCCGACGCGCTGCAACCCTGCGGTGCAGTTCAGCGTCTCTCGCGACACATCGAAGGCACATAGATTAGGACTCTTCGCCACCACGGTCAAACAGACCCCGTTCACCGCAATGCTGTCGCCGAGCACCACATCTTCCAACGGCAGCCCGCCGCACTCGATATCGATGCGCACATTATCCGCGCTGGTATGCGCGCGCGCGATACGCCCCACAGCCGCCACGATGCCGGTGAACATCAGCTCTTTACGCGCGCAATCACACGCAGATCACCACCGATCTGCCGCACGCCGCTAATATCGAGCGCGACTCGCTCGCCCAGCGCTTGCAGCGCGGGCATGTTAAACATGCCCCGCGCCGAATCGCCGAAGACGCTCGGTGCGAAATACAGCAACAACTCGTCGACCACCCCCGCGCGCAGCAGCGAGCCGTTCAAGTTGTTGCCAGACTCCACCAACACCTCGTTCACCTCGCGCCGCGCCAGCTCGCGCATCATCTGTCCCAAGTCCACTTTGCCGCCCGCATTAGGCATGACGATCACTTCCGCGTTGCGCGCTTGCAAGGCAGCGCGCTTTACGGCATCGTCGTGCGCGGCAAACACGAGTACACGGCCCGCGCCGAAAATCCTCGCTTGCGCAGGCGCGTTCAACCGGCTGTCCACCAGAACTTTGAGTGGCTGGCGCGGCGTTTCCAACGCGCGCACGGTAAGCTGCGGATCATCGTCTCGGAGTGTACCGACTCCGGTCATGACCACACACGAACGAGCGCGCCAGCCGTGGCCATCCGCGCGCGCTTGCTCCCCGGTGATCCATTGGCTGACGCCATTCGCCAAAGCGGTGCGGCCATCCAGGCTCGCCGCAACCTTCACCCGCACCCAGGGGCGGCCGCGTTCGAAGCGCGCGACAAAGCCAATGTTCAAGGCGCGCGCCTCGTCAGCCAGCAGCCCTTCCTCGATGGCGACGCCCGCCGCACGTAGCGCCGCAACGCCTTTGCCGGCAGTAAGCGGATTCGGATCTTGCATTGCGGCGACCACGCGCCGAATGCCCGCGCGAATAACGGCATCACTGCACGGTGGGGTACGGCCATGGTGCGCGCACGGCTCAAGCGTCACGTACATGTCCGCGCCGGCGGCGGCGGCGCCCGCTTGTTGCAAGGCGTTTATCTCCGCGTGCGCCAGTCCTGCGCGTTCGTGCCAGCCTTCGCCGATCACGCGGCCATCCTTGACGATGACGCAACCGACGCGCGGATTCGGCGCAGTCGTGTACAAACCGCGCTCGGCGAGTTCGAGCGCACGCGCCATGTAGCTGCGCTCTTGAGCGGAAAAGGCGTTCAAGTTACCGAATGCCCGGCCGATCAGAGATCTTCGATGACGTTGCGGAAGTCCTCGACATCCTGAAACGCCCGATACACGGACGCAAAGCGCACATAGGCAACCTTATCCATCTTGCGCAGCTCTTCCATAGTCAGTTCGCCGAGCCAGCGCGAATCGACTTCGCGCTCGCCCAGCGCCAGCGCCTTCTGCTCGATGCGCGCCAGCGCCGCGTCCACCAACTCGGTCGACACCGGTCGCTTGTGCAAAGCACGCATAAAACCTGTGCGCAGCTTCTCACGCGCGAACTCCTCGCGCTTGCCGTTGCTCTTGACCACTTGCGGCAGACGCAGCTCCGCCGTTTCGTAGGTGGTGAAACGCTTGCTGCAGCTTGCGCAGCGCCGCCGCCGTCGAATGCTGGTGCCTTCCTCCCCGACGCGTGAGTCGATCACTTGGGTGTCGGTCCCGCCGCAGAAAATGCACTTCATTTCTTCTCGGGGGGCACCAACTTAGCGAGATTCTCGCGCCGGCGCTCGCGCGGGCCGATGCGCCGGTCGGTGAAGCCGCGGTAGTACACCGGAAACGATTCGCACATCTCTTTCACGCCGGCGCTGACGCG
>CAZAWU010000297.1:0-4130 GCA_964488915.1 uncultured Burkholderiales bacterium
GACTGCTCCCCTCGTTGGCGTTGTATGAGTGTGCTGCGTTAGGACGCTACAACGCCCTTGCGGTCAAGGTCAAGAGCTGATCCCGGTTAGGCTTTTGGGCAGTCGCGCAGACCGGCTAGACCGGACCGCTCGCTCGAATTGCGCTCAAACTTGCTCGTGGTCCGGCGAGCGGTATTTTGCCTGCCTATCAGAAGTATCGATGCCGGGCTCGGTCAGCCCCTAAACCCGGCAAGCCGTGCATAGACTTTGCCGCTATTGCTTCCTCCACTTGCCTTTGCTCTCGGCGCAGCCCTGAAAATAACCGGCACGCTGGGGGAATTTTGCATGGTTGTATGTTCCATCAAGCGCAAGATTCTGGTACTTGCCGGTTCCATTGATGGAATGAAACGTTCCTTCGTTCTGCTTGCGCTCAAACTCGATAAACAAGCGATCGTTATCGAGATCCGTGAACTCGCATACGCCATGGGCGAACAGCGTGCCGTTTAGCATACCGTTCAGCACGGTGCATTGAGAAGCAGTGTTATCCAGTAGCCCGCCGGCGACGGGCGTCCTAAGGTTGCCCACCATCATGACGATGTTCGCCGCGTTGGTATCGCTGTGTTTGAGTGTTTGCGGCGTTCCGCCGAGACAGTGGATGAACTCGACTGTCCCTGAGTCCGCTGCGAAAGCTGTCTGGGTCAGCGCGACCGCCAAAATCAGGCATCTGAGCGTGCTTTTCTGTTGCGTGGCCATTGCCTTTCCTCCTTCGGGTTGGTTGCTAACAGGAGGAAGTTTGAGCGACCCCACCCTACAAACGGCACTACAAATCGCCCTGAATTCGGCGGTAGAGGTCGAGCGTTTGCTTTGAGGGCTTTGCACCGAGTCCGGCCGACAGGCTGGCGCGGCAACGGTCGTAAGTAGCAGCCGCGCCTGAGGCATCCCCCATGCGCGACTGAGCCAGCATCAGACGCCGATAGCTTGCCTCGTTCTCTGGATCGAGTTCAAGCGCGCGCTCGGCTAGGTTGGCAACATCCGTCCACTTGCCCTCGGCCTCGAAATAGCCACTCAGCTCAGCTGTCAAGCGGTCGCGAAGCCTGCGCAACCGAGCCCGTGTTGGAAGCGTCCAAGGCGCGTCGGAGACGCCGGCCAGAAAATCGCCGCGGTAGAGTTCCAACGCCTTTGCAGCCTGCAAAGCCCAGTGGTCGGAGCGGGCATGCTCTGACAAGAGCCGGCGCGCTATATCTTCAAATGCCCATGCATCAACCCAGCAAAGACGGCGCTCGATCTGAATGCGGCCGTTGCGGCTGACCAAGAGTTCCTGCGAACCAAGCATTTGCCGCAATCGATAGAGAGAAACCTCTAGGTTTTTGCGTGCGCTGTCGCCCTCGCTTTGCGGCCACAAAGCGTCGACGATAGCGTCGTTCGTCGCTCCCTGAGGGCCAGAAGCGATCAGTAGTTGCAGCAACTCCACAAGCCTGCGCGCAGATTTGGTCTGCGCTTTGGCGCCGCTTTCGAGACTTTGGAGTCCGAATTGCCCAAGAGCCATGATGCGCATTGGCCACGGCCAAGTTTCGATCTCAAAATCAGTGCACTCCAACCCGAAGCGCGCCACGATCTCCAACACTGCGCCGCGCAGATCCGCATGCTGGGCGGCGCGGCTCAACAGCGCGATATTCATACGCGGCGCCCAACTGTAGCAAGGCAAATAGTGCTGGGTTCGCATGTATTCAACGATTTCCCGCAAATTCTGTTCGGGCAGCGACCCATGCTCCTTTAGAGTTGCGTACGCTCCAAGGGCCGCGGCTTCAAAATCCGACCGCGGGTTATGCGCTCGTTCCGTGAGAGCGAGCAGATGCCGCTCGGCCTCCGCCTTTTCATCGTTCTCGATGAGAACCATTGCCACAAGTGGAACCGTCAGCAATTCGGCCAGGGTGTTGTCCGCTGCACGGGCCAGTTCGAGCGACGCACCGATGTTGCGCTTGGCATCCTTCAGGTTGCCCTCCGCGATGTCGCACGCGGCAAGCGTATTGAGATACCACACTCTGGCAACGGGCCGGCTTTGCGGCAGCGTCGGCGCCAAATACTTGTAGAGGTAGGCGCGCGCCCGAGCTGCTTCACCACGCACCAACAATACTGCAGCGATGAAACGCTCCAACTCGACCGACAACGGTGCGAGGCCCGTATCGTCCGCCATCTCCCGCGCCTGCTGCACAAGTGCCTTTACGCCCTCGTAGTCGCACATCTTGCAGTATTCAACGACTACCCAGAACAGGTAGTACAAACGCGTGGAAGCCGCAATGTCCTCGCTGGCCACTTCCTCCTTTGTCCTGCGTTCGATGTTTCGAAAAGCTTGCTCGTTGCCGCGCCACCAGTAGTAGGCCAACAATACGCCGGCACAAGCGATCTTAAGGTCCGGCGCAGCCGCGCTATCCACCACCCGCTCTAGTGCGGCGGCGAGCGATGCGAGATGCGTGTCACCCGGCCGGCGATAGAGCAACGCACGCATATAGCTCATCATCGCTCGCGCTTGGGCTGCATCGCGTGGCGTTTCGCAACCCGCAAGCAGTAAGTTCAGGCGATCGATCCATGGGTCGACGCCAGTCCAACTGCTCGAATCGGAAAAGAAACTATCCGCGGCAGCGGCTGCGGCGAGCAGTTGACCGTCACTTTGGTCGAGTGCACCAAATTCCCGGTAGGCTGTGTCCAGTTGTGCTCGCACTTGCGCAGGAGAACCGTCCCCCAATAATGTCATCGCACGCCAATAGCTCAACCAGGGGTCGCCGCGCCGGGAGTCAGACGCAAGCGCATCTATCCAACCCCGCAGGGTGACCCTGCGACCCTGACGAAACAACTTCTCGGCATGCGCGTAAATCGACTGCCGTATACACGCGTCAGCTGCCGCGCTCTTATACAGCGAAAACGCGGCATCAAGGTCGCCGGACGCTTCCAGCAACTCCCCCGCCTTTTTTGACAAACCAACACGATCTTCCGCACTAAAACACGATTGCGCGCGCTCTTGCAAAAAATCTCGAAAAAGTGCGTGGAACTGATAAGTTGTACGTGCTGCGTAGCGTGCTTCGATAAACAAATTACGCCGGCTGAAACCTTGCAGCAGGTCCGCCGCAACGCGTTGGCCGGTTATAGCCACAGCGTCCTCTGCGGAAAGGTAGGGCAGATATGACATACGCAGCAGCAGATCCGCTTTCTGGTTTCCTACGTCGGCCAACACCTGAGTCGTGAAGTAGTCGAACAACTCATCCATCCCCAGTCTTGGCGCTTGCGGTTCTAGCTGCCCCCTTCGCTGCAGATGCTCGAGCGTGAGAATCAGCCCACCCGCCCAACCGCCGGTACGCTCGTGAATCTTCTGAGCAGACAACACCGCAGCGGGCAACTTGTCGCGCACAAGTTTGGCTGACTCCTCTTCCGTAAAGCGCAACTCAGGCCAGGTCATCACTCGAACGCGCTGTTCCACCCTGAGACGCGCTAGCGCCGGTGGCGTGGGATCTCGGCTGAGCACGACGATCTTTAGTGTCTCAGGCAGTTCCTCGACCGCGCGCCGCACCAACTCGTCGATGTGCTGCCTCGGTTTGGCCTCTTGATAGTTGTCGAACACCATGACCGTCCCGCGCGGCAAGCGCGCGAAGAATGCGCGGAAGAAGCGCCGGCAGAACCGGTCTGGGTCTTCGCCACGGGCTTCATCGAACTTGGGTAACGGGTGGCTTGACGCTCGTTTCGTGGACGCTTTGGATTCCGACTCGAGCGCAACGCCGAGGTAATGAAACAAATTCTCGGGAGAACCGTCCCCCGCTTCGATCTGATACCAAATATGCTGAAGCTCGCGCGAGCGTAACCATTGAACGACCAGCGATGTTTTGCCTGCGCCAGGAGGGCCTTCGATCCAAGTCAATGCGCAGTCAGACTTGTCCAGTTGTGCAGATAGGCGTTCGCGCGGGAACAAACCCTCGGCGCGAGGACATGTCAGTTTTGCAACGGTCGTAGGTTTGCGCCGTCCCACGCTCTTCCCTTAATGACAAGGGTCAGACATGATACTCACGCCAGTCGCGCGAGTCGTCATTCGGCTTGGGTGAGGTTGTTTTACGGCTGCCGCGCCGGCACATCGATGCGCGTTACCCCCGCGTAGTCGCCCGCTT
>CAZAWU010000298.1:0-4126 GCA_964488915.1 uncultured Burkholderiales bacterium
TGGAAGTGATCCGTCTCTCGGGTTACACCGAAGAGGAGAAAATCAACATCGCGACCCAGTATTTGATCCCGAAGCAGATGAAATCGAACGGGCTCAGAGAGCAGGAGTTGAAGATCAACGAATCCGCGCTGCGCGATATCATTCATTACTACACGCGCGAAGCGGGAGTGCGAGCACTTGATCGCGAAGTTGCTAAGATTTGCCGCAAGGTCGTCAAAGCGCTAACGCTGAGCAAGGGTAAAGACAAGCAGGTCGTCGTTTCGGCGCGCAATCTCGACAAGTATCTCGGCGTGCGCCGCTACAACTTCGGCATGGCGGAAAAAGACAACCAAATCGGGCAAGTCACCGGTTTGGCGTGGACTGAAGTGGGCGGTGATTTGCTCACTATCGAGGCGGTGCGAGTCCCCGGCAAGGGCAAGATGACGACTACCGGCAAGCTCGGTGAAGTCATGCAGGAATCGATTCAAGCCGCACTCACTGTGGTGCGCAGCCGCGCGGAGAAGCTTGGCATCGCGACGGATTTCCACGAAAAACTCGATATGCACATCCATCTTCCCGAGGGGGCCACGCCGAAGGATGGACCGAGTGCGGGCATTGCCATCGCAACGGCGATGGTTTCGGTGCTTACCGGAATTCCGGTGCGCGCCGACGTTGCCATGACGGGCGAGATCACGTTGCGTGGCGAAGTTCTGCCGATCGGCGGACTAAAGGAAAAGCTTCTGGCCGCGCAGCGCGGCGAGATTAAACGCGTGCTCATTCCCGAAGAGAATGTGAAGGATCTCGCGGACATTCCAGACAACATTAAGAACCGTCTCGAGATTCAGCCAGTCAAGTGGATCGATCAAGTGCTCGAGACGGCGCTGGAGCGCAAACCTGAGCCACTGCCGCAGGCCGAGGCCGTCGCGCCCGTCCCCAAGCCGGACGAAGGTTCGAGCAGTTTAGTAACTCACTAGCAACATCCGTGACGGTTCGCGCGTTGCGTGCCTAACAGCGCGACGCGTGAGGGTTTTTCTGTCTTGACATAGGCTTTTGCGCCTTGTTATAAAACCTGTCCGGACAGGTAGAGTCAGCTGGCACATCACCAACGAAAGGGGACCACAGTGAATAAATCGGAGTTGATCGACCATATCGCCAAGTCCGCCGATATTTCCAAGGCGGCAGCGGGTCGCGCATTAGACGGAACGGTAGCGGCGATCAAAACGTCGCTGAAGAAAGGCGGCAGAATTACGTTGGTCGGCTTCGGTACGTTCTACGTCGGTAAACGCAAGGCACGCAACGGGCGCAATCCACGTACGGGTGACACGATCAAGATCAAAGGTGCGGCAGTGCCGAAGTTCCGTCCTGGCAAGGCCCTCAAGGATGCGGTAAACTAACGCCCCTCAGGGTGCTTAGCTCAGTTGGTAGAGCGTCGCCCTTACAAGGCGAATGTCGGGAGTTCGAGCCTCTCAGCACCCACCATCGCCTGGGCCAGTTTGCCCAGTTCTGAGCGGGCTCATCGCGTGGAGTGGTAGTTCAGTCGGTTAGAATACCGGCCTGTCACGCCGGGGGTCGCGGGTTCGAGTCCCGTCCACTCCGCCATTACCCGCTGTTCCCAAGTTAGCGTTCAAGGCTGTTCCAAAGCAAAGTAAGCGGCTCGAGCATGCGATGTGCTCGAGCCGTTTTGCTGTGGAGGCCTCTCTCCTCTCTCCTGCCCGGCGCACCTCCTTGCGCGTGCGTGTTGGCGTGCGCGCCCACTTCGCAGCTTCCTGCTTTCCTCGTCCTCGGCGAGGCCGCAACATCATCGCACTACGCAAACCGCCACGCTTCCACGTTTCTTCCTCCCGAGAACGGGGGATGTGGCGTGACGCTTGCTAAAGCTCAAAGGTTGGCAGTTTCGCGCTCTTGGCTTGCACAGTTTGGGCAAGGGTATGTTACGAATGCATCTTTAAGATCAATTAGATAACGGTTTCAATTTGAGGAACAGCGCGTGGCTTTGACAGAGCACCGTTGCATAAGTGTCGATGCAAGAATTGTCGGCAGCTGCCGCTGCACGTCTGGCGGGTGGCATTAGCATGGAGCCGCTCTTGCTGGCGCCTACGCCCGCGCACCGCTCGGGAAGCCGCATCAGCAGCCGCACCGAGCCTCGGCTCCTCGATTCGAAGGGCGATTCGCACGCTCTCGGCGAGAACTTGGTTGCCTCGAAAATCCTCGAGTTATTCGCCGTCGCACTTGGTCACGAAAAGTTCGCCGACGCCGCTAGCGCGTTCGTGACTGAGCTGGCGCAACGGTTTGGCTGTACACAGGTAAGCATCGGCTTCTTGCAACAGCGCGACATAAACGTCGCCGCTGTTTCGCATGTCACT
The DNA here is from genome assembly GCA_964488915.1 of uncultured Burkholderiales bacterium. Taxonomy (GTDB): domain Bacteria; phylum Pseudomonadota; class Gammaproteobacteria; order Burkholderiales; family JALYOK01; genus CADEHE01. The sequence goes on from CAZAWU010000298.1 coordinate 2,343, forward strand.
GACTTTCGTGAGCATCAGAACTTGGTTAGCCAGATCGCCAGCGCAATGGACGAGTGCATCGATCAAGGCGTCACGGTTCAGTTTCCACTGCCGGCAAGTGCCAAGCCACAGATCACTCGGTTTCACAGTGAGCTTTCGAAGCGACAGGGCGGTGCCGCAATTTGCAGCGTTCCGATCGTGCGTTCGGGAACTGCGTGCGGCGCGCTCACATTCGAGCGCGCGGAAGACTCTTTCGCGGACCACACGCGCGTTCAGATCGAGCACGTCGCCGCGCTAATCGGTCCTGTGCTCATATTGCGGCGCGAGCGCGATCGTCCGCTGCGCACGGTACTGCGCGAGCGCGGTGGCGCTTTCCTGAAAGGTTTGTTCGGCAGGGCCTATCTAGCGCCTATGCTCGTTTCTGGCGCGATCGTCGCCATCCTGGCGGCGGCAGCCATCTGGCAAGTTGACTATCGCGTCTCGGCGCCCGCACGCCTCGAGGGTTCAGTGCAGCGCGTCACCGTCGCTCCCGCCGACGGATTTCTCAAGCAAGTGCATGTTCGCGCCGGCTCCGTAGTCAAACAAGGTCAGGTGCTGGCATCGCTCGAGCAAGATGCGGTCGAACTTGAGCGGCGCAAATGGGAGAGTGAGATTGCTCAGCACCAAAACGCTTATCGCGAAGCGATCGCGAAACATGATCGCAGCGGCGCGGTCACATCGGTCGCGCGCATTGACGAGGCGCGCGCTCAACTCGCATTGATCGAGGACAAGCTCGGCCGCACCAACATCGTTGCCCCATTCGATGGCGTGATCATCAAAGGCGATCTTTCGCAGTCGCTCGGCGCGCCGGTCAAGCAAGGCGATACGCTCTTCACGCTGGCGCCCAGCGCCGACTACCGAGTGATCGTCGAAGTGGACGAGCGCGACATCGCGCAGCTCGCGCATGGGAGCCCTGGCACGTTGATGCTTGCGGCGCTGTCGTCCGATCCGATCGCGATCAGCGTGCAGCGTGTCACGCCCGTGGCGAACACGTCGGACGGGCGCAACTACTTTTCAGTCGAAGCGAAACTGAACGATCAGCGTGTTGCGCAAAGGACGGCGCTGCGCCCAGGTTTGAAGGGTGTTGCCAAAGTAAATGTTGGGCAGCGTTCGTTGCTGTGGGTCTGGACTCATCGCGTAGTCGACTCGCTGCGGCTCTTGACTTGGTCGTGGACCCGCTAGCGCATGAGCGAGTCGGTGTTTAGCCCGTTCTGGCATCGCGTGTGCGGCGCGCACCCGCAACTGCGCACGCAGGTGACGGTCATGCGGCAACACTACCGCGGCACGCTCTGGTTCGTGCTGCAAGACCGAAGCTCGGGGAAACACTTCCGGCTCGACGAGGCCGGCTATCAGTTCGTGGGCCGCCTCGATGGGCGTCATTCAGTGCAGCAGGTCTGGGACGCATTGGTCCATACACGCCCGGAGAAGGCGCCGACACAAAGTGAAGTCGTGCGTCTGTTGGGCGAGTTAAGCGAAGCCGAACTGCTGCGCACCGAGTACGCACCCGAGTTCGATGAAATATTCCGCCGCCGTGACGATCGCAGGGCAAAGCGCAACAAGGCCTTCGTCAATCCTTTGGCCTTCCGTGTGCCGTTGTTCGATCCAACGCGGCTATTGAACCGTCTGATGCCGTTCGCGCGTGTGCTTTTTTCGGTGCCGGTATTGATAGCGTGGCTGGCCCTGATTTCGGTGGGGACATTCGCCGCTCTCGGCCACTGGCCGGAACTGCGCGGGTACGCAGATGTGCATCTGCCGACAGCGCATTT
>CAZAWU010000299.1:0-1338 GCA_964488915.1 uncultured Burkholderiales bacterium
TGCGGTGTGTCGCGGCGGCAAGTCTCCATCAAGGCCGGCGCCTCGAACCGGCACAAGATTATTGAGGTACTGGGCTCTGATATTACTCGAGAATCAATATCAAAGCTATTAAACAGAGCATCCTAGTCGCTGTATGGGATTAACTTGCTTGCGCCAGCGGTAGCCTACGCAGGGCCCAGCCGTTGCGCGGGCGGCGCGCCAGATATTCGGATAGCAGGGCCTGTGCCAACGTGAAATGGTCGCTGCGAATCGCAGAATCGACGAGCAGCTGAAAAAACAAGTCGCGCTGCGTGTTGCTGCCGCCGATAGCGCGCACGCGGTAGCGGTTGGAGGCGAGCAGTTTGACCACGGCCGCGTAGTCGCGCGCGCGATGGGCGACGATCGCTTGGCAGAGCGCGTAACCGATCTCACGCGTGACCGCCGCCGTCGTGTTGTGGCCGCGCATGGCTTGCTCGCGCAGCGAGCTGAGCATGCTGTCAGCCGCGCTTTGGTCTATCGCCGCGAGCGCCATGCTCATGTGCACGTCGACGAAACTGAAGATGTGATCGTCGATGCGGCCTTTCACTTTATCGAACAACGCCTGCCAGCGCGCGCCGACGCCGACGCCCGCGAGTTCTAGCCGCAACAATAGCGAAGCATCGTTACAGAGATCGAGGTATTCATCGGACTTCGCGTCCAACATGCGTTGGTCGTAAAGTTGGAGCGCTTCGTCGTATTGCTGCAGGTCGGCGTGAAACAGTGTGCGGTGCCACCACAAGTGGTAGCGGAAGTTGTTGCCGCTGTCCCAGTGCGGTTCGCAGGCGCGCATGAAGGCGATGCCCTCTTCGTGCCTATCCTGCGCTTCCATGACGTGTGCGAGCGTGTGCACCGCCCAACCGTCGAGCGGATCCAGTTCGAGCGCGGCGCGCGCGATCGCTTCGGCTTCGGCGAGCGCGCCGTTCTCCTGCGAGCCGAAGGCGTACAGGCTGCGCACCAGCCCGTAGCCCGGCATGGCGCTATCCCAGGCACGCAACACACGCGCGACCGAATCGCGTACGTTGGCGGAATCGCCCAAATAAAAGTGCAGGTAATTGGCAAGCTTGAGGGCAAGAAAATCGCGCGGAAACTCGAGCAGCGTGCGCTCCCAGATGTCGATGGCCGCGCGATAGTCGCCTTTGCACCAGGCGCGCAGCGCCTCGATATGGTTGCGCTCGCGCGGTGAGCAGCCGATGCTCGCGGTCTCGGCATCCGCCAGACACTTCTCCGCTTTGGCGACAAGCGGGCGCATGCCCATGTAGTGGAAGAAGTAGCCCTTGAGCACGTGAGCCATGACCATGTTCGGATCGGCGGCGAACGTGG
>CAZAWU010000299.1:1438-4084 GCA_964488915.1 uncultured Burkholderiales bacterium
GGCGCATTGACGTGTTCAGCCCTACCTCCACCCCACTTTCCCTACTCGAAACGCGCGTGCTCGGTGTGCTCATCGAGAAAGAAGCGACCACGCCGGACAACTACCCGCTTTCTTTGAACGCGCTCGTCAACGGCTGTAACCAGAAAAGCGCGCGCGATCCGGTGATCAACGCCGCTGAAAGCGAAGTGCAGATGGCGTTGGATGCGCTACGGCAGCACACGCTCGTGATCGAGTCGGCAGGGGGGCGCGTCGCGCGCTACGAGCACAACACCGGGCGGGTACTGAAGCTCACGCAGCCGTTCCTCGCGTTGCTTGCGGTGCTCATGCTGCGCGGGCCGCAAACGCCGGGCGAGCTGCGCATCAATGGGGAGCGCATCTATCGATTTGCCGATATCTCAGCGCTGGAAGTTCATTTGGAGGAACTGGAAACGCGCGGCGATGGCGCGCTGGTGCAAAGGCTGCCGAAGCAACCCGGTTCGCGCGAGCATCGCTACGCGCATTTGTTGAGCGGAGCGCTCGACGTGGAAGCGCTAAGCGAGCGCGTGAGAACGGCGGATGAGGGTACGGTCGCGGTATCGGAGTTGGCAGCTTTGAAGGCCAATTTGAGCGAGCTACGCGAGGAAGTCGTTGCGCTGCGCGAGCTAGTGGAAAAACTCTACGGTGAGTTAGGCATCAAGCGCTAAGGCAGCGCGTAGGTTGGGGTGAACGAAGTCAATCCCAACTTGTTTCCACGTGCGACGAATCTATCGGCTGGCTCGTTGGGGTTCGCTACGCTTACCCCTGACAACATCTACAGCGCGCTGGGCGCAAAGAAGTAACGTGTTCAGATCGTGCGCGCGCCGTGCTCGCGTAGCAACTCCCGCAGCACCGAGCGATGGCAATGCGCTTCATCCTCGCAGTAGCACCCTACCGAGAAATTGGTTCGTTGCGAGAGCGCGGCGAGCAGGTCCAGCGTTCGCGCGGCGTCTGCCTTGGCCATCTCAGCGCGGTACTTCTTGGCGAACGCCAACCAGTCACGCTCCGTCTTGGCGTTGAGGGCTTGCTTGACAGCGCCGGCGCTTGGCGCAAGATTGGGCAGCCACACGTCGTACCAATTCTGCTTGGCGTAATCCTGCTTGCGCACGCCGCGCGGCGGGCGGCGCACCGTGCCGATACGCAGGCCTTCGTGGGGCGCGCGCGGCGAACCGAGGCGGACAACGCGCACGGCCATGGATCTTACAAACCGAGCCGCTGCCAAATAGTGCAGGTCAGCCCGGCTTGATTGAGTGTGTAGAAATGCAGCCCCGGGGCGCCGTGCGACAGCAGACGGTCGCATAGCTCGGTGACGACATCGAGACCAAAAGCGCGAATGGAGGCAACATCGTCGCCATAGCCTTGCAGCTTCATGCGTATCCAGCGCGGAATCTCCGCGCCGCAGGCATCGGAGAAGCGCGCCAGGGTGGTGAAGTTGGCGATCGGCATGATGCCAGGCACGATGGGGATGTTGATACCCATCGCGCGCGCTTCGTCGACGAACTCGAAATAGGCATCGTCGTTGAAGAAGTACTGCGTGATGGCCGCATCCGCGCCCGCTTCAATCTTGCGCTTGAAATTGAGCAGATCGTCGCGCGGATTCTTGCATTGCGGATGGAACTCCGGATAGCACGCGACCTCGATGCGGAAATGATCGCCCGTTTCCTTGCGGATGAATTCGACTAGTTCATTAGCGTGCGCGAACTCGCCGACATCGACTTCGCCGGAGGGCAGATCGCCGCGCAGCGCGACAATGTGTTTGATGCCCGCACCGACATACTGGTTCAACACGCCGCGGATGTCGTCCTTGTTCGCGCCGATGCAGGACAAATGCGGCGCCGCGTGTAGTCCGTCGCGCTGAATTTCAAGCACCGCTTCCAGCGTGCGGTCGCGCGTCGAACCGCCGGCGCCGAAAGTGACGGAGAAAAAATCCGGCTTCAGTTGCGCGAGTTGCTTGCGCGTGGCGCGCAGCTTCTCCGCCCCTTCCGCGGTCTTGGGAGGGAAGAATTCGAAACTAAAGGCGCGGTCGGCTCGGAGTGACATGAGGCGGAAGAACGGTTAAGCAACAAGATACAGAGGCACGAACAACACCAAGAGACCTTAGTGCCTTCGTGCCGTCGCGCTCGGTGTTGCTTGTTTAATATCGGTAGTGATCGGGCTTATACGGCCCTTCCTTATGCACGCCGATATAGCGCGCCTGCTGATCGCTCAACTCGGTCAACTGCGCGCCGAGTTTCTTCAGTTGCAGCCGCGCGACCTTCTCGTCGAGATGTTTCGGCAGCACGTACACGCCCACCGGGTACTTCTCCGTATTAGTGAAGAGCTCGATCTGCGCGATGGTCTGATTAGCGAAGGAAGACGACATCACGTACGACGGATGTCCCGTGCCGCAGCCGAGATTCACCAGTCGGCCTTCGGCGAGCATGATGATGCGCTTGCCGTCGGGGAAAATGATGTGATCGACTTGCGGCTTGATGTTTTCCCACTTGTACTGTTTCACGCCGGCGACGTCGATTTCATTGTCGAAGTGCCCTATGTTGCACACGATCGCATTGTGCTTCATCTTCTTCATGTGATCGTGCGTGATCACATGGAAGTTGCCGGTGGCGGTGACAAAGATGTCGGCCTTGTCGG
>CAZAWU010000300.1:0-4078 GCA_964488915.1 uncultured Burkholderiales bacterium
CAGCACCGCCAGCTCTTTGCCGCTGCCCGCTTCCCACAGCCGCGCCGTCTTGTCGCCACTCGCCGTCACCACCGTCTTGCCGTCGGCGCTGAACTGCGCGCTCAACACGCTGCCCTCGTGCCCGCGCAGCACCGCCAGCGCTTTGCCGCTGACGGCTTCCCACAGCCGCGCCGTCTTGTCGCTACTGGCCGTCACCACCGTCTTGCCGTCGGCGCTGAACTGCGCGCTCAACACCCTGCCCTCATGCCCGCGCAGCACCTTACGGAAGTTGTAGCGAGCGTCCAATTGGCGCAGTTGGCCTTGTACCTCGGGCAAGAACATCGCGCGCCGCGCCTGCAACGCGAGCAGCGCGCTTTGATCGGGAAAACCGTCGCGCGCGAGGCTTTCGGACTTGGTGAGCAACTGGCGCGCAATGGCATCGCGCGCTTGCGCTTGTGCAGTCGTCTTCGCTTCCTCGGCTCTATTCCAGGAGTATAAGGCCACCAATAATGCTCCTAGCGATATCACAGCCAATACAATTGCGTGTATTGATCTTTTACGACTGTGTCGCGCGAATTCCTCCGCCTGTTTCTTCTCCCGTTCTGCCTGCACAGCTCTGATTTGAGCTTTCTCCAGGTCCGCTTCCTGTTTCTCGCGGCGCAGCTTCTCTTTCTCATCCCGCTCCGCTTCCCGGCGCTGCCGGCTGCCGTCGATGTAGTCCTTTAGGAAGCCGAACAGCCCCTCCTGCCCGCCGTGACGCCGTAGCCAAGTTTCAGAATCACTGCGATGCTGCACCCGCTGCAACCACTGCGCGGCACGCGCTGTGTCGGCCTCATCCAGCCAGCCGCTATCTTCCTTCTGCCGCGCGGCGCGCTGGCGCCATTCGCGCAGCTCGGCTATGTCGACGGCGTCTTCCCCGAGCCACTCTTGGAACAAACGCCACTGCCGGATCAAACTTTCGTGGCTGATGTCGATGATGGTTGCGTCTTTTAGCTCCACAGGCTGCGCCGGCAGCACAAAGCGCACGTCCGCGGCGCGGAAGGCATCGAGCACGCGCGTGAGCGCTGGGCGATTGGCTGCGCCGACCTGGGCAACGAGTTCCGTCAGCGTTTGCGGGCGGCGCACGTCTCGGCCTTCGCGGCGTTCGCTCAAGGCGAGGAATGCCTCGCGCGCGATCTTCTGGTCGGTTTCGTCAAGTGCACGGTAGATTTCATTGGCGTGGTTGTCGAGCGCATAGGGCAGCTTCGGCGCCGCGGCGCCAGGCACTGCCTTGAGGGCACGCGACGAAATGACGGCGGCGCCGGTCGCAGGAAACGAGGTCAATTCGGCCATCACCGGGCTGGAACCAGGCAGCGAGCTCAGTTCGACGAACGGCGGCGGCGCGCACACCGCGAGAAAATCTGCTTCCTCGATACGTTCACGCCCGGCGGCGCGGGCGCGCTGCCACATGCGCAGCAGCGCGTGCTCCAAGATCGGCAACTCGTCGTCGCCGCCGAGGGTGTTGATGAGGCGCGTCACCAGCGCCGGATCGATGTCCCCGCCCACCAAGCGCAAGGGCGAGGCGACCACCGATTCCAACTGGTCGCGCCGCAGCGCGGGCGGCAGGTACAAGCCCTTGTTGATCGCCTCAGGAAAACCCGGAAACGCCACGGCGTTACCGAGAAAGTCAGAGCGCATGGTGACGACCACATACAACGGCACACCAGGTTCTTGCGCCGAACGCAGCAGGAAGTTGACGAAGGCTTCGGCTTCCTCGGGGCGCTTTTGGTTGTAGCGAAACAATTCCTCGAACTGGTCGACGACGATGAGCACGGCTTCGCCCTGGAAGCTCTCGACAGCGTCGCGGTAGAAGTTCGCTAGCGCCGCCGCATCCGACAACAAGAGGCTGCTGAGATAGCCGGTCGCGCTTCTGGCGTCGTCCACCCAGCGCTCGTCATGCGCCAGCGCGCGCTCGACCAATTCGCCCAGCGGCGTTTCGCCGTGCAGGAGCGCATCGTTCAAGTTTTCGGCAGGCGCATCGCCGGGGCGGATGGTGTAGATGTTCCACCGCTGCGCGACATGCGGCAGGCTGCCGCGATGCAGCGCGGGGATCAGCCCAGCGCGCACGAGCGAGGATTTTCCGCAGCCCGAAGCACCGAGGACGGCGACGAAGCGCGTTTGCTCCAGCTTGTGCAGCAGATCGGTAACGTGCGCATCGCGGCCGAAGAACAGCAGCGCTTCGTCCTCTTCGAACGGCCTCAGGCCGACGTAGGGCGCGGGCAGGGCGAGCGTGATGCGGTTCATGGCCACACGCTGCGCACGAAGCCGAGCAGGGCTTCTTCGTTGAAGCCTTGCATTCCCGGAATGGCGACGATTTCGTTCGAGTCGATGCCAAGTTCGCCTACGACATCCGCGTTGCCGACTTGCGGGCCGAAGTACACGCCCCAGCGCGAGAGCGCGATATTCTGATCGGCGATTTGATTGAGCAAGAACGTCAGGCGAGTGAGCACGGCGGGCTTGTCGCGCCGGTCGCTATAGAGCGTGATGGCAGCGCGGCACGGCCGCAGCAGCTCATCGAAGGCGAAGCCGTTGCGCAGCAGCGGCGTACCAGCCGGCAGGCTGCGCAGTTCGCACTGCTGCGACTTGAGCGTCGCGCGCACTTTGTCGCGCAGTTCGCTTTCGCCGTGGGCGTCGTCGATGAACAGGATTTTCTTGCCGGGTGTTGGTGGGCTGGGAACGAGATTCGCGTCCGCGGCACTCAGCGCTTCAAACTTCTTCAGCACTTCTTGCTTGAAGCGCTCGAAGTTACTCACTTGCAGATACGGCTTAGCGAGTAACTCGCGATGCAATTCGTCTTCGATTTCTTGCGTATCTGGAAGCGTGGCGCACCATTGCAAGATTGGCATCTGGCTGGAAGCGGCACGCTGGAATTGCAGATGCGGTAAACGCTCCAGAGAACCCTGCGGCTTTCTGCCGGGTGCGGCCGAAAGCAACTGCACGAACAACAGGCTTGCGCCCAAATCTGTGGCAATGCGCTGATCGAATTCTTGCTGCGTGCACAGCACGTAGTCGTTAGCGGGCGCTACCGCAATGCCCGCCTTTTCCAGCGCGAACTTCATCTGATTGCGCCGCACTTCGAGATCGTCGGTCACGGCGGCAACGAAAACGCCCTTAGCGCCGCTCGCGGGCGCGGATTTCTTAGGCGAGGTCTCGGGCGTTGCTGCCCCCGCCACGCCCGATGCCAAAGTGTCGCGCACCGATGCGCTTAGCTCAGCTAGTCGCGTGTCGAGGAGACTGCGCAAAGTTTCGCATTCGAGCCAATACTGACCGCCGTCGTGCTTGCACTCGGCTGGGCTCGGAAAGCCCGCGACGCGCGTGACGGAATCTTCTGGGCGCTTGTACCAAAACTTGGCGGTGAGCAAATTCTTGCGCACGTCGTCGAGCGCGGCCGGCCGCTTCACCAAAGTCTCGTGCGGCGCGAGCTCGACCATGAATACGTTATCCGGCTGATCCGCATCGGCTGCACGATGCTGGATGAAGTGGCGCAACTCGTCCCCGCACCATTTGGAATCGACATAGTTCTGTGAGACGACTATAAGCAGCACCGCGCTGCGCTCGACTTTGCGTAGCAACTCTGCACTGAACCGATCGCCCGGACCGAGCTGGTAGTCGATAAAGATGTCTTTTTTGCGGGCAGTCGGGCCGCGGTTCAGGTTCTCTTTGAGCGTGGTCACCCAACCGCTCGGATGCGGGCCACCATAGGCGACGCCATTGTCAGCCCATGCGTAGCTGACGAAGACATCGTGCTCGAAACCCGGCACCAGCCCCACTGCTCCTCCCGTCTCGTTCTTTGCGGGGACACGTTCCCAATAGTATATGGCAAGCGGCTGCGGCAACTCGTGTGGTGCGCCATGGCACGCCCCCTTGCGCTCGGCGCTGTCTGCCGGAAGAATACGGCCGTAAGAACTATTCCGCCGCCCGCATATCAAAGACAATCTTCGGCGCTGCACGCCTCGGGGAGTGAAGAACATGAAAAGCGTTCTCAAGCTAGCGTTGTTGGCCTGCGTGTGCGCCGGCGTCGTCGGCGCGCAAAGCGCCTCGCGCGCGGAAGACCTGCGCT
>CAZAWU010000301.1:0-4025 GCA_964488915.1 uncultured Burkholderiales bacterium
TCTGCCCGGTGTGCGCTATCACGTCGTGCGCGGCAGTTTGGACACCGCCGGCGTGAAGGACCGCAAACAGAGCCGCTCCAAGTACGGCGCCAAGCGGCCCAAAGCGGCGTAATTCGCCGCTAACGCAGTTTTTTCGTAGAGCTATTTATGCCACGACGTAGAGAGATTCAACCGCGCGAAGTTCTGCCCGATCCGAAGTTCATAAACATCGAGGTCGCAAAGTTCATCAACGTCATCATGACGCGCGGCAAGAAGTCGGTCGCCGAGAGCATCGTCTACGGCGCACTGGATCAGATCCAGAAGAAGGGCGGAGGCAAGGATCCGCTGGAAGTTTTCACGCAGGCGCTGCAGAACGTGCGCCCCGCGGTGGAAGTTAAGAGCCGTCGCGTCGGTGGCGCCAACTACCAAGTGCCGGTGGAAGTGCGCCCGGTGCGCCGCACGGCGTTGGCGATGCGCTGGATCCGCGAAGCGGCGCGCAAACGCGGCGAGAAGTCCATGGACCTGCGCCTCGCCGGCGAGCTGGCGGAAGCCGCCGAAGGTAAAGGCGGCGCCGTGAAGAAGCGCGAGGAAGTACACCGCATGGCAGAAGCGAACAAGGCATTCTCGCACTTCCGCTTCTAGTTTTTTGGCTGGGGTTGTAGTGCCGCGCTCCACTGAGCGCGGTCGGTTTTTTTATTTTGTTCGAGTCATCACTAAGGGTTGTAGCCGTGCCACGCAATACGCCTATCGAGCGCTACCGCAACATCGGGATCAGTGCACACATCGACGCCGGTAAAACGACGACGACGGAGCGCATTCTGTTCTACACCGGCGTGTCTCACAAAATTGGTGAGGTGCACGACGGCGCAGCCGTCATGGACTGGATGGAGCAAGAGCGCGAGCGTGGCATCACGATCACTTCCGCCGCGACGACGTGCTTCTGGAAAGGGATGGACTCGAACTATCCGGAGCACCGCATTAACATCATCGACACGCCTGGCCACGTCGACTTTACCATCGAGGTCGAACGCTCGATGCGCGTGCTCGACGGCGCGTGCATGGTTTACTGCGCGGTCGGCGGCGTGCAGCCGCAGTCGGAAACCGTGTGGCGCCAAGCGAACAAGTATCGCGTGCCGCGCTTGGCGTTCGTCAATAAGATGGATCGCACCGGGGCGAATTTCTTCAAGGTTTACGAGCAGATGAAGCAGCGTCTGCGTGCCAATCCCGTGCCGATCCAGATTCCAATCGGTGCGGAAGACAAGTTCGAAGGCATCATCGATCTGCTCAAGATGAAAGCCGTGTACTGGGACGAATCCAGCATGGGCATGAAGTTCGAGCTGCGTGATATCCCGGCGAACTTGAAGGACGAAGCGGCGAGTTGGCGCGAGAAGATGGTGGAAAGCGCAGCGGAGTCGTCCGAAGAGTTGATGAACAAGTACCTTGAAGAAGGCGACTTGTCCGCAGAGCTTGTTAAGCAAGGCCTGCGCGCCCGCACCATCAACAACGAAATCGTGCCGATGCTGTGCGGCTCGGCGTTCAAGAACAAAGGCGTGCAGGCGATGCTGGACGCCGTAATCGACTACATGCCGGCGCCGACGGACATCCCCGCCGTCCGCGGCGAGCTGCCGAATGGCACCGAGGGCGAGCGCAAGCCCGAGGACAAGGAGCCGTTCGCCGGCTACGCCTTCAAGATCATGACCGATCCGTTCGTCGGCCAGTTGATTTTCTTCCGTGTCTATTCGGGTGTGGTCACTTCCGGCGACACGATTTACAACCCGGTCAAAGGCCGCAAAGAGCGCATCGGCCGCTTACTGCAAATGCACGCCAACCAGCGCGAGGAGATCAAAGAAGTGCGCGCCGGCGATATCGCGGCGGCGGTGGGTTTGAGGGAAGCTACCACCGGCGACACCATCTGCGATCCGGACAAAGTGATCACGCTGGCGAAGATGGTGTTCCCCGAGCCGGTGATTTCGCAAGCGATCGAGCCCAAGACCAAGGCCGATCAAGAGAAGATGGGTATCGCGCTGAATCGCTTGGCGCAGGAAGATCCGTCCTTCCGCGTGCGCAGCGACGAAGAATCCGGCCAAACCATCATCTCCGGCCAAGGCGAACTGCACCTGGAGATCATCGTCGATCGCATGAAGCGTGAGTTCGGCGTGGATGCGAGCGTGGGCGCACCGCAGGTGGCGTATCGCGAAACGATCCGCAGTGCGGTGGATAGCGCCGAGGGCAAATTCGTCAAGCAGTCCGGCGGGCGCGGTCAATATGGTCACGTCGTGCTTAAAGTCGAGCCGCTCGAAGCCGGCAAAGGCTATGAGTTTGTCGACGCCATCAAAGGCGGCGTGGTGCCGCGTGAGTACATCCCGGCGGTGGACAAAGGCATTCAAGAGACGCTGCCCGCGGGCGTCCTGGCGGGCTATCCGATCGTGGATGTGCGCGTGACACTGCATTACGGTTCCTACCACGAGGTGGATTCGAACGAGAACGCCTTCAAGATGGCCGGCTCGATGGCCTTTAAAGAAGGTTTGCGCAACGGCCGTCCGGTACTGCTCGAGCCGATGATGGCGGTGGAAGTGGAAACGCCGCCGGAGTTTATGGGTAACGTGGTCGGCGATTTGTCGTCGCGCCGCGGTATCGTCCAGGGCATGGATGACGTGGCCGGCGTGAAAGTAGTGAAAGCCGAAGTGCCGCTCAAGGAAATGTTTGGTTACTCGACGACGCTGCGTTCGCTATCGCAGGGCCGCGCGACGTACACCATGGAATTCAAGCACTACGCGGAAACGCCAAAGAATGTGGCGGAAGCGATCATTAGTGCCAGAAAATCTAGTTAACACGCATAGCTAAATCGAGGGGACCATGGCCAAGGGCAAATTTGAGCGTACGAAGCCGCACGTGAATGTTGGGACGATAGGGCACGTAGATCACGGCAAGACGACACTGACGGCGGCGATCACGACGGTGCTGTCGAAGAAATTTGGTGGTGAAGCCAAGGCGTATGACCAGATCGACGCAGCCCCGGAAGAAAAAGCGCGCGGCATCACGATTAATACCGCGCACGTTGAGTATGAAACGGCCAAGCGCCACTACGCGCACGTGGATTGCCCGGGGCATGCCGACTACATCAAAAACATGATCACCGGTGCGGCCCAGATGGACGGTGCCATCCTGGTCGTAAGCGCCGCCGACGGTCCCATGCCGCAAACGCGCGAGCACATTCTCTTGGCGCGCCAGGTGGGCGTGCCCTACATCATCGTCTTCATGAACAAAGCCGACATGGTCGATGATAAGGAGCTGCTGGAGCTGGTGGAGATGGAAGTGCGCGAGCTGCTCAGCAAGTACGAATTCCCGGGTGATGACACCCCGATTGTCATCGGCAGCGCGCTCAAAGCCTTGGAGGGAGATAAAGGCGATCTAGGCGAAGGCGCCATCATGAAGCTGGCCGACGCGCTGGACTCTTACATTCCCGAGCCCAAGCGCGCCATTGACGGCCCGTTCTTGATGCCGGTGGAGGATGTGTTCTCCATCTCCGGAAGGGGAACGGTGGTGACGGGCAGAGCCGAGCGCGGCATCGTCAAGGTGGGTGATGAGATCGAGATTGTCGGTTTAAAAGCCACACAGAAGACCGTATGCACGGGTGTGGAGATGTTCAGAAAGCTGTTGGATCAAGGTCAAGCCGGTGACAACGTTGGTATCCTGCTAAGGGGAACTAAGCGCGAAGAGGTCGAGCGCGGGCAGGTATTGGCGAAACCGGGCAGCATCACCCCGCACACCAAGTTCGAGTGCGAGGTGTACGTACTGAGCAAGGAAGAGGGTGGGCGGCACACGCCGTTTTTCAACAACTACCGGCCGCAGTTTTACTTCAGGACCACCGACGTGACGGGGGCGATCGAGCTGCCTGCGGGCACGGAGATGGTGATGCCTGGGGATAACATCAAGATGACGGTGAAGCTGATCCAGCCGATCGCGATGGAGCAGGGGCTGCGCTTTGCGATCCGAGAGGGGGGGCGCACGGTGGGCGCAGGGGTCGTAGCGAAAGTTCTGGAGTA
>CAZAWU010000302.1:0-3937 GCA_964488915.1 uncultured Burkholderiales bacterium
GACAACCACATCGATGCGGAGCAGTATGGGTCGATTTGCACAGACAACGGTGTCGTCAAGGACGCGGATCAACAGACGCTAGCATCTTTGCTCACCGAACTTGGCGTGTTCCTGCACTTCACGGGAAGCGATCGCCTGCGCTCCCTCTACGTGCGCAAACCCGATTGGATCGTCGCGGGGATGCACCTGATCTTCGAAACAGCACGGTCTGCCCCCCAACAGTCGGCGGAAGTAGATCTCGACCAACTGGCGCATATGGCGCCGACAACGGCCTACCCCCGCGACAAACTGGCCTACCTGCTCGACGTCCTAAAGCACTTCGAACTAGCGGTTGAATTCGAAGAACAACCTGGCACTTACCTGATCTCGCCCGCGCTGCCGGCGCGGCCGAGCGATTCTGCTGAAATCAACGCGAGTACGCTATGCCACGAATACCGCTACGCAGTGATTCCTGAGGTTCTGATCGCCCGCTTGATCGCTCGCACACGCGTGCTGCATCAGCATCTTGCTGGCGCCCGATGGCGTGATGGCGCATTGCTTGAATGGCGGGGTGTCCGAGCGCAGATTACCTTGCACCCATCGGATCGTTGTCTTCGCATCGCTATGGCCGGTACGGCGTCGATAGCACAGACGCTGCTAGGCATCATCCGCATGCATTTGGATTCGATCCACGCTGCGCTCGGCGCAGTTCGCGAAGCACAGGGGGCACGGGGGCTGGGCGTCTCGACGAGCTGAGCAAGGCCTACCACCCAATAGTAATTTGCGCTGGCCTCAATGCGCCCCCCGCAATCTACGCTCTTTCGACTTCGCAGCCGGAAGCGAACTGCACATCACCCTAATACCCACGTCCGCGCTGCGGTAGTCCGCGGCGTTGCGATGCCGCGCGCAGGAGCGCGCAAATACGGCGAACTCGTGCCACGAACCACCGCGCAACACGCGCGCACCGCCCGTGCTTGAACTCTGCCAGGGCGAACCATCGGCCGGGGCACCGGCGTAGCTGTCGTGCCACTCGTCTTGACACCACTCCCACACGTTACCGTGCATGTCATGCACACCGAACGCATTTGGCGGGAACGCGTCTACCAGTGAAGTCTTGCGCGCCGATTCTCGCGCGGCATTACCGACTTGCAAGCCACTGCCAGCGAAGTTCGCTTGGTGCGCGCCGAGTTGCGCCCCGCAACGAAACGGCGTATCGGTGCCGGCGCGGCAGGCGTACTCCCACTGCGCCTCACTGGGCAAACCATACACGCGCGCCGTCTGCGCACCAAGCCACTCGCAGTAGCGCTGCGCATCGCGCCACGAGACATTGATGACAGGCCGCTTGCCGCGACCCCACCCGCAGTCGTCAGGTCTTGCCTGGCCAATTGTGCGGCAGAAACGATCGTAGTCATCGAACGTCACCGGATAAACTCCGATTGCGAAGGGTGCGCCGATCTGTACTTCGTGGTACGGACCTTCACTGTCGCCCGGAGCCGATTCGGCCGCGCCCATGAGAAAGCGGCCCACGGGCAGAAGCGTCAGCAGCGGGCCTTCGCCGCCATCTTTGAGGGCATCGCGGTAAACCGTTCCGGGCGCCCCCGCCTCCCCGCTTGCGCCACGGCCGCTCAAATGCACACCCAGCGCCGCCACTAGCTGTTCGAGGCCGGAATGATTACGCTCGCCGCGCCAACCGATCAAATTCGCGGTTTGGATGCGCCGAAAACCGTAGGGAGAGTCGACTTCTTCAATGAAGGCGGGGAACAGAATCCTCTTGTCCCTCCCGACGTCCGCTTCTTCTAAGACGTACTCACTCTTGCGCGACTCGCTCGACCAGAGCACCACCACCGCCTTGGCAGCGTGCAGCTGGTTTTCGATAACTTCGTCCCATCGCCGGCCGACCGATGTCTGCACGTCAAGAAATACCGACCAACCGCGCTCGCGCAAGCACTGCTCGAGCCGCGCCGCAACCGGCTCATCACTGCGCGCATACCCCAGAAAGATGTCGCTCATCGCACATGAGAGTTGAGAAATCCCGCGCCGCAACGAAGCACGCCGCTCAAAGCAATGATCACAAACGGCGAGTGTGAGCGCGCGCGCCGGCGGACCATTTACGACTTTGCCACCTTCTGCTCCGCCGCTTTCACAGTATTCGCCAGCAGCATGGTAATCGTCATTGGACCCACCCCACCCGGCACCGGCGAAATGAACCCTGCCACTTCACGCACCGCTGCAAAGTCCACATCGCCCACCAAGCGCCCGTCCGCACCGCGGTTAGTACCCACGTCGATCACCACGGCACCAGGCTTTACCATCGGCGCAGTAATCAGCTTCGGCCTGCCCGCCGCTACCACCAGTACATCGGCCAGTAGCGTGTGTTGAGTGAGATCCCGTGTCTTTGATGTGCAGATACTCACCGTGGCATCCTTGGCCAGTAGCATCAGCGCCATCGGTTTGCCGACGATGTTGCTACGCCCGACCACCACCGCGTTCGCGCCCGAAAGCGGGATCGCATGATGCTCCAGCATGCGCATCACACCAAAAGGTGTGCACGGCGGAAACAGCGCCCGCCCCGCCACCAGACCGCCCAAGTTGTGCAAGCTGAAACCGTCGACGTCTTTCTCCAGCGCGATCGCTTCCACCACCGCGGCGGAGTCGATGTGCTTGGGCAACGGCAGCTGCACCAAGATGCCGTGCGTCGCCACATCGGCGTTCAAGCGCGCGATGTGATCGAGCAGCTCGCGTTGTGACGTGCTTGCCGGCAGCGCCAAGACTTCCGAGCGCATGCCCAGTTCAGTGCATGCACGCGCCTTGTTGCGCACGTAGACCTGTGAGGCCGGATCTTCACCGACCAATAGCACCGTCAGGCCGGGTGTCACGCCGCGCGCAATGAGCGCATCGACACGCTGCTTGATCTGCGCGCGTTCGCTGCGCGCGATGGCGTTGCCGTCGATCAGGGTGGCGGGCATGAGCGGGTTAGGTCTGAGGCTAGGGCGGAGCCGCCGCCGCGGTTCGAAGACGCGCGCAGCGCGCCACGCACCGACTTGCGGAGACTTCGCATTAACGGATGCGGCATTCTAACAAACCACCTCGCACTCAGCCGGCACCGACGCCGAGTCGTAGCACTTCAGTCCAATGGTTTTGGCTTTGTTGCGCCGCAATACTGAAGCGACTCTTTTCAACTAGGAGCCTTCGGTGACCAAACGACTCTGCGGCCTCGGCTGCCTGCTCGGCGCGGCGCTCGGCGGTTGCGCGCTGTTGCCCGTGCCCGTTGTGGAACAAGACATGCGCCACCCGATCGGCGATGACGTACCCGCCATGATGCGCCTGCTCAAACCTGGCGCAAGCGTACACGCGCTGCGTATGAGCGTTACCAGCGCCGAATCGAACGCCTAGCCGAAAGTGTTAGGCCACCCGGTGAATAGGAAAGCGCGCTCTCTCTCGTTAACCTTCTCACATCGCCACTCACTCCGCAGGGGACCAGATCATGTCATCGCATCCCATCACCTTCAACCCGTACGCTCCGCCGAAATCCACTGTGGACACCGAGCCCGTACGAGGCAACGTGCTCGCCTTCCCTCGCTTCAGCGCCTGGTGGGTGTTGTTGCTCGGGATCATCACGCTCGGCTTCTACCCGCTCTATTGGCTGTACACGCGAACCAAGACGGCCAATCGCCTCGCGCCCGGCAGCGCCGTTTCGCCCGGCCTACCGGAGACAGTACTCGCCGTCACCGCCGTCAATATCATCTTGGCCCTGATGGCCGCCGGCATGCCGCGAGACAGCGCCTTTCACACGTTCTCCACCCTCGTCTCGATTGTCACTTGGGTTGCGCAACTTTTCTGGATTTTTCAGTTCCGCAGCGCCCTTATTGCGATTGCCGGCAAACCCGTCGGCGGCGTGCTGACGTTCTTCTTCAGCAACCTGTACTTTCAGTACAAGATCAACCAGTTCATTGATGAA
>CAZAWU010000303.1:0-3912 GCA_964488915.1 uncultured Burkholderiales bacterium
GCTGGAGCATGCGCGAACTGACGCTGCTGGCGTTCTACTATCATCCCGATTTGGAGGTGGCGCGCGCTTACTGGGATGCGATACGCGCCGGGGCTCAGGCTGCACCGGCCGGCGGTGTCAGCGCGATCAAGCCCGCGCTCGAGCATCACAGCCGCCGCAGCGACAGCGGCGAGCGCGTGTCGCCATGGACGCTGAGTATCGCGTTCGACTACGCCTTCACCGGCCAGCGCAAGCGTCAGGCTCAGTTGGCCTATGCGCAAGCGCAGGCGCGCGCGGCGCAGTGGGAAGTGGCGAAAGCGGCATGGCAGGTGCGCAGCGGCCTGCGCGAACGGGCGCTGCAATATCACGCAGCCCGGCAGCGCATCGAAGCTTGGCAAAGCGAGAGTGAGTTGCGCAGCGCTGTGCAGCAGATGATGGAAAAGCGCCTCACGGCCGGGGCGGCATCGCAGTTGGATATGAGCAATGTGCGCACGGCCGCGAGCGAGGCGGCAGCGCGCTTGGCACAGGCGCGCAGCGAAGCGGCAGCCACACGTCTTGCGCTGGCGCAGGCGCTCGGTATCGGCGCCACGGCGTTGGAGCGGCTCACGCTGGATTTTCAGTTGTTCAGTGCACTGCCGAAACCAGAGCAAATGCCGGCAGCTGCGTTGCAGCGCGCCGCGCTTTGGCACAGAGGGGATATACAGCAAGCACTATCGTCGTATGAGTCAGAAGACAAGCTATTGCAGGTGGAGCTCTCCAAGCAGTATCCGGATTTTGCGATCACGCCCGGATTTAGCTGGGACCAAGAAGACAACGTGTGGCAACTCGGTTGGAACGTCGGACTGCCGCTGCCGAAGAGCAACACCGCGGCCATTGCGCAGGCGCGTGCGCAGCGCGTGTTGCAGGGGCAGCGCGTGCGCGCGCTGCAGGCCAAAGTGATCGGCGATCTGGAACAAGCGCAAGTCAACTACCAGGGGGCGCGCGACGCGGTTATGCGAACCGCGCAACTGATCGACGAGCAGCGCGCGCAATGGCAGCGCGTGGAGAAGCAAATGAACGCGGGTTATGCCGATCGGCTCGACACCACACTGGCGCGCTTGGAGCTCGCCGGGGCGCAGCGACAGCGCGTCGAGGCCCTGATCATCGCGCAGCGCGCGCTCGGTGCATTGGAAGACGCGATGCAGCGGCCGCTGTTCGGGGCGGCGTTGCCGCACAATGTACCGGGCGTGCCGTCAAATTCCGCGGCCAGGCAGACGGAGCGCTAGTGGCATTCAAAGACTGGTTGCGCAGACGCAGCGCGCCGGCGGCCGCACCGGCGGCGCCCGCCCAGACGCCGGTTGCAGCGAGGCCGGCGGGCAGCAGTTCGCGCGTTCTGGCTATCATCGCGCTGCAAGCGGTGCTCATTATTGGCCTGACTTGGGCGCTGGTGTACTTCGCGCGCGACGAATACAACGCCATCGTCGAGCGCGAAGAGGAAGAAATCGAAACGCCTTCGCGCGTTAGCACGCAGGAAGGCGCGGCGTTGATCAAGTTGAGCGTGCAGGAGCAGCGCGCCAACGGCATCGAGACACGCCCGCTGCAAGCTCGCAGCGCCGGCAGCAGCGCGCAAGCATTCGGTACCGTGGTGGATCTGGCGCCGCTGTTCGATGCGCGCGCCAAGCACCAAGCCGTGCTGGATGAGGCGCGCGTCGTGCGTGCGCAGCTTGCGCGCAGCGAAGCGGAGTACCGGCGCGCGGATGCGCTGTTCAAAGACGATCGCAGCGTGTCCGAGCGAGTGCTGCAAGACGCGCAGGCGGCATGGCGGTCCGATCAAGCCCGACTTGCGGCCAGCAATCGCGCGGCGGCGCAGCTAGCCGCGGGCATGCGCCAGCAGTGGGGCGAACTGCTGGGCGAGCGCGCCACGCAAGCTGCTTCCGATTTGCTGAGCAAGGTCGCGCGAGGCGAGGAAGTTCTGGTACAGGTTGCGCTGCCGGCTCAACAAGCTCCGGTGCAACTGGACGTCGCTCCTCTTGGGAGCGAGAGCGACTGGGCGAGCGCTAAACTCATCGGCCCCGCTCCTCGCGCCGACGCCCAATTCGCCGGACAGACTTTCTTCTATCGCGCACCCGCGCATGCGCTGCGCGTAGGCATGCAGATCGCGGCGCGCCACGAAGCCGGGCAGCGGGCGCAGGGTGTCAGCGTTCCGCGCGAAGCGCTGATCTGGCACGGCGGTAAGTCGTGGGCGTACCTCAAGCAAGGTGTGGATGCTTTTCTGCGCCGCGAAGTCGTAACCGGCCAGCCGCTAGACGATGGCTGGTTTGTTCAGCAGGGTTTCAAGGGGGGGGAGGAGGTGGTTGTGCGTGGGGCGCAATTGCTGCTGTCGGAGGAGTTCCGCTACCAGATTCGCAACGAGAACGACGATTGATCCGCTGCGGTCGTTTAGAACCAGTAGTCAGCTACGCACTTGCCGTCCCTGGGCAGGTCTTCGAATGTGTCTAGGCCGTCAAAATGGTCGATCGGGATCTTCGCGACGGCCTCAGGCTCCGCGAGCCGCAGATTGACAGCGATACGCCGGCGTCCCTTCTCATCGTCGCGTTGTGCGCGCCAGAAGGCGACACAGCCGCACGCCGGACAGAAGTGAAACTCAATCGCCGCGCCGCGAACGTAAGCTTGGGTCTTGCCCGAAACGGCGATGCCCTCATTCTCGTAGTCGTACGCCCAAAGCACGCCGTAGCGGCGGCACACGGTGCAGTTGCAGGCTGTAGCCCCGTCCGGCTCGCCTTCGAATCGCCATCGCACCGCGCCACAATGACAAGAACCTTGGATCATCGCAGTTCGCCTCTTGGGTCGTTAGTGAGTTTCGGACGTGTGTGTTCTGGCGCTGGTCATTGTCGGTACGCCGATAGCCGCGAGCGGACCCAGCTCGCGCTCCACCATTGGTACGATTTCCAGCATCAGCTTTTCCATGGTGTGCAGCGCACTTGCTTGCGTCGATGCGCCGACTTGAAAATGAAACATCATATGCGAGGGTTGCGCGGCGCGGATTTCTTCGCATAGCCGCTCGGCGATCGTTTCGCAGTCGCCCACAAGCAGATTGCGCGCCATTTCTTCCAGCGAGATTTCGTTGGGAATCGGCGTTTCGATCATCATGCCGCCGTCCATTACCTCCGCGCGGCGGCGCAGCGCGTTGGCCAAACGCATCTGGTGGCGCGCGTTGTCGACGTAGGCCAGCGTTTCCGCGTGGGTCTGCGTGACGCACATGAAGCGCTGTACGCCGAGCGGGAAGTGCTCCGCGTCGCGTCCTTCCGCGCGATACGCCGCACTGATGCGTGCGCGCATCTCACGCTGATAGTCGGCGCCGGCCCAGCGGCCTGTGAACATCGGCACGTGGCCGCCGCGCGCGCACAGCCGATGCCCGAACTCGTTGTCGCCGGCGATCCAGATCTCGGGTATGCCCGCCATCGGCCGCGCGCTGATATGCGTGGTCGGCATATGGTAGTGCTGGCCGTGATAGCTGAAGGTTTCGCCACTGAAAGCGAGCTGCAACATGTCGAGAAACTCGGCGAGCATCGGCTGGGCACCGGCTATATCCTTGCCGAAGCGCTCGAACTCGTACGGCTGATAGCCCGAGCCGACTCCGAGCACGAGCCTTCCTCCCGAAAGACAATCGACCATGCCGATTTCGGCCAACAGTCGCGCGGGATCGTACAGAGGCGTCACTACCACCGCCGGGCCGAGCCGGATGCGCTCCGTCGCACCGGCGCAGTGCGCCGCCATGATAAGCGGGGAGGGGCAGATACAATAGTTGGAGAAGTGATGCTCCGCGAACCAGGCGATCTCGAAGCCGAGCCGATCGGCGTGAATGACTTGCTCGACGTGCTCGCTAAACACCTCCCGTGGCGACTTGCCACGGTGCCGATAGCCCATCAAGCCGAAATACCCCAAGTGCATTGC
>CAZAWU010000304.1:0-3840 GCA_964488915.1 uncultured Burkholderiales bacterium
CCGCTTGACCATACCCCGGCGTGCGCGGATGATACCCGCAACGAGGTTGCAGGAGGGATGCCGAGATGCGCAGAGGCAAAGCCGCGACGCTGTACGTTGTTGCTGCACATGGGCGGTGGCGCTGCGCGCTGGTGTTGGGTGTGGCCTTGCTCGCATGGCCGATCCTAAGCGGCACGCAGCCCGCGGCGGATGCATCCGCCGTACGCCCCGGCAAAGCGCGTGGCGCCGAGCCGATCAGCCCAATCCCGCAAAGCGTTGCGCTCGACCCACAGCGCGTTGCCCTCGGCGAGCGTTTGTTCAATGACACGCGCCTGTCGGGTGACAACACGCGCTCTTGCGCAACCTGCCACGCGCTCGAGAAGGGCGGCGTGGACGGCAAAGCCCGGGGCACCGCCACGGACGGTCAAGCGCGGCTGCGCAACACGCCGACGTTGTTCAACGTGGCCTTCAACTACAGCTTCAACTGGGATGGCGCCACGGCCACTTTGGAAGCACACGCGGGCAAACTGCTGACCAATCCCAATGTCATGAACGCGCAATGGCCGCAGATACTAAGCCGACTACGCTCTGATAAGTCTTACTCCATTTTATTCTCCAAGATATACTCTGATGGAGTCACACAAGTCAACGTCCTCGACGCCCTCGCCCACTACGAGCGCTCGTTGATCACTCCGAATGCGCGCTTTGATCGTTATCTGCGCGGCGAGCGCGAGGCGCTGACACGCGAGGAGCTGGCGGGCTACCAACTGTTTAAGTCGTACGGCTGCGTGGCTTGCCATCAAGGCGCGAACATCGGCGGCAACTTATTTCAGCGCTTCGGCGTGTTTCAAGAGCCGCCCAGTCCTAATAGCCAGCCCGATGTCGGGCGCTTTCGCGTCACCTCGGTCGAGCGCGATCGACAAGTATTTCGCGTGCCGAGCTTGCGCAATGTCGCCCACACCGCGCCTTACTTCCACGACGGCCGCGCGCCGACGCTGGAGGTCGCGGTGGATACCATGGCGAAAGTGCAGCTCGGCCGGCAGCTCGCGCCGGACGAGGTGCAGTCGATCGTGCGTTTCCTGCACACGCTCACCGGTGAGTATCAGGGCAAGTCCGTGGCCGTTTTGACTGCCGGAGCGCGCTGATGCGCATGGCTTGGAAACCGATCGCCATCGTTGCGGCGCTATTGCTGCTGCTCACTTATTTTCTACTCCAAAGCAGAAGCCCCGATCTGGCGCTGCGCGCGCGCATCGACGAAGCGCTGCAAACTTTCGAGCTGCACGACGCCGAACTCTCGCGCGATGTGCTGCTGGCGCGCGCCGGACTGTTGCCGAACTACGATTCTCTGGCGCGCACGCAGCAAAGCATCGGAGGCGATCTGGACGCTCTAGAGCGCGCCGGCGCAGCGGCCTCCGATCCGGCCGCGCGCGCGCAACTCACGCAGCACGCGCGCTCGCTCGCGCAAGTCGCCGGCAAGAAGCTGCAAGCGGTCGAGTACTTCAAGTCCGACAACGCGCTGCTGCGCAACTCGCTCATGTACCTGACGCACGCGCAAGCGGTGCTGCGCGCCAAAGTCGACAAGGACCGCGCCGTTGCCGAGGAGATGGGCCACCTGTCGCACTCGCTGTTGAGTTTCATGCAGACGCCGGAAATCGATGTCGGCAACGAAATCCAAAGCGTGCTCGACCGGCTCGCCGCAACCACCGCCGCAGATGCAGAGTTTCAGGTCTTGGTGCGCCATGGCCGTTTCGTCGTCGGTATCCTGCCGCAGGTCGATGCGCTGCTGCGTGAGATCACTACTGCGCCGACGGCAAGCCAGCGGCGCGCGCTGCAAGAAGCGGTGTGGCAATACTCGGGCCGCATCGAAGCGCGCGCGCAGGTGTTTCGCGTGCTGCTGTATCTGGCGGCGCTGACACTGCTCGGCTACTTGATCTATCAGTTCCTGCGCCTGCGCGCCATTGCACTGGAGTTGCGCAAGACCAACACCGATCTGAACCGCGAGATGGGCGAGCGCCAGCAAGCGGAGTCGGCGCTGCGCGCCAGCGAAGAGCGCCTGCGCGCGATCACCGACTCGGCCAAGGAGGCGATAGTCACCGCGGACAGCAGCGGCAACGTCGTGTCGTGGAATGCCGGCGCGGCGAGCATTTTCGGCTATGCACGCGATGAGATTTCAGGCACGCAGTTCACGCGCCTCATGCCGCAGCGCCATTGGGGCGCGCATCAGCGCGCATTTGCTGAGTGGGTCGCGACCGGTCATTCGCCGCTGTTCCAAAGCGCCATCGAGTTTCTCGGTCAGCGCAAAGACGGCAGCGAATTCCCGCTGGAGGTCTCGCTCTCGAGCTGGACGCGCCAAGGCGAGCGGCACATCACTGCCATCATGCGTGACATCACCGAGCGCAAGCGCTTGGAAGAAACCACGCGCCAGCAAGAACTGCAACTTATCCAGGCGAACAAAATGACGGCGCTGGGCACGCTCGTCTCCGGCGTCGCGCATGAGATCAACAATCCGAATCAACTGGTTCTGCTCAACGCGCGCGTGCTCGCCGAAGCTTGGGATGACGCGCTCGGCATTCTCGACGACTACCGTGCCCGCAACGGCGACTTCACTCTCGTCGGGTTGCCTTACACCGAGATGCGCCAAAGCCTGCCGACGCTGGTGCGCGACGTACACGAGGGCGCGCTGCGCATCGAGCACATCGTCAACGACCTCAAGGACTTCGCGCGGCCGCAGCGGCGCGGCGCGCGCGCACCGTTTCAACTCAACGAGACCGTGCAGCGCGCGTTACGTATGCTGAAACACGCGATCGGCAAGCGCACTACCCACTTCAAGCAGGCGCTTGCGGAAGATTTGCCGCCTCTGCACGGCGACGCGCAGCAGGTGGAACAGATCGTGGTGAACTTAGTGGTAAACGCATTGGAGGCGCTACCGAATCGAGACAAGGCGGTGTCGGTTATCACTGCGTTCGACGCGCAGCAGCGCTGCGTGATGCTGACGGTAAGCGACGAGGGCGCGGGCATTGCGCACGAACATTTGGCGCGGCTGTGCGATCCTTTCTTCACCACCAAACAGACGAGCGGCGGCACCGGGCTGGGGTTGGCGATCACGGCGTCGCTGGTACGCGCGCACGGCGGCCGGCTGGAGTTTAGTTCCGAGCTTGGACAGGGTACGCAAGCGGTCGTGAGTTTCCCGCTCGCGCAAAGCGATGCGCCCGTTGCGGCGTTCGCCGCAAATTGATCGGGAAGCGAAATGGACTCTGTACCCACAAACCAATTGACCAACGCCAGCCTACCGGTACTGCTGGTCGACGACGAGCCGCAATTGCTGCACAGCGTGAGTTTGGTGCTGCGCGGGGCAGGCATCGCTGAAGTGAAGACGCTAGACGATAGCCGCGCGGTGCTGCCGCTGCTGGCGGAGCGAACGGTCGGTGTGCTCGTACTTGACCTGGCGATGCCGCATGTGTCGGGACAAGTCCTACTCGAACAAGTCGCCGCCGGCTATCCCGACCTGCCGGTCATTCTCATGACCGCAACGAACGATCTCGACACCGCCGTGCAATGTATGCAAGCGGGCGCGATCGACTACCTGGTGAAGCCGGTCGAGAAGAATCGCCTAGTGTCGTCGGTCAAGCGCGCGTTGGAGATTCGCGCGCTGCGCGCCGAAGTGCTGTCGCTCAAGGAGCGCTTCCTTGCCGATAGTGTGCGCAACCCCGAAGCCTTCGCCGAGATCGTGACGCAGAGCAAAGCCATGCAAGCGATCTTCCGTTACTTGGAAGCGGTCGGCCCCTCACCGCAGCCTGTGCTCATCACCGGCGAGACCGGCACCGGGAAAGAGCTGATTGCGCGCGCGCTGCACCGCCTGTC
>CAZAWU010000305.1:0-3837 GCA_964488915.1 uncultured Burkholderiales bacterium
GCCATGGCCGGCCGCCGCGCCGTGCTTTCTGCGCTCAGTTTCTCCGCCAACCCGGCTGTGGCCCGCGCCGCCTTGACGCACGGCCTGAGCTACTTCGATCTTACTGAAGACGTGCAAACCACGAAGGAAGTGCGCGCCGTGGCCGCGCAAGCCGCTGACGGACAGATCTTCATGCCGCAATGCGGTTTGGCCCCAGGTTTCGTCTCGATCGCCGCACATGCGTTGGCGGAGCAGTTCGACACGTTGGACGAAGTACGCCTGCGCGTCGGCGCGCTGCCGGTGTTCCCTACGAACGAGATGAAGTACAACTTGACGTGGAGCACCGACGGGCTCATCAACGAGTACGGCAATGCGTGCGAGGCGATTCATGAGGGGCGCTTGATCAATACCCTGCCGCTGGAGGGTTTGGAGCATTTTTCGCTCGACGGCATCGACTACGAAGCGTTCAACACCTCCGGCGGAGTCGGTACGCTGGCGGAAAGCTACGACGGTAAATGCCGCAATCTCAACTACAAGACCATCCGCTACCGCGGCCATCGCGACTTGATCGCGTTCCTGATGAACGAGCTGCGCCTCAACCACCGGCGCGACATTCTCAAAGACGTGCTAGAAAACGCGGTACCGATGACCCCGCAAGATGTGGTTCTGATTTTCTGCACCGTGACCGGCAAAAGGCACGGCCGCCTTGCGCAGATGACCGATGCGCGCAAAGTGTATGCGGGCGAGTTTCGCGGCCAGCAGTGCAGTGCGATTCAGATTACTACCGCCGCCAGTCTGTGCGCGGTGCTGGATCTACACCGCGAAGCGCGCTTGCCGCGCCGCGGCTTCGTACGCCAAGAGCAAGTGCCGCTGGAGGCGTTCATCGCCAATCGTTTCGGACAATGCTACGACGTGACGCACGAGGGCATGAAACCCGGTGCGTCGCACGCCGAAAGAATTAATGCACCGGCCGTGCCGAGAACGACGTAGCGCCGAAGGCGTGCCACTCCTTCCCCTCGACCGGGGAAGGTCGGGATGGGGTAAGCCGTCACGAGGCTTGGCAACCATCGTTAGGAACGCTTGAAGGGGAGGACCCATGTCTGCCCAAGCTGCTCTACACGCCCTTGGCGTTGCCGGTCACTTGACGGGCGCTTACATCGGCGCCACGCCGTTCCCTACCCATGGTCCGGCGCTCACCGTGCGTTCCCCGATCGATGGCGCCGTGCTCGCCACCATCGCCAGCGCGCAGGCAAGCGATGTCGCGGCGGCCGTAGGGGCCGCGCATGAAGCGTTCCTGGCGTGGCGCCTGCGTCCCGCGCCGCAACGCGGTGAACTGGTGCGGCGCATCGGCAATGCGCTGCGCGAGCGTAAGCAAGAACTGGCGCAACTAGTTACGCTCGAAGCCGGCAAGATCGTTTCCGAAGCGCAAGGCGAAGTACAGGAGATGATCGATATCTGCGACTTCGCGGTGGGTCTTTCGCGCCAGCTACATGGCCTGACCATCGCCAGCGAGCGGCCGCACCACCGCATGATGGAACAGTGGCACCCGCTCGGTGCGGTCGGCGTCATCACTGCATTTAATTTTCCGGTGGCGGTGTGGGCATGGAACGCGATGTTGGCTTTTGTTTGCGGCGACAGCGTCGTATGGAAGCCGAGCGAAAAAACGCCGCTGACCGCGCTCGCCACGCAAGCCATCGTGCAGGAAACGATCGCCGCTGCGCGCGATCTGGATGTGCCGTCCGCACTCAGTTGCGTGATCGTCGGTGACGGCGCGCACGTTGGCGAACCGCTGGTGGCTGACACAAGATTGCCGCTGGTGAGTGCGACCGGCTCGGTGCGTATGGGCCGCGTTGTCGCGCAGCGTGTTGCCGCGCGCCTGGGGCGCTGCCTGCTCGAACTGGGCGGCAACAACGGCATGATCCTGACGCCATCCGCGGACATCGAACTGGCGCTGCGCGCCATCACTTTCGCCGCGTTCGGCACCGCCGGGCAACGCTGCACCACACTGCGGCGCCTGATCGTGCACGAGAGCTTGGCCGGCGCGGCTACGCAGCGCTTGGCGCGTATCGCCGGCAGCCTGCGCATCGGCGATCCGCGCGAAACAGGCGTGTTGATCGGGCCGCTCATCGACGCCGATGCGTTGGCCCACATGCAGCAAGCACTCGACGCCGCGCGCGAACAGGGCGGGCGCTTGCTCTGCGGCGGCGAACGCGTTACGGATGGCGTGCCGAGCGGCGGTTTTTATGCGCGGCCGGCGATCGTCGAGATCGGGTCCGGCGCGCCAATCTTACGGCAGGAAACATTTGCCCCGATTCTCTACGTCATCACCTATCGCGATTTGGACGAAGCAATCGCCATCCACAACGACGTGCCGCAAGGCCTGAGCAGCGCGATCTTTACCGGAGAGGTGCGCGAAGCCGAACAATTCCTCGGACCCGCCGGTAGCGACTGCGGCATCGCCAACGTCAACATCGGCACCAGCGGCGCGGAGATCGGCGGTGCTTTCGGCGGTGAGAAAGAAACCGGCGGCGGCCGTGAGTCCGGTTCGGACGCGTGGAAGAACTACATGCGCCGCGTGACTAACACCATCAACTACGGCCGCACGCTGCCGCTGGCGCAGGGAGTGCGGTTTGATGGGTGAATCTCGGGACTACCTGATGCGAAGTTCAGCAAAACGCCAAGCGCCGGCTTCATCTTTGCGGAAAACTAACATGCTGCGCTGACACGCGAGTTGTACGCCGCCATCAGCGGCGAGCGTCGCCGTCGCAGCATTTAGGCACGTTTGCATCGCGGGGCCGAAAGCGCCGCGGTACAACATTGCAACACGCTCTTGATCCAAATCAATCTCGTTGAGACGCAGCGGCGCGCGTGTAAGCTCAGCCAGACGCGCTGTGTCGTTGGTGCGCAGTGCGGCGGCGAATGCTTGCTGAAACTTAGTGAAACTTGCGTCGACGGGCCCGGTGTTGTGCGCGGCAGGGGCAGCACCTAGCCGCAAGCGCACGATGCGCCGCCGATCGTTGTCGGCCGCATCGTTGAACCATGTGACTTCCGCCGTCATTCCCTCGTGAAACTTTAGAGGGGCGGAACCAGCATTGGAGAACGTCGCTGGCGACATATTGTCGCCTACGTTCCAACTAAAGCGTTCATTGCCGATATCGAATCCTTCGCTGGTGGTGCTCGTATAGCTGAGCCAGGAGCGTGTCCAATCGCGCCGCCGGGTGACGATATGCCAGCTCTGCGTGATGACGCCGTTGGTCACATGCAAGCCTGCGCCGCTGCGCGCCATGTGGCGCACGCGCGTTTGATCCCAGATCCGTATGGCGTTGACGCCGACCAGCAGCAGCGCCGCCATCAGCAGAAAAAACCAGTGCGCCGGGCGCTTGCGCACGTACCGCTCCCAGCCCCAGATCGCCAGCGGAATCAGCCCAAATAGGCTGTGCATAGCAAAGCCGATTGGCTGACTCAAGCCGTCAAAGACGAGATTCATGGCTGAACGCGAACTCAGCGCGGCGCTTGCTGACAAACCGCCGCGTCCGGCTGGCTTAGACAACTGCGTGGCCAAGTTGGCAAATGCAGGGCATAGAACTCCTCCCGCTCGAACCCAGCGTAGCCCTGATCCTTCATCTTGATGCCCGTCTCAGCTAGCAGCGACTTGCCCTCGGGGAACGCGCATGCAGCGTCCAACTCGGCCGCTGCATCGCGCACATCATGCGCCGCCGCGGTCTTGAGTTTGCCTGACTTGAAATAGAGCGTCGCTAGGCGCAGGTAGCGTTCGCCGTCCACGACCCACAGCAACTTGCAACCGGTGTAGGTGTCAGGCAGTGCGTCATTGCGCGGATAGACCATGACGAAGCCGCC
>CAZAWU010000306.1:0-3808 GCA_964488915.1 uncultured Burkholderiales bacterium
CTTGCGGCTTGGCGATAGCGTCGACTAGCTTCCATTCCAGCGCGCGTTCGGCGCGCAGGCCGTCGGCATTCGTGCAGAAGACGTCCGCCAAATCGCGCCGCACTTTGCGCTTGTCGGTCAATCGCGTAAGACCGCCGGTGCCGGGCAGCACGCCGAGCAGCGGCACTTCCGGCAAGCTCACCGTGGAGGAGCGATCGTCGATCATTAGAATTTCGTCGCACGCCAGCGCCACCTCGTAGCCGCCGCCTGCGGTGGTGCCGTTCAGTGCCGCGAGAAACTTTAGCCCGGTATGCGCGCTGGAATCCTCGAAGCTGTTGCGCGTCTCGTTGGTGAACTTGCAGAAATTCACTTTCCACGCGTGCGTCGATTGGCCCAGCATGTAGATGTTTGCGCCCGCGCAGAACATGCGCGATTTGCCGCTGGTGATCACGACGCACTTTACGCTCGGATGCTCGAAGCGAATGCGGTTCAGCGCATCGTAGAGTTCGATGTCGACGCCGAGATCGTAGGAATTCAACTTCAACTGATAGCCTGGCTGCAGGCCGGCGTTTTCATTGACGTCGAGGGTGAGCGTGGCGACATCGCCGTCGACGGCGAAGCGCCAGTGGCGATAGCGGCTGGGGTCGGTATCGAACAAAATCATGCTTCGGTTTCCATCGTCGTTGTGTCTTGCGCCGCGCTCTTGAGTAGCGTGCGCAGTTGCGCTAAGCATTGGCGCGGCGTTTTTCCGGAGGTGTCGATGCTGGCGTCGGCCAGTGCGTAGAGCGATTGGCGCTCGTGAAGGATTCGGTGCAGTTCATCCATCGCTTGTGCGCGGCCTTGTATCGGCCGCAAGTCGCCTTGCGCGATCACGCGCCCCATATGCTCTTCCGGGCGCGCTTTCAGCCAAATCGTGTAACAGGCGGTGCGCAGCGATTCATAGCTTTGCGCATCGGTGACGAAGCTGCCGCCGGTGGCAATGACCGCGCGCGCATGATCGCGCAGCACGCGTGCCAGCGCCGCGCGTTCGAAGCGGCGAAATCCGTCTTGGCCGTAGAGCGCGAATAGCTCGCCCAGCTTGGCGCCGGCCTCGCGCTCGACTTCGCGATCGAGTTCGATGAACGGCGCGTTGAGCGTCTTTGCCAGCGCTGCGCCGAGGGTGGATTTTCCCGCGCCGCGTAGACCCACAAGCGCGACGCGCTCCGCCCGGCCTGGGCCGAAGCGGCTTTGCAGCAACGCTAATGCGGCGCGCAGGCGAGAGGGCGGCAGTTGTGCCAACCGATTCATCGCCGAGCGCAATTCTTCCGGCGGCGCGTACTCGGCTTCTTCCACCAGCCGCGCCACGGGAACCGACATTGCATCCGCCAACTGGCGCAGCAGCAAGATGGACAAATTGCCTTGCCCAGCCTCCAACTGCGCCAAGTAGCGCTCGGAAAGGCCGGAGCGCGCGGCGAGTTCTCTGCGCGTGACTTGCGCTCGCTCGCGCCAGGCGCGCACGCGCGTGCCGAGTTGCGCTAGGTAGGCTTCGTCGGCGCCTGGGCTGCTTCGATCGGCAACGGCCATCATGTTGCTAGGCACTGCTTCGGCACGGGAAGCATGAACACGGGGAATTGGGCTTATGCAATATATTGCAATGCTGTGAGAGTAACGTGTAATATATTGCACGTCAAGCAACGGCTTTAGGACTACACGCATGAAGATACAAATCCTGGTCGGCACCATGACCGAGAACGCCACGCACGCGGCCGAAGAGATCGTGCACGTGCACAGCGGCAAGGGCACGGCAATTGAAATGGAGATGATGGATTTTGTCGATGCCGGCGTGTTCGAACAGGACGCGATCTTTCTCATTATCACCTCGACTTACGGGCAGGGCGACGTGCCGGACAATGCCAAACCGTTTTACGAGGCGCTTTGTGCGCAGCGACCGGATTTGCGCCGCGTGCGCTACGGCGTGTTCGGTCTCGGTGATCGCACTTACGCACAAACCTTCAACAACGGTGGCAAGCGCTTCGATGAGATCTTGAGCGAACTCGGCGCCAAGCGCATCGGCGAGCGCGCCCTGCATGACGCCGCCGGCGGCGAGTTGCCGGAGGACGTGGCGGTAGAATGGTTCGCGCAATGGCTGCCGCAGTGTCAGCGAGCGTTGCTCGAAACGACTGCGGTTTAGGCATACTGGCATAGTCATGCAGTAAAAAATGACTATGGCTGCCATTCAATAAAATATACCTAAAATAGTATAGGAGGAGCGATGCTCAGTCGCGCTGATCACGGCGTGAGCCCGCCGCGTGTCGATATACCGCGCGACTACAACGCTGCGGTGGATTTGATCGAGCGCAACTTGCGCGCCGGGCGCTCAGACAAAACTGCGTACATCGACCTCAACGGGCGCCACAGCTACGGTGCGCTGGCGCAGCGCGTCGACCGCTTCGCCAGCGCGCTCATGCAGAGCGGCGTGCAGATGGAAGAGCGCGTGCTGATCTGTCTACTCGACACCATCGACTTTCCGACGGCGTTCCTCGGCTGCATCAAAGCCGGCGTGGTTGCCGTGCCGGTCAACACGCTGCTCACAACGAAGGACTACGAATTCATGCTGCGCGACAGCCGCGCACGCACCTTGGTCGTTTCCGAAGCGCTGCTGGCCAGCTTCGCGCCGCTGATCGCGGCGGCGGGACTGAAACAGGTGATCATCTCAGGCTCAGGCTCGGGAATCAGCGCGCACGGCCATCGCCGCTTCGACGAGTTCCTCGCCGGCGGCAAGCCGAGTTTCGCCGCCGCGCCCACCACGCGCGACGACGCTTGCTTTTGGCTCTACACCTCCGGCTCGACTGGCACGCCGAAGGGCGCGGTGCACATTCACTCCAGTCTCGCGCACACGGCGGAACTCTACGCCAAGCCCATCCTTGGCATCCGCGAGGACGATGTCGTGTTCTCCGCCGCGAAGCTGTTCTTCGCCTACGGCCTCGGCAACGCGCTGACCTTTCCGCTGACGGTCGGCGCTACGGCTGTGCTGCTGCACGAGCGCCCGACGCCCGCTTCCGTTTCGCACGTGCTGCGTGAGCATCAGCCGACGATTTTCTACGGCGTGCCGACGCTGTTCGCCGCGCTGCTGGCAAGCGACGAGCTGCCGTCGAAAGAAGCGCTCACGCTGCGCGTCTGCACTTCCGCCGGCGAAGCATTGCCGGAGAACATCGGCACGCGCTGGCGCGAGCGCACCGGCGTCGACATTCTCGACGGGATCGGCTCCACCGAGATGCTGCACATTTTCCTCTCCAACCGCCCGGGCGAAGTGCGCTACGGCTCGACCGGCAAACCGGTGCCCGGATATGACATCCGCTTGGTCGACGAATCGGGCAACGCGGTCGGCGCCGGCGAAATCGGCGAATTGCAGATCAGCGGCGCATCGAGCGCGGTGCAATACTGGAACAACCGCGAGCGCAGCCTGCACACTTTCCTCGGGCCGTGGACGCGCAGCGGCGACAAGTACATCCGCGAGGCGGATGGCTTCTACACCTACTGCGGCCGCAGCGACGACATGCTGAAAGTCAGCGGCCATTATGTGTCGCCGTTCGAAGTCGAAGCGGCGCTAGCCTCGCACCCGGCCGTGCTTGAAGCGGCGGTGGTTGGCGCCGAGGACGAAAACAAGCTGACTAAACCGAAAGCGTTCGTCGTCTTGAAGCCGGGACAAAGTGCCGGCGATGCGCTGGTCGACGAACTGCAACAGCACGTCAAACATCTGCTAGCGCCTTACAAGTATCCGCGCTGGATCGAGTTCAAGAACGAGTTGCCGAAGACGGCGACGGGCAAGATACAGCGGTTTAAGTTGCGG
>CAZAWU010000307.1:0-3806 GCA_964488915.1 uncultured Burkholderiales bacterium
AAGCTGAACCACAGGTACATCGTGCCGATGTCCTTGTGGTTGGTCGTTGTGACCCAGCGCATAAAGCCCGCCGGCGCATGGTGGCCGTGATCGTCGTGACCGTGGCCGTGAGAGTGATCGTTATGTCCGTGTGTGTGTGCTTGTGCCATCGTGACTCTCCCTGATCCTTAGCTCTGCCCAGCCTTGGCTTTTTCAACCCAAGCTTTGTATTCGTCGTCGCTCACCGCACGCACGACGATTGGCATGTAGGCGTGCTCCTTGCCGCAGATCTGCGAGCACTGACCTCGATACACACCGGGCTTTTCGATGTTCATGTAGGTGTCTTTGATGAAACCGGGGATGCCGTATTGATTGACCGCCAGATCGGGCATATACCAGCCGTGAATAACATCGTTTGAGGTCACCAAGAGACGAATCTTTTTATTAACTGGCACTACCACTTCTTTGTCGACCTCGACGACATAGTGCTCACCCTTGGGCGCGTTGGCTTCGATTTGATCGCGCGGCGTCGACATCTTGCTATAGAAAGAAATGCCGTCTTGCAGGTAGTCGTATTTCCACTGCCATTGGTGCGCAGTGATCTTGATGGTCATGTCCGGGTTGCTGGTATCGCGAATGGTCAGCAGCGCTCCGGTCGCCTTCGCGGCCATGACTGCAATGATGATGAACGGGATCACGGTCCAGACGATCTCTACGGTAGTGTTCTCGTGGAAATGTTCCGCCTTATGGCCGACGGATTTGCGATGCTTGAAGATCGAGTAGAACATCGCGCCGAACACCACGATGAAGATACCGACACAGATCCACATCACGAACAGGTGCAGATCGTAGTTACTACGGGCATTCGCAGTTGCACCGGGCGGCAGATTCAGTACGTCGTAACCGGCGACTGATAGCGTGGACACTGCGCCAGTCGCGAGGCCCAGCAGTGCAGCGACGAGTTTTCTATGCTTCATTCCACTCCCCATTGATCTTGATTGTCCTGGCCTACACCCGCACTACTCTGATGCGAGGCTTCAACTCCTCCACCCAGTCCTGGCGCTCCTCATCGCTCATCAGCCGGCCGATAGGAACTTGCCGCCCTTTGAAGCGCAAAGCCATATCGCAACGCCACCCGGACTGCCGGCAAACCACCTGCGCCCACTGCGGGTTGAACTCGACGCTGCGCACTTCCCTCGCGTTGCGTGCTTCGAAACGGCCGCTGCCCTCGGCGATCTCCAAGCGCTCGTAGTCCTGCTCGTGCGCCCCGACTAAGCGAAACGCCAACAACACCAGTAGCACTTCCAAACCGGCAAACGGCATCACCAGCCAGGCGCCTTGCAGCGCCGCGTATCCCGCCAGCAGGACGATCGAAACGGATATCGAGACTAGAAAAACCCTCCGCCCAGCCGCTGTCAAAGACCGGTTACGGGCTTTGGTGCAAACGTACGGCTGAGTTAGTGCGCCTGAATCCATGCTCGCTCTTCCCCTGCGGCAAACGCCAACGGCCCAAGGGCTTTAGCGGTTTTTCGCCGGCGAACGATATCACAAGGCCCTATGGCGGACAAGGTGACAGCAGTCACGCATCCGCGTCCAGCGCGGAGAAGCGGCCATTTAGGTCCGCTCTTCGGGATCGTCGGCATCGCCAGGAGTCTCGTCGCCAGCAATCCGGTACCCCTCCGTTGCCCACTGACCGAGATCGAGCAACTTGCAGCGTTCGGAACAAAACGGCCGGAAGGCGTTGCTCGCATCGTAGCGCGCAACCCGCCCACAGTTAGGGCATCGGACCGCGTTTGAGCGCTGCGCCACGGGGTAGCGCCTACTACAAATTGCAGAAGGTCAGGTCAAACTTGACATCGCCTTCGTACAGGTGCGGCCGTTCGCTGTGCCCTGCGGTGATGAAGCGCACGTTAAGCACGTACTTGTTCGCGCTGATTTCCGGCACGCAAGGCAGCGACGAGGAGAGCGCCACGCGCAACATCTGCGCCAGCTTCTGCGGCGGCGATTGCTGAAAAGTGCCTTGATGTGCAACGAGCGAAAGCGCT
Organism: uncultured Burkholderiales bacterium; assembly: GCA_964488915.1. Taxonomy (GTDB): domain Bacteria; phylum Pseudomonadota; class Gammaproteobacteria; order Burkholderiales; family JALYOK01; genus CADEHE01. The sequence goes on from CAZAWU010000307.1 coordinate 2,025, forward strand.
TTGCCGCTTTCGCGCAGCAGCTTCATAACGATACGCAGCGCGTCGCGGATAGGGTAGGTCGGCTCGAACCAAGCTTGCAAGTCACGTTTGCGGACCTCCGGGCTTTGGTGCAGCCAGTAGTGATACGAGGGCACATCGAACTCGCACACCCCGCCGGGGATGCTGGAGCGCTGCTTGATACCCATCATCCACTCGTTGTCACGGAGATGCTGGCCGAACTTTCCCGCGGAGGAGAGCAAGCTACCGGCGGTGCGCTCAATGCTGCGCAACACTTCCTGCAGCACCGGCTGTTCGACCGTGGGGTTGCCGCGCAGCGCCTCTAAACCTTGGCGCTGGCGCTCCAACTCTTGCAACAGTTCGGATTTGAGATCCGCCCGTGTAGCGACGTCGAGGATCTCAAACATCGCGCGCAGAGCCGCGTGATGATCGTGACTGTCGCTGCGATCGGCGAACAACTGCGCCTTGTCGTATAGATCCTCTAGCCGCAGCAGCGTGCGGACTTTCTCATTGAGGGGATAGTCGTAGACGATCACAGCGCGAGGGCGGCGCGGAAACGCTCATTGTGACCGATGGGTGTGCTTTTTACAAATGAATGCAAGGCTGCCTCAATCGCAGCGGGCTTGCTCGTGCCGCTGCGCCGCCAAGCGGCGATAGCTCCGATCAAGTTCCCGCACTTGAGCGGCCAACGCGGAACGCTCCGAGCTGTTATCGATGACGTCGTCCGCACGCGCGAGGCGACGCTCACGCGAAATCTGTGCGGCCATGATGGCGCGCACCTCCGCTTCACTCAAACCACTGCGCTGCATCACGCGCGCGATCTGAACGCTCTCCGGACAATCCACCACTAGCACGCGGTCCATCAACCCTGGATAGCCCCCCGTCTCGAGCAGCAATGGTACAACAAGGAGCAGATAAGGTTCGCGCCGGCCAAAAACGGACTCGCGCACATGCGCCCGAATCAACGGATGGGTAATCTGCTCGAGCGCCGTCTTGGCTTGCGGATCGGAAAAAACCAGCGCGCGCATCGCGGCGCGGTTCAAGCCGCCGTCGGGGTTCAAGTAGCGCTCACCGAAGCGCGCGCGGATCGGCTCCATCGCCGCGCCGCGGGGCGCCGTTATCTCATGTGCGACGACGTCGGTGTCGATGACCCCGGCGCCCAGCGCCCCGAACAACTCTGCGACGGTGCTCTTGCCGCTACCGATACCTCCGGTTAGCGCAACCACGTACGGGCGCACGCTCATGCGCCGCTCGTCCCAAAAAAGCTAGGAAGAGAAAAACCTAAAGGTTGCTCAGATACCAGTCGAGCAGCGACTGGCCAGTAAGCAGGGCGATTAGTCCACCGCCCGCGAGGTAGGGGCCGAACGGGATCGGCACATCGCGGCCGCGGCGCGCCAGGACAATTAATGCTATTCCCACCGCCGCGCCCACCACGGAGGAAAGCAAGATGATGACGGGCAAACTCTTCCAGCCAAGCCATGCGCCGAGTGCGGCCAGCAGCTTGAAATCGCCGCGGCCCATGCCTTCTTTCTTAGTCAGAAGCTTGAACAGCCAGTATACGCTCCACAGAATCATGTACCCCGCGATCGCCCCGATGACGGCCGAGTGCAAGTCGGTAAACACGCCGAAGCTATTGACGATCAAGCCAAGCCACAAAAGCGGCAGCGTAATGTCGTCGGGAAGCAACTGCGTGTCTATGTCGATCAGGGTGAGCGCCAACAACGCCCAAACCAGCGCTAGGGCGGCGATCGCCTGCGCGCCAAAACCGAAATGCCAGGCGACCAC
>CAZAWU010000308.1:0-3771 GCA_964488915.1 uncultured Burkholderiales bacterium
TGGAACGACGCGCCTGCCAAGTAACGCATACGCTGATAAATGTCGCTGGAGACTCGCGTAGCTGGGAACGCACGATCGCAGTAGGCCGTGCGTCCCACCCCAATTATGGTCCCGCGCACCGCTACCGCGATGAAAATTGTTGTCCCGCACGGCTTCGATCAACCGGCATGGACGCCGCGATCATGCGTGCTGTGCAGGCCATCGGTGCAACGCCACAGCGACCGCGCCACCGCGCGTCACCAACGTCGCGAGTTCTTTGCTTGTTCCCAGCGGCCGCATCGTCAGCATGGGGTAGCGCGTATCGGCAGTGGCATTCTGGGGGCTCGACAAATCCACAAGAAAAAAGCGACGCCAACGCCCTTTTGCCTCTGATTTCGCCGACAATGGAACCCTCGGGAAACCAAGCCAGCAGATATGAACGAGGAAAAGATCAAGGTCAGAGTGACCAGCAGTGGCCAGACGATCGAGGTTCTGGTGCTAGAGAAGCGCTTAGACGTGATCGAAGTCGTGCTAGGAGAAGGCATCCACAGCGTTCGGTGCAAACTCATTCCAACGAGCAAGGGCTCAGCCTACGTCGGCAGCGCGCGCGGGCGCGAAATCGTGTACGAGCACAGCCGCGAGGAGGTGAAGGCTGAACTGGCGCGCGCGGCCGGATTTCGTGATTTTCAGAGGTAGCGAGCGCGTCCGCGCTGCGGCGCAGTGAGGTCATCGCAATTGGAGTAGCATGGAGGCCCCAAGGCGAAGGCGCTACGCACCGGCCTGCGCGACTCCACTAAGGACGTTTCGATGCAAGACATCTTGCAATACCTGAAACAAACCGGCGAGAAACTCGATTCGGAGATCGCCGCCGCAACCGGAATCTCGCTTGCTGACGTGCGCTTGAGGATATCCGAGCTGTCCGCCAAAGGCGACGTAATCGTGTGCCGCTCGATCCGATTCAAGGACGGCAAGCCGATTGACGCAATGCTATGCCGGACGTCGGGCTTTATTCCGCCCGCTGCACCTGGTAGGAAACCAAAAACGCGGACGTAGGTAGCATTGGGAAAATCTAATCCGAAGAAGCCAATGCTATGTGCGCCCTTTACTCCAATACGCTCTCAGGAGGCCAGCGATGATCAAGGTTAGCGTTATGTATCCGAACAAGCCGGGCGCTCGGTTCGACCACGACTACTATCGCGACAAGCACATGCCGTTAGTCAAAGCGCGCATGGGTGAGCGCTGCAAGTTCTATACGGTGGATCGCGGGCTCGCGGGCGGTACGCCCGGCGCCGCGGCAACGTATATCGGGATGTGCCATATCTTTTGCGACTCGGTCGAGGATTTTCAAGCTGGCTTCGGTCCGCACGCGAAGGAAATTATGGCGGACATCGCGAACTACACCGATCAGAGCCCGGTCGTTCAGATCAGCCAAGTCGAGGTCGGCGCGCAGTAGTAGACTGCGGCAGCGCCACGCCGACCATGCAATCGCGCGTAACCAACGCCGCGAGTTGCTCTTCATTCAAAGTCTCGGTCCCGGGCGGTCGCATCGGCAACACCAAGTAGCGCATGTCCGCGGTGGAATCGTGCACGCGCACGGTAACGCTGTCGGGGATGCGTGTGCCGAATTCTTCCAGGACGGCGCGCGGTTCGCGCACGGCACGGCTGCGGTAGGCGCGGCTCTTGTACCAATCGGGCGGCAACCCTAACAGCGGGCGCGGGTAGCAGGAGCACAGCGTGCACACGATCAAGTTGTGCACGTCCTGTGTGTTTTCCACCACGACCAGCTTCATCGGCTTGACTTGCAAACCGAGTTCTTCGCACGCGGCCGTACCGTCGGTGAGCAAGCGTGCTTTGTAAGCCGGATCAACCCACGCACGCGCCACCACCTGCGCGCCGCGGGCGGGCGTGCGGGCGTCCATGTCTTCGATCTGGCGGCGCACGTCGGCGGCGCTCAGTACGCCCTTCTCGATGAGCAACTCGCGCACAGCGACTTCCATCGATTGGTAATAAGTCAGATGATCGTCGCTGTCTGCGGCGTAATCGTGAGAATGGTTGTGGTCGTCGGACATGGCAGTAGGGCGCTTCGACTCGTCAGCGCGAACGGTTTAGCAGTAAGGTCAGGCCGGCTCCAGCCAGTGCTGATAGATCTCGATATCGACGCTGTCGCGGATGTTGCCTTGGTAGTCTGGCCACACCGTGTTTTGTGCGAAGCGCACGCGGTAGAGCGGCACGCGCGGCGTTTCCAAGCGCGCATAGGCCAGCTCCTCCGGATTGCGAAAAGCGCCGCACAGGCGCTCGATTTCGCCTACGCATCCGCGGATGTAGAAAGGCGTGCGGACGTGGCCGATCGGGTAAGCGCGCCGCACCACGACGCGGTCACCCGGCTTAAAGCGCGCGGCGATTTGCTCGTCCACTAGCAGCCCGCCTCGTCGTGCTGACGCTGCTGTACTTCAGCCATCTTGCGGCCGAGTTCGTCGATGCTGATGACGCCGCGCTGGATCAAGGTGTGCGCGATGGAATGAATCCAGCGCTCGTAGTAGCTCATCTGGTCGTATGCATCGGGACCGAGCGACTCAATGTTCTTGCGCAACTCATCAACCGTCATTAACGGCGCGGGTTTACGATTGGCCAGCAGCACCAGCAGCGCGTCGACGCGCTTCTCCCAAGGGGCATAGTCGTGCTCATCCTGCGAGATTTCTTCCGCGGGCAAACCGCCCATGTCGTGATGGCCGTGAAATCCGCTCGATTGTGGCATACTCGCCTAAGATATCATTAGTGAATAAAGCCAAACGCCACTCACTCAGTCATGCTAGTGGCAGTACGGCCAGCTATCGGGTAAGCGTAGATAGTCTACGCGCTTTTGCCCTGGCGCGACGCACTCACGCGTTTCGTGGTCTGCCGCGCTGCACGAAAACCGTTAAGCAGCGCATCGCACAGGCCGCGCGCAAACGCGAGGTCGAGCTTGCCGTGTTGGCTCAGCAAACGGTACCAAATCGGACCGAACAAGAGATCGAGCATGAGTTCGGTATCGGTGTCGGTGCGCAGTTCGCCGCGCGCGATGGCACGCTGCAGAATCTGCCCGACCGACTGACGCCGCTTGAGAATGAACACGTCGCGCAGCAGCCGGTTGAAATCGGCGTCGTGCACCCCGTCGGCCATGAGCCCGCGCATGATCGTGCCCGACGTGCGGTTCAGCCTGCGGAAGGCGGTCGCGAGGAAGGTGACCAGATCCTCACGCACCGACCCACGGTTCGGGATCGGCACCTTCGTTTCCACGTGGCTGGCATAGGCCTCCAGCACCAGTTCCGCTTTCGAGCGCCAACGCCGGTAAATGCTCTGCTTGCCGACTTTGGCGTGGCGCGCTACGCCCTCGATGGTGAGCGCACGATAGCCCTCGCGCTCCAACAGATTCAGCACCGAATCAAGGATGCTGGCGTGGCACAGCTCGCTGCGCGGGCGCCCGCGCGCGTGTTTGGCCGGCGGCGGCAGGCCGGCTGCCGCCGGGGCGCTAGTGCTCTGCAACGTATCGCTTGCCATGATCTGCCTTTGGCGGCAGTCGCCGCCCTCCGATGCGATTTTACAATACGGCACGTCTCGTTTTATACTTGATTCTAATACGAACCGTCTCGTTTTGTGAACCACGTTGCAGCCGCACTTAGTCGGCGGCGACGGCGGGCAAAAGGAAACAACCAGGCATGTGGATCGTCCAGCTCGCGTTGCGCCGGCCTTACACCTTCGTGGTGATGGCGCTGCTCATCTTGATTCTGGGCGTCATGTCGTTCCGCAAGACGC
>CAZAWU010000309.1:0-3762 GCA_964488915.1 uncultured Burkholderiales bacterium
CTTCGATTGACGGCGCCGCCCGCTTGCGGCTACATTCGCCCTCGGCCACGCAGCGCATATCGCGCCGCAATCCACCTGCGCCTTAGAACTCGAATCGATGAGACTGCCCTTGCGTCTGAGCATTCAATCCAAGCTACTTCTGATGCTACTCGGGGTTAGCCTGCTTTCGATCGCTGTCACCGCGTGGCTCGGTTACCAGAACGGCAGGAAGTCACTGACGGCGCGCGTGAACGAACAACTGGCGGCCCAACGCATCGTACGCACAACTCAGTTGCGGACTTTTTTCCATGACTTGCGCGCACAAACGCTCGGCTTGGCCGAGAATCCAATGATCGCCCAAGCGCTAAAAAGCTTTTACGGCGGCTTCAACGAAATGCAGTCGGCGACACTGCAGACCGAGCAAACCCAGTCACTGAGGACGTTTTACGAGCAAGAGTTTTTGCCTTCGCTAAAAAGCTTGACCGAAGGCGAACCGATCGCCGATAACCTAATGCCGGGCACGATGGCGGGTCGGGTGCTGCAGTACCACTACCTGGCGCAAAACAAGGCGGCGGCTGGCCGCTGGGCGCTCGACACGGCGGCAGACGGCAGCGCGTACAGCAAGGCACACGCGCAGTACCATCCAATGTTAGCGCGCCTGATGCGCCGCATGGGGTACTACGATCTGTTCTTGATCGGCGCCGACGGAAACATCGTCTACAGCGTCGCCAAGGAGATCGATTTCGGCGCTAATCTGACGAGCGGCGTGTTGGCGCAAACCAATCTCGCGCGCGCCTTTCGCACCGCGCGCGACGCCAATCAGAAAAATTATTACAAACTCGTCGATTTCGAGCGCTATTTGCCTTCGCGCACCGCGCCCGCGGCGTTCACTGCCGCGCCCGTGTACGAGGAAGGAACACTGCTGGGCGTGATCGCCATGCAAGTGCCGAACGATCCGATCGAGGTGATCGTCAGCGGTGGGCGCAATTGGGCCAAGGAAGGCTTAGGCAAGACCGGTGAAGTGTACCTAGTGGGACCCGATTTCAGGCTGCGCTCCGACGCGCGCTTTTTGATCGAGAATCCCAAGGCTTACGCCGATGCACTCGCTGCTGCGGGCGTGCCGGCGTACCAAATCGCGCGCATCAAGACCTTCAAGACTTCGGTCTTGGAACAGGAAGTTCACACCGAACTCGCCCGACGCGCGCTGCTCAACCAAAGTGGCCATGCGTTCGCAACCGATTACCGTGGTATCCGCGTGCTCGGCTCTTACGGCCCGAGCGGCATCGACGAACTGGGTTGGGGCGTCGTCGTCAAAATGGATGAAACCGAAGCATTCGCACCCGTCAACGAGTTTGGTCGAAAAGTACTCACCTCGGCGGTGCTGCTGCAGCTCATCCTCACACTCGCCGCACTGGCGCTGGCGCGGATGTTCCTGCGCCCGATTGAGCAACTCGTTGCTGGGGCGGAAGCGGTGGGAGCAGGCAAATTGGACACGGTGGTCGAAGTCAAATCGCGCGACGAGTTCCACGACTTGGCGCTCGTCTTCAACGGCATGACGGCCAAACTCAAGGAGCAAACTGTCAAGACCGAAGCGACGCTGAAGCAGAACGAGAATCTGCTGCTTAACATCCTGCCGGGTGCGGTGGCCAAGCGCTTGAAGGAGGGTGAGCGGCAAATCGCCGATGCCGTGCCAAGCGTCACAGTGCTTTTTGCCAGCATCATGGGATTTGATGAGTTAGCCGCGGCGCAGCGCCCAGACGAAGTCGTAGCACTACTAAACGAGTTGATCGGCGCGTTCGACGAGGCAGCGGAGCAGGGCGGCGTGGAAAAAGTGAAAACCGTTGGTGCTGCTTATTTGTCGGTAACCGGACTCAACATTCCCGCCATCGATCACCCGCGGCGCATGCTCGAGTTCGGGCGAGCTCTAGTCGAAATCGTGCGCAATTTCAACTTGCGCCGGGGCACTGGCTTGCGCGTGCGCGTAGGCGTCAATACCGGCCCGGTCATGGCAGGCGTGGTCGGGCGCAGCAAGTTCATCTACGACTTATGGGGCGATACGGTAAGCATCGCTCAAGCGCTTTCGCGCGGCACTGGCGTGGACGCGGTTGTGATCACCGAAGCAACCTACCAGCGCTGCAAAGACGATTTCCGCTTCGAGCATGCGGGGGACACGATTCTGGCGGGCAAGGGTGCGCAAGCGATATTCCGCCTCGCCGCCGAACCAAGCGAAGTGAAGGGGTGAAGCTGTGCTAAACGCGTGGTCGCAAGCCGAAAGCTGGGCCCGCTGGGCGATTGCTCTGATCATCGGCTTCCCACTCGCCGTCGTCGCGCTTGGCGAACTAGACGCCTGGCTCAAACGCGCCGGTTCGCCATTCACAAAGCCGCTGAGGACCCTACGCCACTACTTACTGCCCGTAATCGGGGCGTGGCTGCTGGCAGAACAAGTCTTCGGCCTACCGAGCACGCACCTGCTCACACGCACGCTTACGACGCTGGTGGGTATCCTCGGGATTTCCAGCGCGCTCGCCTTCTTCAATACGCTGTTCTTCGACGTCGCGGGTGAAAATTCATGGCAGAGCCGCGTGCCGCGTCTCTTGCGCGATCTCGCGCAGACGGTGCTGGTGTTAATCGGCGCGGCCATCGTACTTTCGCTGGTCTGGAACGCCGATCTCGGCGGTTTACTCACCGCCCTCGGCGTCGGCTCGATTGTGCTGGGCCTCGCGCTACAAGACACGCTCGGCAACGTGTTCGCAGGCATCGCCATGCTGATCGAGCGTCCGTTCAACATCGGCGACTGGATCCAAACCGGCGAAACCGTAGGGCGCGTGATCGAAATCAACTGGCGCGCGGTGCACTTGGAGACACGCTCGCGCGAACTGATCGTCATCCCGAACGGCGTAATCGCAAAAGAAAAACTCGTCAACTTCAACCGCCCCACGCCGATCCACCGCGAGAAAATCGAAATCGGGTTCTCGTACGACGATCCGCCCAACAAAGTGAAGCAGGTGATGCTGCAAATGATGGGCGATGTGCCCGGCGTACTCGCTGACCCAGGACCGTTGGTGATCACAGCCGAGTATCAGGACTCCTCTATTCAGTACCGGCTAATTTTCGCCATTTCGGACTACACACAAGTCATGCGCGTGCGCGGCGAGGTAATGACGCGGATTTGGTACGCCGCGCAGCGCGAAGGACTCACCATTCCGTACCCAATCCAGATGGAGATGTCGCTGCCGCCGCCGCCCGCACCACCTCGTGAATCCGACGACGAACGCACCCTGCGCGCCATCCGCAATCTGCCGAGCTTGGGCAAAATCGACCATGCGGCGCTAGCGCACGCCTCTGGGCAGGGATGCGTGCAGCGTTTCGCACGGGCGGAAACCATCCTTGAGTTCGACCAAGCGTTAGCCGGCTTGCATCTGATCATCGCGGGCCGGGTGAGCGTGCGCATGCGCGATCACTCGGGCGCGGCCGCGGAGGTCGAAACGCTTGGCGCGGGCGAGTTCTTCGGCGAGCGCTCGCTCATCGCGGGGGAAGCAAGCGACTTCCGCGTAGTGGCGCTCGACGATACGGAGATCGCGCTGCTGACGCCGGAAACATTAGAGCGCATCTTCGCCCTCGCCCCGCGTTTGGCGCGAAACATCGGCGACATCATGGAGCGGCGGCGCAAGTCCACGGCGAGTCTGCGTGGCGCCCAGCGGCTGTTCTAGCCACCAGGTCGCCGCGCCCTCGCAGCCAAGCTATTCGAACCAGTAGAGCGCTCCGATGGTCGCCAAGAAACCG
>CAZAWU010000310.1:0-3757 GCA_964488915.1 uncultured Burkholderiales bacterium
GGCCGCAAGATCTCGCGCTGCAGCCTCTCCGATTCGCGCTCGCGGCGAAACTGCTGCAGTTGGATCTGTGCTTGGCCCGCGGAGAGCTCACGCTCCTGCAATTGACGAATCTGCGATGACTGTAACTGCTGGCGCAGTTGGCGCGCGTGCAGCTCGTCTTGCTCGGCGCGTTCGCGCACTTGTAGCTCGCGCAACTGTGCGCGCTCGGCCTCGCTTGCCGCAGGCAACGGTTCATCTTGCGATTGCTGCTGGCGCAAGTCCTGCGCCTCGTCGCGGTGCTCGCGCCGCAAAGTCGCCGTCGCTTCGTCGGCGGCGTGGACATCGAATGTCGCACCGCTCGCGAGCAGCAGCATGATCCAGGCAAGGGCAACTCGCGCCGGTCTGATGTTCATGCTCATTCGACCGCAGCCGTCCGCCAAGATTCCGGCGCCCGCGCTGTGCTCCACGGCGCACCGATCGGGAGCTCTCGGGGAGCTTATACCTACGGCTCTACAGCCTTGGACATAAGGCTCGGCTTGATTTACAAGCCCCTACAAGCCGTAGTACAGCCCAAATCAAGCAATAAAGTCAACGCATCCAATCGCTTCGGCGCGCACGGATGATTTGCCACAGCAAGCCGGCCACTAAGCCGACGACGGCGAGGAGGTAAGCGACCAGCAACGGTCCGGCCAAGGCGCCCAATACGGTGTGCAACATAGGACAGCATCCTCAATGGAAGCAAACACGCACTGCTTCCCGTGGATACCTCGCTTGCCTCACCCCTCTGTTTTGAGTCGAACCCGGCGCGAGGCGAACTCGCGCCGGTGTCCGCTGGCAGCTTCAGCTTCCGGCTCCAAACAAACCGGAAGCTGGGGGGATAGCCGCCGTCACAGCCTAACAATCAGTCGTCGCGGCCGCCCACTTCCGCGCCGCCGAATTCATAGCGCAATCCCACCCAGATGCCGCGCGGGGCACCCGGGCCGAAGAACGTCTCGCGCGTCCAGTCCTCCGAATTGGTTTGGAAGTTGCGATCGACATCGAACGGGTTTTCGCCAAGCGCGCCAGAGGTGAAGTACTTCTTGTCGAACACGTTATTGATGCGGCCGAAGATCTCGAAGCCTTTGCCGACGCGAAACGAGGTGTGCAGATTCAGAATGCCGTAGCTGCCCACTTTGCCACTGCCGAGAAATTCGCGCGTCTCCCCGAAGTTGTCGGTAAAGGTGCCCGCTTGATGCTTGTTATTTTCGTTGCCGCGCACGAACTGGTCGGAGAAGTACAGCGCGCTCGCCCCAATCGCCCAGCGTTCGTTGACGTTGAAATCCAAGCCTACCTTTAGGCTGTGCTTGGGAATGCCGGGGATGATGCTGCCCGCGGACACAAAGATCTCGTCGTCGCTGGCACAGTTAGCTGAAGTTCCGCGCGTGCTGTTGTTCTCGCCCAGCAAACAGGCGGAGGACTCGAACGTCGCTTTGGTGAAGCCATAACTCACGTGCAAGTCGGCGCGTCCAAGCTTGGCCGATAGACCGGCTTCGATGCCTTGCCTTTTCGTTTCCCCGAAATTAGTGAAGTACCCCGCCGCTGCGGACGTGCTGATGAAGATAATGTCGTCTCGGTTCACGGTGCGGAAGGCGGACAAGTTCCAGTTCAGATTGTTGTTCACACGACCACGCACCCCAGCCTCGAAAGTGCGCGCGACGACTTGCTCCAAGAACGGGTCCGAAGCCAGCGCGTTCGGCAGCGTACAAGGATTGTCGGGATCAGCGCAGCCAAGCTCGATGGGCGACGGCGCACGATTGCCCTGGCTCCAACTGCCGAACACCGTGACCTTCTCGCCTGCGAAGCGATGGGTAACACCGACGGCGGGGTTGAACTTCTTGTAGGTAAAGTCGCCGTCCAAGTTCGGCGGCGTCGGGTTCAATTCATCGGTGGTCTTCACGCGCGTGCGGTTGTAGCGGCCGGATAAGGTCAGATGTGTCACCGCCGTGAGCGCAAACGTGTCCGTCAGGAAAATGCTTGCGGTGCGGGTACGGCCGATGAGTTCGTTCTCGATCTCGCCCTCTTCCTCCTCTTCCACCGCTCGGGTTTCGTCGAACACGCCCTCCGCGGAGGTTTGCTGAAACTCGCTACGCGAAACGTCTAAGCTCGTCCCAATGGTGAACTGATTGCGCTTATCGATCTTGCTCAGTTGAAGCGTGAAACCCGATCCGCGCTGCTCAGTGTTGGTGCGGTTGTTGACCCCGGTGTCTTCGTTTACACCGAGCCCGCCGTGGGCTGCGCAATCGGCTGCGTCTTGCGGATCGCTGAAATCGGCAGGATCACACGCCCCATCGTTGGGGCTATCCTCGAAGTCGTCGTTCGAATCGCCGTTCAGCCCTTTGCGATCGCTTTTGCGGTAGTAGATATTGCCGGCAATCTGCAAAGAGTCGTTGACAAAATGCGATCCGGTTAAGTTCAACATCGCCATTTCATTCAAGGTTTGATCGGGCCGGGTGAATACCGATTCGCGGTCCTGCCTGAAGAACGAAAGCGGCAACAATTCGTTGCCGATGAGATCGTTGTCGGCGACCGTGAGGCTTAGGTCGAAATCGGTCTTGTCCGTCTCGCGCCCCACCTTGGCGAAGAGTTGGCGCACGTCGCTCGGAGAGAAATCCCGCCAGCCGTCTTCCTCAAACAAATGGGCGTTGATGAAGTAGTCCCACACGCCTTTCTGACCGCCGTACTGAACCTCGCCCGCCTTGCGTCCGAACGAGCCACCCAATACCTCCGCACCGAAACCTGGGTTGTGCCGGCCCGACTTCGTACGGATAGCGAGCGCGCCGCCGAGTGTGTTCAATCCGTACAGCGGGTTCGAACCCGGAATGACGTTCATCGAAGAAATCGCACCCTGGGGAATCAAATCCCAGTTGACGATATCGCCAAACGGCTCGTTGATACGCACACCGTCTTGGAATACAGACAAACCCTGCGGGGTGCCGAGCAAGGGTGACGCACTAAATCCGCGGTAGTTGACGTCCGGTTGGAACGGATTGGTACCGATCTCGTTAATGTTCAGATTGCCGATGTTTTGGTTCATGAAATCGGCAAGACTCAATGGCCGTTGCCGCTCGATCTGCTCTGCGGTGCCACCCTGGACATTGCTCGGCACCTGATCTTTCGGCAATCCCAACGTCGGCAGCGGCGTCGTACCGATAATTTCGACCGATGGCATTTCCAACACCTCGATCGGATTGCGTGCTGCTTCCTGCGCCGCTAGGTCGCCTGCGGGCGGCAGACCCACCAGCCCTGCAGCCAATACACAGCGCCAAGATCGCTTGAGTTTTGCTTCTAAGTACATCGATTCCTCCTCGGTTATGGTTGTCCAGCAGAGCGGCTTTTTCGAGCGGCGCGCATGTTGCCTGGAACATGCGAACGTCGCAAGAGGCATACCAGTACGGTACCGGCCTCCCCACCCACTCTCCTGCGACTGGTGGGAGATGTATTGATGTTGCCAAACGACCACTGAGGATGCTTTATCGCCCGAAGCGCTGGTGGTCGCTAGCAACCGCTCTGGTTGATTTCAGCCAAGGAAAAAGGGGAGGAGAAAAATCGGCCGGGAGGCCGACTACTCGGCGCCCCGGCCAGTTAGGAGGCAAGGAAGTCTCAAACGGGAAGACGTCCTTGATGGCGTCACCGCCATCGCCGTCATTAGTTGCAAGGTGCGTGCCACTTCATCTCAGGCCGATCGCCTCGTGCGCGGCCGAGAAGTGCGAAGGTCACGGCGGGTGCTGCCTAAAAATCC
>CAZAWU010000311.1:0-3726 GCA_964488915.1 uncultured Burkholderiales bacterium
GCGTGCTTGATGATGTTGGTGAAGGCTTCTTGCAGAATGCGCAGCACGTGCAGGACGTTTTGCGGCGTTAAGTTCGCCAGCGGCGGTAGTTCTTGGACTTGCCAATCCAGTGCGATGCCGGCGCGCCGCAAGCGCCCCTCCAGGCGGTAGCGCAAGTTGCCCAACACAGTGAGCAGATCGTTATCGGTCGGTTCGAGCGAGTCGATGGTTAGGCGCAAATGGTCGAGGCATTCGCGCAGTTCGTTGGCAACGAGCCGATCGGCCGCACCGCCGCGTTCAATCAGGTCGAGCGTGGCGATGAGCTGCGCCCCGACGCCGTCGTGCATTTCGCTCATCAGGCGCCGGCGTTCTTCCGCGACGGCGGTGCGCCGCTCCAACTCTTGCAGGCGCTCGAAATTCTGTTGCAGCTCGGCGTGCTTCTGCGCGACGCGCTGCTCCAGTTCGTGGTTGAGGCGTTCGGCCTGCTGTCGTGCCAGCACGAAGCGCTTGACGAGTACGTAACCCATGACCAGCGCCAAGCCGATCATGACGTAGGAGACAATATAGAAGCTGTCGAAGGCAAGTTTATCTCGGTGCACCAACCCGTCATGCACCGAAGCCGCGATCATTAGGCCCAATACCGCTGCGAACAGGGCGCTTACTAGCGTGCGTTGCCGCCATGCTTCGCGCAGCACGAAGCCGTTGAACACGATCGCGGTCGGTACGATGACGAAAGACCAGTTGTTGGCAACGCTGTGCATGTGCTGCGGGCCGCTCGCGTACATAAGCACCGGCCCCAACGCTGCGTAAACGATCAGCAGCTTCTCGAAGCGTGGCCAATTCAGCCCGGCCATGCGAGTGGAGAGCACGATAAAGAGTAGCGCACACCAACCAAAGGAACTCTGCACCCAAATGTCCCAGTAGAAAGCGGGCACGGGTATATCGCGCACGAACATATGCAGTGAGCGGATAGCCCAAAGCATGGTGAAGACGGCGAACAGCAGGTACAGCGTCTCGCGCTGTTTGAGCCACAAGGCGAATGCGAACACACCGAATGCGGCCACTACGATGTTGCAGAGCTGGGGCAGTATGGTCTGCGCGAAGTAGCGCCGCTCATACTGGGGATGCAACTCGACTTCGGGGCCGAGGCGCAGTTCGCCCAGCCCGCCGCGCGAGTTGGGGTAGGCCCACAAGCGCACGTGCAGTGTGTTGACACCGGGTTTCAGCATTGCCGGCGAGATGCTGAACAGTAGTGGCCGGTTCCAATGGCGCGCCACCGGTTCCTCGAACGCGCCGGCGCTGCGCAGGAATTGGCCATTGACGTATACGGCGGCGTTCATGCTGAGCTTGCGCACATACAAGGCCCAGGCGTGTTGCGGCTGTTGGGGGAGGTTGAATTGAAGGCGATACCAGCCGAAACCACCGACGCCGGGGCGTGACAGGTTCCAGTTGTCGGGCAAAGCGAGCGGTTGCCAGCTCGCGCTATCCGGCGGCGGGGTTTGCGCGTCGGTCAGTACGAATTGTGCATCGCGCAGAATCAGTACGGAGTCGGCGCGCTCCTGCGCCGAGAATGCGGGCGGCAGCCACAGCGCAAGCAGCGCTAGCCATGCGCCCGCGCAGCGCAGCGCGCACGCCAGCGCCGAGACAATCAACGCAGCAACCCCATTTTGCTGGCTTCGTAGACCGCTTCGCCGCGCGAGTGCACCGCGAGCTTTTGGTAGATCTTCTTGACGTAAGTAGTGACGGTGTGCGGTGAAATTTCCAGCAGCTTGGCGATCTCGGCGAAGCTGAAGCCCTTGGCGATGAAGGATAGGATTTCGGATTCGCGCGCGGACAGCGGTGCACGCGGACCGTCTTGCAGCGCGATCACGTTAGTAGCCGGACGCAGCTTGGTCAGCAGGCGGCGCGCGATAACCGGGCTGATGGGTGAACCGCCGGCGCGCAGTTCTTTGATGACTTCGACAAACTCGTCGGGCAAGCTGTCTTTGAGCAAATAACCGGTGGCGCCGGCTTCGATGCTCGCGATCACGTGTTGCTCGTCGCCGAACACCGAGACGACCAAGATATCAGTGGCAGGGTAGCGCGCCGCAGTTTCGCGGATGATGTCAATGCCGCTCAGATCGGGCAACCCTAAGTCGATCAAGAGGACGTCCGGCGCGCCGCGCGCCAGGCAATCGCGCGCTGTGGCGCCGTCGCGCACCGCGGCAAACAATTCGAAATCGGGTTGTGCGGCGACGATACGGGAAAAGCGGTTGAAGAAGGCCGGATCGTCCTCGACGATCATCACTCTGGTGATTTCCTCCGACGTGAGCGGAAGCGCCTGCGCTGCCGCGAGGCTGCGCGTGGCGTGGCTGTAGCTGGACAGATGCATGTCGTACCCCCTGCGTCGGCTCCTGCGCCGAGGCGTTGCTAGCTGTTGTCCCACCCGTTCCCGCATAGCGCCGAGCCTCCGTCATCTGAAAGCACTTGTTGATTCCCTCGGCGCGGGCTCGGTTCACTTGCGTGGCGAGCTCTTGTTTAAGCCCAGGGCGGCGCGTTAAGCGCAGGGCCGGCAAGAGGCAATGTAGTTGCTGGGGGAACAAAACCCCAAGGGTACTTTTGCACAACTCGCTACTGCCGGTGCCGGGTTAGAGCCCATGCCACGTGTTCGCGCACCAGCGCTGAGGCGTGGTTGCGGCGCGCGGCAAGGGCAGCGATCACTTCAGGGGTAGTGGGCGCATTGCCCAAGCCGACCGCGAGATTGCGCAGCCAGCGTTCGTAGCCGATGCGGTAGATGGCCGAACCGGCCAACTTCTCGGCAAAATCGCGCTCGCTCCAGGCGAACAGGCTCACCAGCGCCGTGTCATCCAGTCCGTGGCGCACGGCAAAGTCTGCTTCCTCAGAGGTCTGCGCGAACTTGTTCCACGGGCAGCAGAGCTGGCAGTCGTCGCAGCCGTATACGCGGTTGCCGATCAAGGTGCGAAACTCCTCCGGAATGCTGCCCTTGAGCTCGATGGTCAAATACGAGATGCAGCGGCGCGCATCGAGCTGGTACGGCGCGACGATCGCGCGCGTGGGACACGCATCGAGACAAGCCTGGCAGGAGCCACAGTGTTCGCTTTCCGGCGCATCGGCCGGCAGTGGCAGATCGGTGTAGAGCTCGCCGAGGAAAAAGTAGCTGCCTGCCTGGCGCGACAGCAGCAGCGTGTGCTTGCCGCGCCAGCCGAGCCCCGCTTTGCGCGCAAGTTCGACTTCCATCACCGGCGCGCTGTCTACGAACACACGGTAATTGAACGAGCCCACCGCCTGCCCGATGCGCTGCGCCAAGCGTTGCAGCTTGCCGCGCAGCACTTTGTGATAGTCGCGCCCGAGCGCGTAGCGTGCCAGGTAGGCTTTGGACGGCTCGGCGAGCACTTGGTCGGCTGGAGCGGCGTTGGCCGGCTGATAGTCGAGGCGCGCGCTAATGACGCGCAGCGTGCCGGGAATCAGTTCCGCCGGCCGCGTCCGCTTGGTGCCGTGGCGCTGCATGTACTCCATTTCGCCGTGGAAGTTGAGCCCGAGCCACTGGGCCAAGCGTGCTTCGGCTTGCGTCAGGTCGGCGTCGGCGATGCCGACAGCTTGGAAGCCAAGCTCGCGCCCCCAAGTTTTTACCGAATAGGCGAGAGCGTGGAGATCGGGTTGGGGCGGGGCATCCGATTGCGGCGGCGGCATGCGCCGATGATACCGATTCCCCACATGCACGCGTGCGCCTGCGCACACTCGTGGCTA
>CAZAWU010000312.1:0-3688 GCA_964488915.1 uncultured Burkholderiales bacterium
GGCGGCCAAGCCTCCGGCTTCACCAAAAACGCAGTATGCCCGGCATCGGTTGTGCCCTTGGATGGCTCCGGCACCAACCGTTCGGCGTTGAGCCCCAGCAACTCGTCTTGTGCATACCCAAACATGCGCTGTGCCTGGGCATTGGCGAAGGTAATCGCTCCGCGTGGATCGATCATCACGATTCCGCTCGGCGTCGCCTCGGCCACGCGCCTGAAGCGCTCCAACAACCAGCGCCGCTCCGATAGCGCGCTGGCCAGCGCCAGAGTGGTGACCGAGGCAATCGCCAGGAATGCCTGCACGGCCATTGCGTGCATTTCGGCATCACCGTGATTGGTGAACGAAAAGCGGCCGTTCAAGTCACTCCACACCGCGATCAGCGCCACCCCCACCAACGCCCACGCCGCGCCACCCAAGCCGAAGCGCACCGCCGACCACACCAGAATCGGGAATACGATCGAGCGCGAGGCCAAGGTAACGCCAAGCGGGCCGAACGCGTAGTAAGCCACCCAAAGCAACACCGCGACCAGCAGCGCACCCTCGAGCCAGCGAGCGGTCGAGACGCGCGGCAGCTTGCGCGCGAAAATCTCGGCAACGACCCAAAAAGCGGGCGCGCACAGCAGCAAACCGACGGCGTCGCCAACCCACCACATGCGCCAGGCAGAGAGGTAACTTTGCGCCATCCCGGTTTGCAGCAAAACGACCGCTCCCAAGCAAGCCGACGCCGCCGGTGCGAGCGCGCACACGCCGACGAAACGCCATAGGCTGCTCAGTGACACCGATTCGGTGCGCTGGTGCGGTATGAAGCGGCGTATCAACCAGGCGACCAGCCCGGCTTCTGACGCGTTGATCGCGCCGAGCGCGAGGCCGATCCCGAGCGACAAACCGAAGTAGAGATCGACCACGCCTTCAGCGGGCACGATGAGCGCGAGCAAAAACGGCCATTCGCGCCGCTTGCTGCGCGTCAGTATCGTTGCTGCTAGAGCGTTGGCGGGCCAGAAATAGGCAACTTCATTGTTGCCGGCATACAGCAGAGAGCCGAATGCGGCGAGTAGCATGTACCCAGTAACGAGAAGCGCCCCTTTCGCATAAGGGATGCTGAGGCCGGCGGTAGAGGGAAGCATCGGCTGGCGGTCTGGCGGCTACGCGTGGGCGAAGCAGTCGGTCTAGTGCGCAGATTTTGTCTACGTTGCCATACTAACATTCTCCTATCTGTAAGGGAAAGCGTTTTTGGACACACGACGCTCGTCTCTCGCCCCAGGGGTCTGTCACTCAAGTAGACGAAGTCAACGTCCAAGATTAAACTCAATTGCAGTTTTCAACTCCCATGCTGCACCTGATGCCGCTTGCGCAGGCGTCTTCCGCCGTGCCACCGTCCGTCGTTGCCGCCCCCGCGCGCGAACGGCGCTTGCTGTTGTTCGGCGTTACGGCGTTGTTGCTGTTGGTGGCGGCGGCCTCGTTGCCCTCCGAAATACAGTTCTCCGCCGCCTCGTATCTACCGCTGCACACGGCGATCGAGGTGTTCTCCATCGTCGTGGCGTGGCTCGTGTTCGCAGTCGGCTGGAATACGCACGACGAGGCGCGCGCCGGCACGGCCAACTGGCTAGCCTGCGCTTTTCTCGCTGTCGCGCTACTCGACTTCGGGCACACGCTCTCCTACTCCGGCATGCCGAACTTCGTTACGCCGGCCTCATCGGAAAAGGCGATCCACTTCTCCTTTGCCGCACGCGCGGTGGCGGCGTTTGCGCTGCTGGCTTTGGCGGTGCGCCCGTGGCAAGCGCTCAAGCGGCGCAGCCGGCGCTATATCTACCTCGGTGCGTGCCTAATCGGCGTTGCGCTGGTGCACTGGCTGTTTCTGTACTACCCGCACTGGGTGCCGCGCACCTTCGTGCCCGGCGAAGGCTTGACGCCGTTCAAGGTCGGCATCGAGTACGTGCTGTTCGCAGCGCATTTGATTGCGGCATGGGGATTCTTCCGCCGCCAGCGCCAGGATGCCTCCGCCATGTGGGGATACCTGTTCGCCGCTTCCTGCTTGCTGGCTGCGGGCCAGTTGTTCACTACGTTCTACTCGCACCCTTACGACATCCACAACTTCTTCGCGCACGCCTACCGCGCCGTCGGGTACGTGCTTCTGTACCGTGCGCTATTCATCAGCGGCATCCGCGAGCCATACGAGACCGCACGCAAGCTGCGCGATGAACTCGACCTATCGGCGCAGCGCCTGCGCGCGCTCGGTGCACGCGTACGCGGCGACATCGAAAGCGAGCGCAAGCGTTTGGCGCGCTCGCTGCACGATGAACTGGGACAGGATTTAACCGCGCTGCGCATGGATTTGGGCTGGATGCAGCGCCACTACGGCGATCACGGTGAATTGCTGGTCGCCGTCGATCGCATGCGCAAGACTGTGGATGGCACCGCCACCGCGATGCGGCGCATCATCTCCGATCTGCGCCCGCCCATGCTCGACGATCTCGGCATCGTCGCCGCGGCGACCACCCTGACCAAGGACTTAGCGGGGCGCACCGGCCTACGCGTGAACCTCGATACCTCAGGGGACTTCGAAGCGCTGCCGGAAGCGCATCAGACCGCCATCTACCGCATGTTGCAGGAAGGCCTGACCAACGTCGTGCGCCATGCGGCCGCCACACAAGTAGACGTCTCGCTGCACGCGAACGGTCACCACGTGGAGCTGCGCATCCGCGACGACGGCCGCGGCTTCAGCGAGGAGGCGCGCCGCAAGGAAGCCTCGTTCGGGCTGTTCGGGCTCGGCGAATGGGCCAGCCAACTCGGCGGCAAAGTCGACATCCATTCGCGTCCGGGCAGCGGCACGACGGTTTTCGTGCGCGTACCGGCTAGGCGCGGGGAGTTCAACCTTCAATCATGAGCATCGATATCCTGATCGTGGACGATCATCTCGTGGTGCGCGAAGGGCTCAAGCGCATCCTCGCGGATACGTCCGAGATTCGTGTGGCCGGGGAGGCGGGCAGCGTCCCAGAGGCGCTCGCGCAATTGCGCGCCCGCCCGTTCCACCTGATCCTGCTCGATATCTCGCTACCGGGGCGCACCGGCGTCGAACTGCTCAAGCAGTTGCGCGGCGAGTTCGCGCAGCTGCGCGTGCTGGTGCTGAGCGCGTACACGGAAGATCAATACGCGCTGCGTGTGCTCAAGGAAGGCGCGCACGGCTTTCTCAACAAGGAGAGCGCTGCCGAATTGCTCGTTAGCGCCATCCGCAAGGTCGCCAACGGTGGTAAGTACATCAGCCCCGAACTGGCCGAGCGCTTGGCCGACCAGCTCGGACATCAAGGCGGCAGCGCGCCGCACGAATTGCTGTCGGAACGCGAGTTTCTGGTGCTGCGCATGATCGCCGCGGGCAAGAGCCTAAACGACATCGCCGCCGATCTGCATTTGAGCCCAAAAACTATCAGCACCTACCGCTCGCGTATCGTCGAAAAGATCGGGTTGCGCAGTAACGCCGAATTGACGCGTTACGCCATCGAACAAGGCTTGACCTGATGGTGAACTGGCCCGTGTAGGGAAATCCCTACGTACGTCTCGGGGCACACCTGATAGCGCGCCAGGCTGTTCGCGCCTAGTATCGTTTGGAGCGCAATGTGGTCGCGTCCCAGGCGATGTCAACGCAAACCAAAACAGTAGCCGTCGTGGAGGACTCCGCCGCAGTGCGCGAGCGGTT
>CAZAWU010000313.1:0-3671 GCA_964488915.1 uncultured Burkholderiales bacterium
CCCGGCTGGCCCGAGCGCGTGAAGGCGATGCAGGCGAATTGGATCGGCAAGAGCCGCGGGGTCAATATCGGTTTTCCGTATCAACTCGATGGTGAAAAGAAGGTGTTGCGCGTGTTCACCACGCGCGCCGACACCCTCATGGGTGTGACCTTCATGGCGGTCGCCGCCGAGCATCCGCTCGCCACGCATGCCGCAAAGAGCGATGCAAAACTCGCCGCCTTCGTCGAAGAATGCAAGCGCGGCACCGCGATGGAAGCCGAATTGGCGACGCAAGAGAAGAAAGGCATGCCGACCGGATTGTTCGTGAACCATCCAATTAACGGCGAACGCGTGCCGGTGTGGGTGGGCAACTACGTCTTGATGACTTACGGTGAAGGCGCGGTGATGGGCGTGCCCGGACACGATGAGCGCGATTTCGCGTTCGCCAAGAAGTACGGTTTGCCCATCCAGCAAGTCATCGACTGGCCGCGGACAAAGCTCACGCAACCATTCGATACCGCATGGCAAGAGCAATACGCCGAGTACGGTGTGTGTGTGCATTCTGGCAAGTACGACGGCCTGAACTTCGAAGATTCAGTGAACGCCATCGCCGCCGATCTCGGGGCGAAAGGGCTGGGTGAAAAGCAAACCACCTGGCGTCTGCGCGACTGGGGCATCTCGCGCCAGCGCTATTGGGGCACGCCGGTGCCGCTCATTCATTGTCCCGGCTGCGGTGACGTGCCGGTGCCGGACGATCAATTACCGGTCGTGCTGCCGGAAGACTGCGTGCCGGACGGCAGCGGCAATCCGCTCAACAAGCGCGCGGAATTCTTGAACGTCGCGTGTCCCAAATGCGGCAAGCAAGCGCGGCGCGAAACCGACACCATGGACACCTTCGTCGATTCGTCCTGGTATTACATGCGCTACGCCTGTAACGACAACGACCAGGCGATGGTCGATGAGCGCGTCGCCTATTGGCTGCCGGCCGATCAATACATCGGCGGCATCGAGCACGCGATTTTGCATTTGCTCTATTCTCGCT
This sequence comes from uncultured Burkholderiales bacterium, assembly GCA_964488915.1. Taxonomy (GTDB): domain Bacteria; phylum Pseudomonadota; class Gammaproteobacteria; order Burkholderiales; family JALYOK01; genus CADEHE01. Next base: position 1,022 of record CAZAWU010000313.1, read on the forward strand.
TCTGGACCAAGGTCATGCGCGATCTCGGCATGGTCAAGTTCGACGAACCGTTCACCAACTTGTTGACGCAAGGCATGGTGCTCAACCATATCCTGCTGCGCAAAACGGGCGCGGGGCGCGTCGAGTACTTCAACCCGAGCGAAGCCGAACTACAGCACGACGCGCAAGGCCGCATCACCGGCGCGAAGCTGACGCGCGACGGCTCGGCGCTGGAGTACGGCGGCATGGGCACGATGTCGAAATCGAAGCTGAACGGCGTCGATCCGCAAGCGCTGGTGGACGAGTTCGGCGCCGATACGTCGCGCTTGTTCATGATGTTCACCTCACCGCCCGAACAATCGCTGGAATGGTCGGATGAGGGTGTGCAGGGTTCCTTCCGTTTCTTGAAGCGCTTGTGGCGCATGGTCTACGAGCACGTCGCCGGCGGTGCGGTGAAACGCTATACAGGTGGAGAGTTATCTTCGGATAATAAGGCGCTGCGCTATTCGACGAACCATACTATCCAGCGTGTAACGGATGACTACGGCCGCCGCCTGCAATTCAACACCGCGATTGCCGCGGTGATGGAGTTGCTGAACGCGGTGAGCAAAGTGAGCGACAACGCGCCGGTTACGCGCGGTGTCAAGCAAGAAGCGCTCGAAACCGCGGTGCTGCTGCTCTTTCCCATCGTGCCGCACATTTGCGATGCGCTCTGGCGCGAGTTGCGCCCCGGCGATGACATCGCCAATGAACGCTGGCCGCAGGTCGATGCTGTGGCGCTGGTGCAAGATGAGATCGAGCTAGTGGTTCAGGTGAACGGCAAGCTACGCGGCAACATCACCGTGCCGAAAGATGCGCAGCGCGAAGCGATTGAAAAGCTGGCGCTGGCGAATGAGAATGTGAAGCGCTTTATCGACGGCCAAGCAGTGAAGAAGATTGTGGTGGTGCCGGGGCGGTTGGTGAATATTGTGGTGTGAGGTACGTGTGAACGCCAAAGAGAACCTCGTCATTTCCGCCACGCAAGGAGGGCGAAACCAGCCTTCGCTGTCCTCGCGTGGCGGGGACGACCATTCCGCTCGCCAATCGCCCTTCGCCCGGATACTGCTCGGGCTCGTGCTCTTGGGCGGGCTCGTCGCTTGCGGCTTCCACCTCCGCGGCGACCAAAAACTCCCCTTCTCCTCCCTGCACATCGCCGGCGGCACCTCTTCCCCCGTCGCCAACAGCCTCTCGCGCATCCTGCAAGGCCAAAGCGGCCTGCAACTCGTAAGCGACGCCAAATCCGCCCAAGCCACGGTCGAAATCCTGAATGATGCGCGCGAGCGTCACATCCTGGCCCTTTCCGGCGCCGGAAAAGTGCGCGAATTCGAGCTGCGCCAGCGCGTCAATTTCCGCGTGCGCGCCGCCGACGGCAAAGAACTCATCCCCGCCAACGAAATCGTCATTACCCGCGCGTTCGCCTTCAACGACGCCCAAGTGCTCGCCAAGGAATCCGAAGAAGCGTTGCTGTACCGCGATATGCAAGACGACATCGTGCAGCAGATCATGCGGCGGCTGGCGGCGGTGCAGCTTTGAAGCTATCGTCGCCGCAAGGACGCGCCAAGCAAACTTCTCTCGTTCGATCCTCGCCGAACGGTTGAGCATGTCAGCATGCGCATAGACACGCACCAACTCACTCCGCATTTGCAGCGCAGCTTAGTTGGTCTCTACGTTATAGTCGGCGACGAAGATTTGCTGCGTCTGGAAGCGGTTGACCGCATTGTCGCCGCTGCGCGCAAGCAAGGCTACGGCGAACGCGAAGTTTTCACTGTTGAGGCGCACTTCGACTGGCAATCGCTTTTGGTTAGCAGCAACAGCCTCTCGCTGTTCGCCGCCAAGCGCATCATCGAACTGCGCATTCCTACGGGGAAACCCGGTGTTGAAGGCGCGGCGGTGCTGCAGCAATATTGCGCGCGTTTGCCAGATGAGAGTGTCACCATCGTCACGCTACCGCGCTTGGACCGCAACGCGCAGCAGAGCGATTGGTTCGCTGCGCTCGCTGCCGCCGGCAGCGTCGTCAGCGCCGATCCGATCACGCGCGAGCAGTTGCCGCAATGGTTGAAGCAGCGCTTGGCGCTCAACAAGCAGGAGGCGGATGAGGCGACGCTCGCGTTTTTGGTGGAGCGCACCGAAGGCAATTTGCTCGCCGCGCGCAACGAAGTCGAAAAGCTCGCGTTGCTGTTTCCCGAAGGCCAGCTCGATACCAATCAGGTGCGCCAGGCGGTGATGGATGTGGCGCGCTTCGATGTCTACGACTTGAGCGCGGCGCTGCTCACCGGCGATGCGCAACGCTTTCGCCGTACGCTGGAAGGCTTGCAGCAAGAGGGCGAAGCAGCGCCGCTGATTCTGTGGAACGTGAGCAATGAACTGCGCGCGCTGGCTGCGTTGCTCGCAGGCAGCCAGTCGGGTCGTTCGGTGCAGGATCTCATGCGTGAGCACCGTGTCTGGGGTCCGCGGCAGGGGCCGATGCAGCGCGCGTTGCGGCGCTTGCGCTTGAGCGAGGTGCAATATGCATTGGTTAAAGCCGCGCAAGTAGATCGCATGATTAAGGGTGTCGGCGCGGGTGATCCGTGGCAGGGATTGCTGGAGCTGGGGTTGTCGCTCTGCGGCGTGAAGCTTGCCGCGTAGCTGTAGT
>CAZAWU010000314.1:0-3667 GCA_964488915.1 uncultured Burkholderiales bacterium
ATCTTGTCGACCGCTACGGCGAGCGGACGATTTATGACGTCGACTTCGTGCCGATCGAAAGCAACGTCGCCGCGGCCAATGTCGGTCTGACCGGCATCGATCACCTCACTCACAATGTCCACCGCGGCCGCATGGACGAGTGGGCGGAGTTCTACCAGCGTCTATTCAACTTCCGCGAACTGAAGTACTTCGATATCGAGGGCAAGCTGACCGGCCTGAAGAGCCGCGCCATGGTCAGCCCCTGCGGCAAGATCCGCATCCCGATCAACGAATCCACCGACGAGCATTCGCAGATTCAGGAATATTTGCGCGCTTACCGCGGCGAGGGCATTCAACACATTGCGCTGACCACCGACGACATTTACGCGACGGTGGAAACGCTGCGCACGCGCGGCGTCGAGTTTCTCGATGTGCCGGAGAGCTACTACGCAGCGGTGAATACGCGTGTGCACGGGCACGGCGAACCGCTGGCGCGCCTTGCCGTCAATCGCATCTTGATCGACGGCGCGCCGACGCAAGGCGACGGCGTGTTGCTGCAAATCTTTACCAAAACGGTGATCGGGCCGATCTTCTTCGAAATCATTCAGCGCCGCGGCAATCAAGGCTTCGGCGAGGGCAACTTCCGCGCGCTGTTCTCAACCATCGAGGACGATCAAATACGGCGCGGGGTGATACCCGAGCAGTGAGGCTGCTTATGTAGTGCTACTCGAACAAGCCGGCGAGATCGATTTCGACTTCGCGCAATGCAAACAACTTGAGCTTGCGCGGCTGGGTCATTTCGCTTTGGCTGGCATAGCGCTCCCCTGCCGGGTCACGATAGACCCAGAGCTGCTTCGCCTCGACGTCGACGATCCATACTTCGGGTATCGCGTGGCGTGCATAAAGCGGCAGCTTGATTTCGCGGTCGTAGCGCACGGACGACTGGGCGACCTCAACCAGCAGCAAGACATCGCTTGCTGCTGGGTGAGCTTTCGAATAGAAATCTTTGCGCGGGCGCAGCAGCGCAATGTCAGGCTCCGGCTCGGAACGATCACTCAATCGAACCGGATTCTGGACGGAAAGGATGGCCCGCTTTCGGGTCGCTTCCGATAGAAGCGCCGACAGATGGTTAACCGTACCACTGTGTTCACTGCCGATCGGCGCCATATCGATGATCTCCCCCTCAATCAACTCGACGCGATCTTCAGGCGAGAGCAGGCCCACCTGCGCCATTTGATAGTACTGATCGACGGTGATCTGGTGCCGCTGAAGCCAGTTTTCGCCTTGAATGCCCATACGCACGCGCTGCGCTTATTCGTTCATTTCACGACATGTTACTCAAGGCCTACGCAGCTCGCCATGATTCACTCAATCGTGCCATACCCTGACAAGCATTACGCGCAATATCACGTCGGACCTAATTGACGTAAGTAAAGAGAGGGCAGTACAGCTCGTGCGCTAGCGAATCGCCGCGCCCTGCGCCTGCAGCTCCGCCACCAAGGCGCGGCGCGTGGCGGGAATATTGATGGGCCGATTCTCCCGGTAGCGCCTCGCTTCCGCCGCGCTGTAGGGAACGAAATCCGCTGGCAGCGAACTACCTGCGAAGCGCACGAGGACGTAGTTGGTCACAGCCGCGGCACGCTCGTCCGACATGCCAGCGGAGAGCAGCCCCGGCACTTGCATCAGAAACGCGCGGCCCTCCGGTGAGCGCAGGTAGTAACCGATCTGATCTTTGAGCGCCGGAATGCCCTTGTCTTCCAGGCCACGGCCATCGAATTTATGACAGCCGGAACAGTGCAGGACGTAGTCGACGCGGCCGCTATCGCCCGCCGATACGGCACCGGCCCATAGCAACCCGAAGAGCAACGGCATCGCCCGGATGAAGCGCAGCGAGATCCGGGATGTACTTCGCATTCGGACGAAATTCAGCCTGCCCGGATTGCGGCCCGCCTGCGCGCGCCTCCATCCCGGCTACGTCACTCTAAGTCTTCGCCATCCCGACAATGGCGGAAACGGTACAGTGATACATCGTCGCGGTGTTCGCCATGCACCAATTGATGTCGTTGTGCACACCCATGCGGTAGCCGGGGCGTTCGCGCTCGTTAAAGTTGCACAGACAGCGGCCGCAGGCGACTTTGCCGCAGCAATCGTTGTAACTCACGAGATACTCTTTCCCGTCTTTGGGATTTTGGCAGGTGCCCACCCACGTGACTTTCGACACCTCGGCGCCCGGCGGGCAATCGCTCAAGGAACCGCCGCAGCAATTGCACAGAAAGCCGTCCAGCGCGCAGTTGCGCCAGTAGTCGCACGCCATGGGATCATCGCCCGTCGTCAAACTCGCTGCCTGGGCACTACCGGCACCCGCGCCGGAGCGATCGAACGGCAGCATCGGCAGCGCGGCGCCGGCCACCATCCATTTGCCGATGCTTGCCAGCGCGCTGCGGCGGCTGCTCAACTGCGCGGTGCGGCGCACTTGGCGCTCAGTGAATGCGTCAAGCAAGTTTTGTAAGCGTTTCATACTGATTTTCCTCCGCTCATTGAAACAGCGGCATCGTTCGCCGCCGTTGTACCACCGTTCAGAAAATCTTGCACCGAGCCGACGCCGAGTTCCTTGGCGTTGAACAAGCTTTCAAGTTGTTCGCGATTGTTAATCATACCCTTCGCGCGGATGGTGCCGCGCTCGTCGATCAGCACCGCATACGGCAGGCGGCTGACGCGATAAGTCATGCCCAACTCGGACGAAAGAATGTACGCAAACTCGCTCAGTTTCGCATCGCGGTAAAACGCCAGGTGCTGCGTCGCATCGCCGTCGGAGGCGAGCAGGACCTGCAGCCAGCCCCGTTCGGCCTGCGCGGCGGACTTCAGTATCGGTAGCAGCTTCTTACACACCGGACAAGTGGGCGATAGAAAAAACAGCAACTGGCTTTGCGCGCGCGCGCCGCCGATCGCGATGTGCGCACCGTTGAGCGCAGGCAGCTCAAACACCGGCGCGGGCGAGCCGAGCTTCGGACCGGCATCCGTCATCAACGCGCCCATCGGCGCCACGCGCTCGTAGAGAATGCCTACTTGCCTTGCCAACGCCCACAGCGCGACGACGACGCCGAGCACTAGCATCCACAGGATCGCTTGCGAGATCATCAGGCTGGTCACGACGCGCTCCGCTGGACGCTATGCTCGCGCCGCGCGAGCTGCACGATGCGCCCGTGCTGGCGCAGCAATTCGTCGCACAACAGATAGCCGGCATACAGCGCGAGCACTCCGCCAATGAGCGTGACGCCATCGAGCCAGTCGAACTCACGCGCCACGCTGGTACGGCACAGCGCCAGCGCCGTCAACGACAGCACGGCATTGCGCGCCACCAGTGCCCAAGACAGCAGATGCACCTCCGCGCCGCAGCCGCAATCGATCTGGCTGCGCCCGCGCAGCAAGTTGATCGCCATCGCCGCAGCGTAAATCGCCATCAGCACAGCAAACGCCAGCAACGCCGCGTTGCGCGTCGCCGGTACGAGTAAACCGATACCGACCACGGCTTCCGCGATCGGCAGGGCGCGTGCGAACACCGCCGTCAGCGCGCCCGGCAGTAATTGATAGGCGTCCAACGCCGCCTCAAACATGAGGCCATCGGCGAGCTTGTGCCACGCCGCGGCAAACAAGATCAACGCGAAGCAGCCCGCCAGCGCCATCGCCG
>CAZAWU010000315.1:0-3660 GCA_964488915.1 uncultured Burkholderiales bacterium
GGCGCGACGCGGGTCAGCGCGGGCACGCTCGCGGTGGCGTACGCGCTAGTTATCGTCTACCTCAGCCTCTCGCCTTTTCGCGGCTGGCGCAAACCGCAAGACATGTTCGCCTTCCTTTCCGCGCCGCTACCCCGCTACATCACCGACTTCGATCTGTTCATCAACGTACTTGCCTACGTTCCACTCGGCTTTCTCGCCACTGTGTATTTCCTGCGCTTCCGCAGACCACTGGTGGCGCTGGCGCTTGGCACGCTGCTCTCGGGCTCTCTGAGTTTTGGCCTGGAGGCGATGCAGTCGTTGCTGCCGCACATTCGCTACGCCTCCAACGTCGATCTCGGCTGCAACATTTTGGGCGCCCTGGTGGGAGCGGCGCTGGCGGAGTGGTTGAGCCGCTACAAAGTCTTGGAGGCCGGCATCGCCTCGATGCGACGCCGACATTTGTATCCCGGCGTTCGCGTCGATGTGGGCTTGGCGCTGCTGCTGCTCTGGTTGCTGTCGCAACTCAACCCTTCGATTCCATTTCTGGGCGCCGGGTTGATTCAAAACACCAATCCGTACGGGGTCGCGCTGTACTCGTGGCGTGCGCCGCAAACCTCGTCGTTGTTCTGGCCGCAGATCGCGACGGTGGCGCTGAACCTTTGCGGGGTTGGGCTATTCCTGTCGGTGCTCATGACTGGACGCGTGCGTGGATTGGCGATGGCGCTGCTACTCATTGCCGGCGCTTTCCTGTTGAAGGCGCTGGCCGCCGTCGCGCTGCTGAAGCCTGGCGCAGGGCTGGTTTGGCTGGAAGCCGGTACCAGCCCCGGACTGGCCGCAGGCACCCTGCTACTGCTCGCCACCGCCGGATTGAATATTCAGGCGCGTGTCATCTGCTGCGGCGTAGCAATCCTGGCGGGTGCGCTCGTCGCGCAATCCACGAGCGTGTATGCTTCGCCGCGCTCGATGCTGCATTGGTACGACTGGCCCTACGGGCAAATCCTAAACTTTACCGGTTTGACGCGAACGTTGAACGAAGTTTGGCCGTTCTTGGCGATCATCTTTATCGGCTTCTACCTACCAGCCGCGCGCCGAATGCAAGCGCAGCAGTAGGACTCCACCAACTCGGTATAATTTCGCCGCTATGAGTTACTACCAGCACCACGTTTTCTTCTGCGTCAATCAACGCCAAAACGGCGAGCAATGCTGCAACGACGCCGGCGCGCAGGAGCTGCGCGACTATGCCAAGAAGCGCTGCAAGGAGTTAGGTTTGACCGGCGCCGGCAAAGCGCGCGTCAACAACGCCGGTTGCATGGACCGCTGCAAAGAAGGCCCGGTCATCGCGATCTACCCGCAGGGCGTGTGGTATAGCTACGTCGACAAAGACGACATCGACGAAATCATCGACGAGCACCTGGTGCAAGGCCGCGTCGTCGAGCGGCTCAAAATTTGATAGCCGAGCGGCGCAATACCTTTTTTCTTACCGGTACGGCCGGCCGCTTGGAGTGCGCGCTAGATCGGCCCAAAAGTTCGGTGCGCGGCATCGCACTGATCGCTCACCCGCACCCCTTGTACGGTGGCACCATGGACAACAAGGTGGTGCAGACACTCGTGTACGCCTTCAACGACCTGGAGTGCGCGGCCTACCGCATGAACTTTCGCGGCGTCGGCGCCAGCGAAGGCGCACATGATTACGGCGTCGGCGAGACCGAGGACCTCCTGTTGCTGGCACGGCATGCTGGGGCCGAACACCCGCATCTACCCCTGTTTCTCGCCGGATTTTCCTTCGGCTGCTATGTGCAGACGCGTGTGGCGCAAAGCTTATCTGCCAAGCAGATGGTGCTGGTCGCGCCGGCTGTGAACCGCTTCGAGGTCGCGCAAGTGCCGGGCAACACGCTCGTGATCCATGGCGAAGTCGATGACACCGTCCCGCTCGCCGCGGTGCTGGATTGGGCGCGGCCGCAAAACTTGCCGATCGCGCTGGTGCCCGGGGCGGATCATTTCTTCCACCGCCGCCTGCAAGTCATTCGCCAACTAGTGGTCACGGCGTGCCGGTTCTAGCAAAGCCCTACCCTAGCCCGCAAGCAGCGATGCACCGAGCACAAAGATACACTAACCTCATTACCTTCTCCAATGGCTTTGGTTCTTATTGTTGTAAGTACTCTATCTGGAGTATAGGGTGCTCTGGGTAAAATCCCTGCACGTCGTGTTCATGGTGACCAGGTTCGCGGGGCTGTTCTATCTGCCGCGCCTGTTCGTCTATCACGCGATGGCCGAGGACAAAATCAGCATCGAGCGCTTCAAAGTGATGGAGCGCAAGCTCTACTACGGCATCATGACGCCCGGCGCGATACTGACGCTTGCCTTCGGGTTTTGGCTGTGGCTGGGCTACGGGATTTCCGGCGGCTGGATGCACGCCAAGCTCGCGCTGGTGACGCTGCTGATCGCTTACCACCTCTACTGCGGCAAGCTACTCACCGACTTCAAGCACGACCGCAACCGGCACGGTCATGTCTACTACCGCTGGTTCAATGAGTTGCCAGTGGTGATTCTGTTCGCGGTGGTGATACTGGTAATCGTGAAGCCGTTTTAACGGCCAATGCCGCGGCTAACCGGCGCCCGCGCTCGCCGCGAGAGCAAGAACCAACAACCCCATGCCGAGACTCCACGCCAGACCGACGGCGAAACTGGCGCCGAGCGTCTTGACGAAATCCAGCATAACTTGACGATCCAAGGAAGCAGCCTCTTGCTGCATAAACTTTTCTCTCCAGTGATTCGCACAGTATTACAGCGCTCGACACTGGCGCAAAGCGAGATGCGTGCCTGCAAAGCGAGCATCAATTGTGGCAAAACCATGGCAACTGATCTGGGGTTAACGCGGCGGCAAAGCGGCGATGCTATAGTCCCGCCAACCTACAGATATCGTTGAGCTTTTCGGGGCAAGGGAGAGGCATGCGGCGCATCGCCATCGTTGAAGACGAACCCGCCATCCGCGAGAACTACGCGGACGTGCTGCGGCGCCAGGGCTACGAAGTGCACGCCTACCCCTCTCGACTCGACGCGATGACCGCCTTCAAAGTGCGCCTGCCGGATCTGGCGATCATTGACGTGGGTCTCGGGGCGGAAGTCGACGGCGGCTTCGCCCTGTGCCGCGAGCTGCGCGCGCGCTCCGAGCAGTTGCCGATCATTTTCCTGACCGCGCGCGACTCGGATTTCGACATCGTCTCCGGCTTGCGCCTCGGGGCGGACGACTACCTAACCAAGGACATCAGCCTGCCGCATCTGCTCGCCCGCATTGCGGCCTTGTTCCGCCGCAGCGACGCCCTGGCGGCTACCGAAGGAGCAGAGGAGATCATCGAACGCGACGATCTCATGCTGGACTTGAAGCGCTTCATTGCCACCTGGAAGAAACAGCCCGTTGAGCTTACGCTCACGGAATTCTGGATGGTGCACGCGCTGGCCAAGTTTCCTGGACACGTTAAGAACCGCGACCAACTGATGCAGGAAGCTAACGTCGTGGTCGACGACAGCACCATCACCTCGCACATCAAACGCATTCGCAAGAAATTCATGCAGACCGACACCGAATTCGACCAGGTCGAAACGGTGTATGGCATGGGGTATCGCTGGAAGGCGCAGTAAAGAACGAGGTGCGGGGGGATGTAGAAGGCGCGGGGAACCCCC
>CAZAWU010000316.1:0-3651 GCA_964488915.1 uncultured Burkholderiales bacterium
CTCGGTGGGCTTGTTAATACCTTGAAATATACCTAATATTGCCTGGCCAAAGAAGAAGGATCGTGGGTTGGAGGCAGCGTAAGATTCGCACCTTAGCCCCTGTCAGCGGTAAATGGATGGAATGCGGGTGGCAATGAAGGTCGGAATCGAGCCGGTTATGAAACTTGGATACGCGCTAGTCCTTAGTCTCCCCCTGGTGGCATGTGCTCAACCTGGCGGCAGGGCGGTGGCGTTGGGCCCACTGGCACAAGACGATTCGAGCGGTAAGGCGGTGCGCGATTTGGAGGAGGACTACGCCTCCAGGCTTGGCCGGCTCTCCGGTCAGGAAAGCAACACCAAGCTTATCTACAAACTAATGCTGGCGGAAATCGCCTTGCAGCGCGGGCGCACCAACGTCGCGGCGAATACCTATCTGGACGTCGCGCGCGCAACCAAAGATCTGCGCGTCATCCAGCGCGCCACCGAAGTGGCGATGATTACCCGTCAGCCGCAGTTGGCGCTGGAGGCGGCGGCGCTTTGGCTGGAGCAAGAACCGGAGTCGGCGCAAGCGCGCCAAGTCATGGCCTCGGTGCTGGTGGCCACGGGCAAGCTGGAAGACGCCAAGCCGAACCTGCAAAAGATGCTCGCCAACGAGGCGACACGTGTGCAGACCTTCCAACAGCTCGGCAACTTGCTCGGCCGCTACCCTGACAAGAAAGCGGTCCTGGCCGTCGTCAAGGAGTTAGCCCAGCCGTACGACAACTTGCCGGAGGCGCACCTCTCTATCGCCGCGGCGGCGCAAAGCGCGGACGACAAAGAGTTGGCGCTAAAGGAAGCGCGCCGCGCCGGCAGCCTCAAACCCGGCTGGGAGGCGGCGGCTACCTTGGAAGGCCAGCTGCTGGCGGGCGACGCCCCGGAAAAGGCGCTGGAATTCTACAAAGAGTTCCTCGGCAAGTACCCGAATGCAAAAGGCATCCGCCTGAACTATGCGCGCATGCTGGTGGATCGCAAAGACACCGGCGGCGTGAAGACGCAGATCGAGGAACTGGTCAAATCCGCGCCGCAAGACGCCGAAACCCTGATTGCAGCCGGCGCGCTGGCCGGGCAAATCAAGGATTACGAAACCTCCGAGCGGCACCTCCAGCGTGCGTTGGATCTGAGCCCGAATCAGGCCGACGACATTCGCATGTACCTCGGGCAACTCTACGAGGACCGCAAAGTCTTTGCGGACGCTGAGAAATGGTATCGCCAGGTGGAGGCGGGCGAGCAGTACCTCAACGCGCAAATCAAGATCGCAACGATGCTGGCGCGCCAGGAACGCATGGAAGAGGCGCGCAAGCACCTCGCGCAAGTGCAGGCGAGTGGGCAGCAGCGCGTGCAGCTCATTTTGGCGGAGGCACAGTTGTTGCGCGACGCCAAGGCCTACCAATCGGCTTTCGAGCGGCTGAGCGCGGGGCTGGAGGAGTTTCCCGGCACGGTGGATTTGCTCTACGACCGGGCGATGATTGCGGAGAAGATGGATCGCATTGATTTGGTCGAGAAGGATTTGAAGTTGCTGATTAGCTTCAAGCCCGATCATGCGCACGCCTACAACGCGCTAGGCTACACGCTGGCCGATCGCACCGACCGCTACAGCGAGGCGCTGGAGTTCATCGAAAAAGCGGTCAAGCTCGCGCCGGATGACGCTTTCATCATCGACAGCCTGGGTTGGGTGCAATTCCGGCTGGGGCGGCTCGACGACAGCATCACGAATTTGCGTCTGGCATTCGCCAAGCGGCCCGACCCTGAAATCGCCGCGCACCTAGGCGAAGTCCTGTGGGCGCAGGGCAAGAAAGAGGAAGCGCGCAAGGTCTGGAGCGACAGCCTCAAAGAGCATCCCGAGAACGAGTTGCTGAACGCAACCATCAAGAAGTACGCAAGCGATTTAACTCGCAGCTAGAGCATGGCGGAAATCGTCCAATGTGGCGCGCCGCTGCGGCGCAGCGCGCTCGTGCTGATAGTTGTTTTCGGGCTGGCATCGTGCGCTGCAGTCGAACGCCGGCCGGCGGCGGGGGTGGTGCCACCGAGCGTCGCCAGCGTCAAACCGCTGGACATTTCGGGTCGCATCTCGGTGCGCCAAGGGCGCGAGGGTCACACCGGCGCTCTGCGCTGGTACTTCGATCCGCCGCACCACGATATCCGGCTGCTGTCACCTCTGGGCGATACGGTGGCACGCATCGTCGAGGACGCGCAAGGCGTGACACTGACCACCGCCGATCGCAAGCGTCTGCGCGCGAATGATCCCGATGAACTGGTTGAAGCCGCGCTCGGCTGGCGCTTGCCGCTACGTGGCTTGCAGCATTGGGTGCTTGGCCTAGCGGCGCCCGACAGCGTCGCTAAGACGGAAACCGACGAAGAGCAGCGTGTCGCCAAGATCGTGCAAGACGATTGGGAGATCTCCTACGGCCGCTTTCGCCCGGTGCAAGGCACCGAGCTGCCGGGGCGCATCGTGATGAAGCGCGATGACATAGAAGTGCGCCTGGTCGTCGACTCTTGGAGCCCGGTGTTGCCCACGAAGCAATAACCTTTCCTTCTCGACCGGCGTGGACGGATTTCAGAGTTTCCCGGCGCCTGCCAAGCTGAATCTCTACTTGCGCGTCGTTGGCCGCCGCGCCGATGGCTACCATTTGGTGGACACCGCGTTCGAGCTGATCGACGTGTGCGACACGGTGCGTTTACGCGTGCGCGCCGACGGCCTCATCCAGCGCAGCACCGTCGCCGGTATCAGCGAGGACGAGGACCTGACCGTGCGCGCGGCGCGGCTGCTTCAGCAGCGCACCGGCTCGAAGTGCGGCGCCGATATCGCCTTGGAGAAGCAAGTTCCGGTCGGCGCGGGTTTGGGCGGTGGCAGCTCGGATGCGGCCACGACGCTGCTCGCGCTCAACAAGCTCTGGGGCACGCGCCTGTCGCGCGGTGAACTGATGCGCTTAGGCACGCAGCTCGGGGCCGACGTGCCCTTCTTCATCTTCGGCGAGCGGGGGCGTGCCGGAGGTATCGGCGAGCAGTTGACGCCGCTGGCCCCGGCGCCGGGGGCATCGTGGTATGTCGTGCTTGATCCGCGCGTGGCGGTGTCCACGCGTGAGGCGTTCGCCCTGTTTGATTTGACACATGCCACGCCAGACGGGAAAATAGCGTCCCTTTCGCGGGGCGCAGCGGTCAACGCGGGCAACGATTTGGAGCCAGTGGTGTGCGCTCGCTATCCGGAAGTCGCGCGTCACTTGAGATGGCTTCAGCGCTTCGGCGATGCGCGCATGACGGGTTCAGGTAGTTGTGTGTTCCTGAGCTGCGATGACCAAGCGCGAGCGCGGCGCATCTACACGCAGCGCCCGCCGGACATGGTTGGCTTCGTCGCTCAGGCGCTAGGACAACATCCGCTCAAAGATTTTTGTTGACGTTTGCAGTACGCCTGGGGAGTCGCCAAGCGGTAAGGCAGCGGATTTTGATTCCGCCATACGTAGGTTCGATCCCTACCTCCCCAGCCAGCATACTCTCACGATCATTCGGCCGAGAATAGCTATGGGAGCGATTTTCCAATAGATAGTATCTCAAGTACTCAATACTCACCGTTGCGCTGCGGGTAGGAGCGCGCGGGCTAAGTTCCCCCGCGGCGATTGCCTTACAATAGCGCCCTTT
>CAZAWU010000317.1:0-3647 GCA_964488915.1 uncultured Burkholderiales bacterium
ACGCCCGACGCCGAACTGCACGTGTCGGCGATCACGTTGGGGGAGATTCAAGCCGGAATAGAGCTGACGCGCGAGCAGGATGCAAGCAAGGCCGCGGCAATAGAAGCGTGGGCGGACCTGCTCGCGAGTTCTTACAACATCCTGCCAATGGACGCGCGAACCTTCCGCGTGTGGGCCAAGCTCATGCACCGGCGCTCCGACACGCTGTACGAAGACGCGATGATCGCCGCCACGGCGCGCGTGCACGCGTTGACCTTGGTCACGCGCAACGTCACCGACTTCGTGTTCGATGTGCCTCTTTTGAATCCGTTTGAACTTTTGCGCAAGTAAAGATCGTCGCAGAAAGCGGACGCAAGTGCGCGTGGGTTCGCAACTCAGCATTCGGGCTTACAGTTCTAGCGGCCTCGGCGAAATCCCGACTGGCGTGGTGGCAACCCACTCCTCTGCTCAGCCTATGAGCACCTTGAGCGCCGCGTAGTCAAACGTGTTCGCCAATACGACGTTCAACTCAGGGTTTGACCTGCTAGCTTGCGAGCTGTCTTTTCCGCACGCCCGGTGTCAGCTCGGGGCGCTTGCCCTGGGCATCCAATTACTGGCACTGAAGTGTCACGATCGCCTTGTAGATTGTCGGCAGCCTATGCTATTTGCTCACCGACTTCTGCTTGAATTCCTCAATCTTCGCTTTCAGCATGTCGAGCTGCCGACAGCCGCGCGGGCACAGATCTTCCAATCTGTGCAACTCATCCTGCGCTTTCTCGAGATTGTTGATCAGCAAATACGCTTCGCCGAGGTACTCCCGCGCACTACGGTGCCTCGGGTTAGTCTTGATCGCTTGTTCGTAGTGCTTGAACGCTTGTTCGTACTTGCCCAAGTTGCGGTACGCGTAGCCGAGCAGATTGTGAATGTCGGCGTGGTCCTTGCTTTTTTCCTCCGCTTTGTTGAGCGATTCGATCGCCGCGCGCCAATCTTTGTTCTCGATCGCTCTGACGGCCGCATCAAAGTGCGGGCCGGTGCTTTCGACTTCGTCTTCCTCGGGTGTATTGGCGTACGCCAGCTGCGCGCTCAGCGCAAAAGAGCTCAGAACAGAGAGAATGGCGCGAGAAATGCCTTGCATTGCTTGAGCCTTCGTTGTTGACGTACCCAATCTATCGCCAAAGTCGCCGCGGCGTCAATCGCCATCTGCGCGCGGCATCGCATCGCGAGGCACTACTCGTCGTGGGTGATGCACCCTGCCGCGGAAGCGGCCGCGATCTTGCTGTCACAGAGTTGGCGTGAATCCTGTTGCGCCGACACTCGGCCAAGCGGAAATAAGCTTTCCCGTAGCTGACAAAGATCGCCGATACTGCGGCAGTTTGCCGACCTTCGCTTCCACATCATGCCGTAAGCGGGCGCCGCGTTGTCCATCTTTCTCGCTCGGGCTAGAGTGCTGGGACCGCAAGGTTTGCTATCCCTCTTACACCCGCGTTGCGCTAAAGCGGCTCCTAAAGTAAGATGTCTATATCGTGTATAGACTGCTAACCATGGCTTCCGTGATTCGCACCGCAAAGCTCTTTCGAAACGGCGGTAGCCGAGCAATTCGGCTGCCCAAAGACCTCGAAATCGATGGCGACGAGGTTGTGCTAAAGCAAGACTTTGGGATGATTACGATTTTTCCCAGGCACACGCCGAAAGGCTCCCTGCTATCGTTGCTGAAAGCGCTCGGCCCGATCGATCTCGCTCCACGCGAGCAGCCCGACCGGAGCGATAATCGCGACGATCGCTCACTGCGTCCACCGCGCAAGAAAGCCTCGCCACGCAAACGCACGCGATGAGCTATCTATTCGATACCAACGCTATCTCGGCACTGGTACATCAGCGCCAGGGCTATGAGCGGCTGGCGAAGCGCGTCGAGGAAATTGATATCGAGGAACGCATGCTCTCGGCGATCACTCTGTCGGAGCTGCAGACCATGATCGCCAAAGCGCGTGAACCGGCGACGAAAGCCGCAAAAGTCGGTTTAGTGCTTGCGTATTTCAACGTTGTGGATTTCGGTGAGGCAGCGGCTGCGCATGCCGGAAGTATTCGTGCCTACTTAGAGCCCAAGGGCCTGATGATCGGACCACTTGACACGCTGATCGCCGCGCACGCTAGAAGCCTGAGCGCGGCGGTGATCACCAACGATGTGAAAGAGTTTTCGCGTGTGCCAGGACTTCGGGTAGAAACCTGGCGGGTGTGACGCGACCTTCTGGCGAAGGGGCTTTCTCAGACAAGAAGCCGCGGGAGCAGACATCCAGGTTCAGCGAAGCCGAAGTACAAGTTCGCTTCGGTGGCACTTTTCCGACATTCGGTGCTACCGTCCTCGCGTTCTCGCTTGCCAAGACTAGGATTCCGCGTCGCTGTTAGGCCGTAGCGTTGCTCTGTTCCGACCAGCCTTCAGCGCCTAGAGCGCACTAAGACTTGGCCCGCGCCTTTATCGACGCACCCGGTTGTACTCGAACCTACGCAGCGCCTTCGCTGATATACGTGCGGCATCCGAGTGCAACGGATTGATCACCGAGTTTTGTTCTTCCGGCAGAATTGCTGAGGGCACACACAATACCGCGCTACGCAGCGAAGACAGCCACGCGGAGCCAGCACGCACACTCGAGCGTCCTGCTGGAATAGCATCCCAGGCGGCTGGCAAGCCGCTCAGCGCGAGCGTTTCGCGTTTTGCCCAAATGTCATCCGGCACCTCGATCGCGATGATGTACTTGTTGAGTGGCAAGTCCGCGTCCGCCACGTAGGCGACCGTTTCAAGAACCGCGAGGGCAAGGTTGGGCGAGCAGTAGAGCGCCGGTTTGCTTTCGGCATTCCAGCGCCCTGGCTTCTTTGCCGCACCAACGCCGCTCAAATCATCGGAGGCGTACTCGCGTGTTTCGGTACCGATGCGCCACAGCCTCACTGGTAAGCGCCGCTCTCGATCGAGCCAAGCAATCTGGCTACCAACTCTGCGCCGCTAGGGGTATCCAAGAAATCGGCTGGAGGTCTGCCTCCGAGTGCCGGCTGCGGCAGCTCGATCCATCGTCCAAGCCACTTTCCCGTGTCGAACCCGCGTGCTTCGGGGGCGGTGCTGTTTGCGACGATGCCTTGCGCGATACCGAGCAGCTTAACCAAGCCGATTGCCGCGTAACCGCTGCTGCCCGTCAGCATCTCATCACCGGCCGCCTTCTTTTCCACTGTGGCCTTCGGAATGCGCAAAATTTCAAAGACCCGCGCGGCTGGCAAACCAAGTTTTGCCGAGAACTGCTTAACCACGCTGCCCTTAACGCCCGAGCGCTCAAGCTCCACCATCTCCACCGGAGTCGCCTCTTCGATCTTCAACGAATACTCTTCGAGCGTTCCCATTCTCGTCAATGCAAGCCGTCGCGCACCCGTGCGGGTTGCGCCCGATCGCTGATGCTTGGCTGCTGCCCTCCGCTTGGCCCTGGCAGCATCCTTACGCGGGGGCTCAATCGTTTGCCTGCGTTGCATAAGATGGATTCCTCAAATCGATTCGTATACGGATAGACATATCCTAGTACACACGTAGACGAATTGCAACCAAGCTTTGCCCTACCGGGAGCCTCGGCGCTTTGCCGCGATTGCGGACATTCAAATTCAGCGGGGAAGTTGGCAGGCGATCGTTGATG
>CAZAWU010000318.1:0-1441 GCA_964488915.1 uncultured Burkholderiales bacterium
AGCAGCGGCATGGAAATCACGCCGCCCCAAAAGCGCGGCGCCACCACGCGCGAGACCGGATCGACCGCCATCATTTCCATCGCCGAGAGCTGTTCGGTGGCTTTCATCAAGCCGATCTCCGCAGTGATGGCCGAGCCGGCGCGGCTGGCAAAGAGCAGGGCGGAAACCACCGGCCCCAACTCGCGCACCAGCGACAAGGCAACAAGCACGCCGAGCTTTTCTTCCGAGCCGTATGTCTGCAAAGTCTCGTAACCCTGCATGCCCAACACCATGCCCACGAATAGACCCGACACCAGGATGATGATGAGTGACAACACCCCGCTGAAAAACACCTCGCGAATGGTAAGTCCAATGCGGCGGAAGCTCGCGGCGGAGGAAAACAGGATTTGCACCAAGAAACGCGCCAGCGCGCCCACGCGCTCGATACCGCCGATGGTCTTGCGGCCGATCTCTGAGATGGCATGCACCATGGCGTCAAGCATGGCCGGCGGCGAATCCCAGATCTTTGCGGTAGTCGGCGCCGCCAACGTGGAAGCGCACCGGCCCGTCGATCTCTCCGTGCACGAACTGGTGCACGAAGGGCTCGGCGGAGGCGCGGATCTGCTCAGGCGTGCCGTGCGCGATGATCTTGCCGTCAGAAACAAAGTATGCGTAGTCGACGATCTGCAGCGCTTCCGGCACGTCGTGCGTGACTACGATCGAGGAAGCGCCGAGCGCGTCGTTCAGCTTGCGGATGAGTTGGCCGATCACGCTTAGCGAAACCGGATCCAGGCCGGCGAACGGTTCGTCGTACATCATCAGCATCGGATCGAGCGCGATCGCGCGCGCCAATGCGACGCGGCGTGCCATACCGCCGGACAACTCCGAGGGCATCAGTCGAGCGGCGCCGCGCAAGCCGACCGCGTGCAGTTTCATCAGTACCAGGTCGCCGATCAGCGTTTCGGGTAAATCGGTGTGCTCGCGCATCTGGAAAGCGACGTTGTCGAATACCGACATGTCGGTGAACAGCGCACCGAACTGGAACAACATGCCCATGCGCCGCCGCATGCGGTAGAGTTCCTGCGCATCGAGTTCGTGCACTTTGCGTCCGTCAACGCTGACATAACCCCTCGTGGGCTTCAACTGGCCGCCGATATGGCGCAGCAAGGTGGTCTTGCCGCAGCCGCTGCCGCCCATGATGGCGACGAGCTGTCCGCGCGCAATGTTGAGGTTGATGCCGGAAAGCACGAGGCGTTGGTCGTAGCCGAAACTGAGGTCGACCACCTCGACGAGATTGGCTGCTGGCACTCAAAACAGAACGATTTTCGTTGCCGGATAGTAAACCAGTTCTCCAAGTACAACAATGAGCTACAGCGGGCAGTGGCGCGCGCCAATCAAAGCTTGTTGCGTTTCCGACAAAACCTTAGAATTTGCCAACGTTGAGGTATTGAGGCGCGGGGGA
>CAZAWU010000318.1:1541-3630 GCA_964488915.1 uncultured Burkholderiales bacterium
GTGAAAAGGCAACAACGGCAATCCTATGAAAAGCGTCGCTAAGACCGATATAAACGAGAAACCGGCGCTGCTGATCGTCGACGACGATCCGCTTATCACCGAAACATTGCAGTTCGTGCTGAGCCGCGACTTCGATATCGAGGTGCGCGATTCGCGCGCGGCGGCCATCGAGCACTTGCGCACACGCGCCGCGCCGCCGCAGCTCGCGCTGGTCGACCTGGGCTTGCCACCGACGCCGCAGTTGCCGAATGAAGGTTTTCAGTTAATCGGCGAGCTGTTGGCCCACGCGCCCGGCATCCGCATCCTGGTGCTGTCCGGGCAGAACGAAGAATCGAACGCGCGCCGCGCCCGCGCGCTCGGCGCCGTGGACTTGGTGCCTAAGCCGTGCGAGCCCGATCACTTGAAGGCATTGTTGCTCGACGCGCTCAAGATTCACGATGAGGACGATGAAAGCGCCGCGCCCGCAGTCTCCGACGCTTACACCATCGTCGGAGACAGTCCGCCGCTGCAAAAACTGCGGCAGCAGATCGCGCTGTACGCCGGTTCGGCCTTCCCGGTACTTATTGAGGGCGAGTCGGGCAGCGGCAAGGAGCGTGTTGCCGCCTCGCTGCACCACTTGAGCCCGCGCGCGCGCGAACCGTACTTCGCGCTCAATTGCGCGGCGATTTCGCCGACACTGGTCGAACCGACGCTGTTCGGCTACGCCAAGGGCGCTTTCACCGGCGCCGTCGGCGCCAAGTCAGGCTACTTTGAAGACGCTGGCAATGGCACGCTGTTCTTAGATGAGATCGGCGAATTGCCGCTCGATCTACAAGCGAAGCTGCTGCGGGTGCTGGAAAACGGCGAGTACCAGCGCGTCGGTGAAACACAAACGCGCGCCAGCCGCGCGCGCATCATCGCCGCTACTAACCGCGACCTGCGCCGCGAGATCAAGGCGGGGCGTTTCCGCGCCGACTTGTTTCATCGTCTGAGCGTGCTCAACATCAGTGTGCCCCCGCTGCGCGAGCTGGGGCGCGACAAACTAGTGCTGCTGCATCACTTTCGCGCCATGTACGCCAAACAAATCGGCGCCAAAGCGTTCGAGCTGGACGACGCGGCGGTGGCGGCGTGGCTCAACTACAGCTTTCCGGGCAATGTGCGCGAACTCAAAAACATCGTCATCCGCCTCACCACGAAGTTCACCGGCCACACGCTGGGCAAAGCCGAGATCGAGGGTGAGTTTGATTTGGAGGCGGACGCCGCCGGCGCAGGTGACGCAAGCAGCGAAGATGGCTCGCCGCTGCAACTCGCCAAGGCACGCTTGGCGCGCGACACCACTTTCAGTTTGGACGAGATGCTGCGCGTGACCGAGGAAGCCTACGTCGAGGCGGCGCTCGCTCTGTGCCACGGCAACGTCAGCCAAGCCGCGAAAATGCTGGGCGTCAACCGCACCACCTTGTATAGCCGCATGGAGATCATCGCCAAGCGCAATACGGAGGTGCGTAGTCAGTCGTGATAGAAGCAAGAGGTGCGCGCAGATGTACTTAAGTCACTTCGGACTGACCGATTCACCGTTCAAGATTACCCCGCACACCGAGGTATTCTTCGAGGGTGCGCAGCGCGGCGAAATTCTGGACGCGCTGGTGTACGCTGTAGTACAGGGTGAGGGCCTGATGAAGGTCACCGGCGAAGTCGGCACCGGCAAGACCATGCTCTGCCGCATGCTCGCCGAGCGCCTGCCCGACACGGTTGAAACCATCTATCTCGCGATCCCCAGCCTGACGCGCGACGAGATGCTCGGCGCCATCGCAGAGGATCTTGGCCTCGAGGCAAATGCGCAAGAGCGTTCGAACGGCCAGCATGGCCTGCAGGCCGCGCAACTCTTGCGCGCGTTGCAAAGCAAGCTGATCGAACTACACGAAAGCGGTCGCCGCGTCGTGGTACTAATCGACGAAGCGCACGCGATGCCGCTCGAATCGCTGGAAGAGATCCGTTTGCTCTCCAACCTGGAGACGCAAAGCAGCAAACTGCTGCAAATCGTGCTGTTCGGCCAACCGGAGTTGGACGCCCATCTTGCGCTCAAGCATATGCGCCAGCTCAAAGAGCGCAT
>CAZAWU010000319.1:0-3619 GCA_964488915.1 uncultured Burkholderiales bacterium
CGATCGGGCAGCGGCCGCCGCCGACCGTTTCGTGGTACCACATCCACGCTTCCGGATTGATCGGCTCGCCGACGGTGCCGAGGATGCGTAGGGACGACAAGTCGTACTTCTTCGGCAGATCGCCGCCCGCCTTGATGAGCGAGCGAATGGCCGTCGGCGCAGTGTAGAACACGGTGCACTTGTGGTCCTGCGCCATCTTCCAGAAGCGCCCGGCATCCGGATAGGTCGGCACGCCTTCAAACACGATCTCGGTAGCGCCGACCGCGAGCGGCCCGTAGCAGACGTACGAGTGTCCCGTCACCCAACCGACATCGGCCGTGCACCAGAACACATCGCTCGGCTTGTAGTCGAAGGTCCACTTCATGGTCAACATGGTCCACAGCAAATAGCCGCCGGTCGAGTGCTGCACCCCCTTCGGCTTGCCGGTGGAGCCCGACGTGTAGAGAATGAACAGCGGATGCTCCGCGTTCACCCAAGTCGGCTCGCACTGCGTAGCGTGCCCTTGTATGACGTCGTGCCACCATTTGTCGCGCCCCGCTTGCATCGGCACCGACGAACCGGTGCGCTTGTGAACGATAACGGTCTTCACGGCTTCGCAGCCGCCGAGCGTGAATGCCTCATCGATCGCCGGCTTGAGCGGAATTTCCTTGCCACCGCGCATTTGCCCGTCGGAAGCGATCACCGCCACCGCGCCCGCATCGACGATGCGCTCCTGCAGACTCTTCGCCGAAAAACCGCCGAATACCACCGAATGCGTCGCGCCGATGCGCGCGCAGGCTTGCATGGCGACGATGGTCTCGATCGCCATCGGCATGTAGATGATGACGCGATCGCCCTTCTTGATACCTTGTGCTGTGAGCGCGTTGGCGAACTGGCACACTTTGGCGTGCAGTTCTTGATAGGTGATCCTGGTGACTTTGCCGTCATCCGCCTCGAAGATGACTGCGACCTTGTCCGGCTGCGTCTTGAGATGGCGGTCGAGGCAGTTGTAGGAAGCGTTCAACTCACCGTCGTGAAACCATTTGAAAAACGGCGCATTGGATTCGTCCAGCACCTGCGTGAATGGTTTCTGCCACAGCAGGTGCTCCCGCGCCAGGCGTCCCCAGAAACCGGTGAAATCTTTCTCGGCCTCCGCGCACAGCGCTTGATACGCTGCCATGCCGCTGATGTTGGCTTGTTTGATGAACTGCGCCGATGGTGGGAATTTGCGGTTTTCCTGCAACACCGATTCGATCGTCGACATCGCATGCCTCCAAGTTTCTTACGTGACTCCAGTCGCGGTCGATTATAACGGCTCGGCACTGCACCTCACGGGGCGCGGTGGGCTTATCATTTGCGGCAAACTCGCCATGTCGCCAAGCACTCCGAAACCGCGCTCGCGCCGCCGCTTCATAATCGGTACAGCTCTGATCGGCGGCGTGCTATACGTGGGCTATCGCTTCGCCCGCAAACGCGACCGCCTCGCGCGCCCGCTGACTTTGCAAACACGAGAAGGCGAGGCGGCGCTCAACGGGTGGTTGAAGATCGCGCCCGATGGCACGGTCACCGTGGCCGTGCCGCGCCAGGACATGGGGCAAGGCATCTACACCGCTCTCGCCATGCTGGTGGCCGAAGAACTGGACGCCGATTGGCGCCAAGTGCGCGCTGAACAGGCGCCGGTCGATCCGATCTACGCCAACATCACTTTGCTGACCGACAGCCTGCCGTTCGCCGCCGACGATCGTGGCACGGTGACCGGCATCGCGCGCTGGGCAGGGTATCGCCTAGGCGACACGCTCGGCGTGCAAGCAACCGGCGGCTCCACCAGCGTGCGCGACGCGTGGGAGCCGATGCGTGTCGCAGGCGCTTCCGCGCGCGCGATGCTCATTGAAGCCGCGGCCGCGCGCTGGAACACGGCACCGGCCGAATGCAGCGCGGAGGAAGGCTTCGTGCTGCACGCGTCCAGCGGCCGGCGTGCGCACTTTGGCGAACTCGCCAGTGACGCCGCGCGCTTGGCCGCCCCGCAGCAGCCGCTGCTGAAAGATCCGAGCAAATACCGCTTGATCGGCCGGTCGCTGCCGCGTTTAGATGTGGCTGAGAAGGCGCGTGGCAGCGCACAGTTCGGCATCGACGTGCGGCTGCCGGACATGCTGTACGCGGCCATCGCGCATTGCCCGGTGTTCGGCGGTAGGCTGCAAAGTTTCGAGGTGGAAAAAATCCGCGGTATGCCCGGCCTCAAGCAGGTCTTCGCGCTGCCCAGCGCCGTCGCGGTCGTGGCCGAACACTACTGGCAGGCCCAGTCTGCTCTGTCTGTACTGCCAACAGTGTGGCAACATGAATCAGAACACAAGATATCTTCTGAATCTATCTATCGACAGTATGAGGCCGTATTGAGCAACGGCGAGGCGCAAACCTACCGCAGCGATGGCGACGCGCTTGCACAATTCGCAGACGCCGCGCAAAGCGTCGAAGCGGTATATCGCGTACCGCTGCTGGCGCACGCCACCATGGAACCCATCAACTGCACCGCGCGCGTGAGCGACGGCGCTTGCGAGGTGTGGCTCGGCAATCAAGCACCCTCTGTGGTGCGCTGGAT
The DNA here is from genome assembly GCA_964488915.1 of uncultured Burkholderiales bacterium. Classification (GTDB taxonomy): domain Bacteria; phylum Pseudomonadota; class Gammaproteobacteria; order Burkholderiales; family JALYOK01; genus CADEHE01. Next base: position 2,576 of record CAZAWU010000319.1, read on the forward strand.
CGCGGGTAAGACCGCGGGCGTAGACAGCGCGCACGTCACAGTGCATACCCCCTACTTGGGCGGCGGCTTCGGCCGGCGCGCGGAAACCGACGTCGTAGCTGAAGCCGTCGCCATCGCCAAACAATGCGGCGGCAAGCCGGTACAGCTCATCTGGTCGCGCGAAGAAGATATCCAGCACGATGTTTATCGCCCCGCGGCCATGGCGAAGTTCCGCGCCGCACTGGACGTGCAAAAGCGCCCCGTTGCGCTGTGGAACCGCACCGTTGGTCCGTCCGTATCGCTCTCGTTCATGGAACGCATGTTGCCCTGGGCCGCCGCGGACATGATGAACGATAAGACCAACGCCGAAGGCGCTGCTGATACGCCCTACGAATTCACCCATCTGCAGGTCGAGCACGTGCTCGCACGAACACCGGTACCCGTCGGCTTTTGGCGCAGCGTCGGACACTCTTACAACGCGTTCTTCATGGAATCGTTCATCGATGAACTCGCGCACGCAGCCGGCCGCGATCCGCTGCAGTTTCGCAAGGCACTGCTCGCCAAGCATCCGCGCCACCGCAAGGTGTTGGAGACGCTCGAACGGAAAGCCAGCTGGGCGAGCCCGCCTGCGGCAGGCGCCGCGCGTGGCGTCGCATTGCATGCATCGTTTCGCTCGATCGTCGGCCAAGTCGCCGAAGTCAGCGTCTCCGCAGCTGGCGCGATCACAGTAAATCGCGTGATCTGCGTGATCGACTGCGGCCGTGTTATTCACCCCGACAGCGTCATCGCTCAGATGGAAGGCAGCATCGTGTTTGGCTTGAGCGCGACGCTGTACGGCGAGATCACCGTTGATCACGGCCGCGTACAGCAAAGTAACTTCCACGATTATCCGCTGCTGCGCATGCCGCAGACCCCCGTGATTGAAACCCACATCCTCGACAGCGGCGCGCGCGAGCCCCTCGGCGCGGCGAACGAGGCGCCTGTTGGCGGCGTGGGCGAACCCGGCGTGCCGCCGGTCGCCCCGGCCGTAGCAAACGCGGTGTTTGCGGCAACCGGCCAGCGCTT
>CAZAWU010000320.1:0-3588 GCA_964488915.1 uncultured Burkholderiales bacterium
GCAAAACATTTACCAAGTATCGTAAGCAAAAGGGTAGTAAAACGGGCGTGCTGCCGGATTTTTTTATCGGCGCGCACGCTGCCGTGGCGAAGCTGCCGCTGCTTACGCGCGATAAGGGTCGATACCCCGGCTACTTCCCAACGGTGGAACTGATAAAACCTACTTAAGCCGGCCACCATTACCTTGGCACTGAAAGGCCATTCATGATTCGCTTCTTCTACAACAACGCCCCCAACCCGACGAAAGTCGCCCTGCTGCTCGAGGAGTTGGGCGAGAAGTACGAACCTGTTCCGGTCGACACGCGCAAAGGCGACCAACATACGCCCGAGTTTCTGGCGATCAATCCCAACGCGAAAGTACCCGTCATTGTCGACGATGGCGTCGTCGTGTTCGACAGCAATGCAATCTTGCTTTACTTGGCGGAGAAGGCGGGCAAGTTTCTGCCTGGCAATGCACCGGCCCAACGCGGCCCGATGCTATCGTGGCTCATGTTCGTCGCCAGCGGCATCGGCCCGTACTCGGGCCAAGCGGTGCACTTTCGCCACTACGTGGCGCAGCCCGACGCGTACGCGCTCAACCGCTATGACTTCGAAGCCGGCCGGCACTGGAAGATCCTCGATGAGCGCCTCGCCAAGCAGCCCTACATGCTCGGTGCGGCCTATACCATCGTCGACATGGCCGTATGGGGTTGGGCGCGCTTGGTTCCGACGGTAATGGGCGGGCCGGAAGCGTGGGCGCAGTTTCCGAACGTGAAGCGTTTGCTCGACGAAATCAGCGCGCGGCCGGCGGCGGCGGGCGTGGAGCGTCTACGCAGCCTGCACACGTTCAAGACCGAGAATGACGACGAGGCGCGGGGCAATATGTTCCGCCACCTCGGACGGCAAGTGTTGGCAAAAACCTAAGCCGGCGACGACCTCAACCCGTATGCCTTGCCGCCGCGGAACAAGAATTCCGCGCGCAAGATCGCCTCGCCCTCTTGGTTTGGGAAGGTGAAACCGACCACCTCGATGGTTTCGCCTTTCTTGATCGGGTCCACTTGCCAGGCTTCCATGCGCGTCAGCGGGGCGAGTTCGATCTCCCATTTGCGGTCTTTGCGCGAGGGCAGCTTGGCCTTGGCGAGCACCCCGGGAGCATCGACGGGGCCCTGCTGCGCCGGCACGCTGCGCGAGGCGAGATCGCCGGGCAATGCCAGATTCGTGGGCAGCTCGATGGTTATTTCCACATGCGGGTTGGCCCATTTGACCTCCTGCACCACGCCGCGCACATACAGCGGTTGCGTCTGGTCGAAAGAACTCCAACCGTGATGCGCTTGCGCGCGCAGCGCAAAAGCGGACAAGCCGCTGGTGATCAAGAAGTGGCGTCGGTTCACGCAGGCCTCCATTTAGCAGGACGGGTAGGAATTCACACGTAAGCGATCAGCCGGCCGCAACTGAGCACGGCGATCCAGATGAAGAACGAGGCCAGTACTTGCAAGCGCGCCAGCCGGTCGTTGAGTTTCAGTGACCCGCGCGCGTGAAACCATGCTGCGTTGCCGCCCGCGATCATCAGAAACAGCATCTTCCATTTGAAAGCGGGGCTGGCGAGGAGTTCCAGGGCCTGCGTGGCGAACATGGTCAAGCCGCTCGCCACCGCAAGCGCAAAGCCCAGCAGTGACAACGGCAGCGCCAGGCGCGCTAGTGCGGCGAGATCGAGCGCTTTGCCTGCGCCGAGCACGCGCGCCTCGAAGCACACGAGATTGCCGAGCAGCAAAGCGATACCGAGAAGGTGCACAATCTCAAGGATCGGGTACGCCCAAGCGGATTGTGTCAGGTATGCGATGCCGGGATTCATGCGACCATTATCGGGTGATCCACGGCATGAGGAAAGGAGCCGGCATGTTGGCAAGGCTGTTCGTTTGGATCTTTCTGGGTTGTGCGGCGCAGTCGTCGGCCGGCGAGGAAGTGCTACCGCTGTTCGACGCCCACCTGCACTACAGCGGCAACGCTTGGGCGCAGTTCCCGCCCGAGAAGGTGATGCAACTGCTGGACGAGGCGAAGATCAGCATGGCCTTGCTTTCCTCGACTCCCATCGAAGGCACGCTGCGGCTGCATAAACACGCACCGGAGCGATTCATCCCCGAACTGCGCGTCTACCGCAAGACCACCAGTCTTGAAACTTGGTATCAAGAGCGGCAGACCTGGTTTAAGGACCCCGGCACTATTCCATTCCTCGAGCAAGAGCTCAAGCGCGGCATCTACAAGGGCATCGGCGAGTTTCACGTGGATGGCAGCGAGGTCGATACGCCCGTCATGCGCCGCATCGCCGATCTCGCGGTGGAGAATGATGTTCACCTGCACGCCCACTCGGACGCCGCCGCAATCGCCAAGCTATTCGAGTTCAACGCCAAGGTGCGCGTTATCTGGGCGCACGCCGGCATGTCGACCGATCCCGAAACTGTAGCGGCCTTCGTCGCCAAGTACCCGAAGCTGTGGGTGGAGCTTTCTTACCGCAACGATGTGGTCAGCGGCGGCGAACTACACCCGGTCTGGCACAAGCTGTTTCTGGCCTATCCCGACCGCTTTCTGTGGGGCAGCGACACCTGGACTCCGCCGCGCTGGCCGGAGGTGCCGAAGCTGGCCCAGCAGGCGCGAGCTTGGCTCGGCTTGCTGCCGCGCGACGTGGCGGAAAAGATCGCCTATAAGAACGCGCACGCTTTACTGGGATTGTGAAAGAGGCACGGGGGGGCGGCGAAACCAGGCGAGGCCGGGGCACCCGCAGACGGTGGCGCTGGCCCTCCTAGATACCCGTCACAGCAATACTTGCTTTGGTATGACTTACGAAATCAGGTTTGAAGCGATTTCTGGCGTGTTACTGTTGATAGTAAGCGGAATTGTGCTTGGCGGGATAGCTTTCGCCGTCCCGCCAAACCTTGGCTGAGCGGGATTATTTGAGGTGATTGTTGACCAGCTTGGTCATCTCGAACATCGAGACTTGCTTCTTACCGCCGAATACCGCGCCCAACTTGTCGTCGGAGTTGATCATGCGGCGATTCTTGCTGTCTTGCAGACCGTTTTTCTTGATGTAGTCCCACACTTTCTTGGTAATCTCGGTGCGGGGAATCGCCTTTTCGCCGATAACGGCGGCAAGAACGGAATCCGGTTGCTGCGGCTTCATGAACGCCGCATTGGGCTTGCGCTTCGCGCCGGATTTTTTGGCGGGGGCTTTCTTGGGAGCGGCTTTCTTGGCTGCCGGCTTCTTGGCCGGTGCCTTTTTCGCGGCAGGTTTTTTAGCGGCGGGTTTCTTTGCTGCGGGTTTCTTTGCTGCCGGTTTTTTCGCTTTCGCCATGTCGGACTCTCCTTCCTGTAAGTTAACTGAATCTTTCGAGTAAAACTTGATGCGTTTTGTGCAACGATCAAATATTTCGCTCTATGAAGCGAACAGGCGGAAGATGCCGAATTTCACTATGAGTTGTCAATCGTTTCAGAGGGAAAATGACACTTTTTTTACTCTATGGATTGAATTTGCACAGTGAGCGAAGTTGCTTTACCGTAACGCTATGAACATCGCCGACATACGCAAGGAATACCAACTCGCGAGCCTCGATGAAAC
>CAZAWU010000321.1:0-3572 GCA_964488915.1 uncultured Burkholderiales bacterium
CAGCGCTTCGACGAAGTCGCCGCCATGCTGTCAAAGCGCGGCATCGCGTTTCAGCGCCGCAGCGCGAGTCAACCGGTCAGCGCAGGCTGCCGCGTGCTGCTCGGCGACTCGATGGGCGAAATGTTCGCCTACTACGCCGCATGTGATGCCGCCTTCATCGGCGGCAGTCTGCTGCCGCTGGGTGGGCAAAATTTGCTGGAAGCCTGCGTCATGGGCAAACCGGTACTCGTCGGTCCACACACCTTCAACTTCGAAGAAGCTACGCGTCTGGCGATCGAAGCAGGTGCCGCCGTCCGCGTCGCTAGCGCGGAGGCTTTGGCGCGCGAAGCCGCTCGCCTACTTGGAGGTCAGGCGTTGCGCCACCGCATGGGCGAAGCCGGGCGCGCATTCGTGCGCACGCACCAAGGGGCGACCGCGCGCATCTTGAGCGAAATCGAAAAGTTGCTGCCGCGCACCGCACGCGCGGCTCACGCAGGCGTCTCGGGTACCTCACTGCCTTCGTAGACTTGCCCGAAGCTCACGGTCAAATCGACGCTGGCCAGGTGTACCGCGTCGCCCGGCGCAAAGGTAATTGCTTCCCAGCCGCTGCCCGCGCGCCGATAGAGCTCCACGCGCTGCGCGGCCTGGCTCACAAGCGCGTACTCCTCAAGGCTATCCAGCGTTTGATAAGCGAGCAGCTTCTCACGCCGGTCGATCGCCTCGGTCGAGCGCGAGAGCACCTCGATGATCAGGCGCGGCGCCACCACGGCATATCCTTCTTGATCGACTCCCCGGTCGCGTGCATCGCAGGTGACCACGATGTCGGGGTAGTAGTACGCATTCTTGGCCTGAACGCCAAGCTTCACGTCCGACATGAAAACCGCGCAAGGACCGCCCGCCAAGTGAGTCAACAAACGCGCGGAGAGATTAAGCGCAATGCGATTATGGGCACGGCTCGCCCCCACCATGGCAAAAACTTGGCCAGCGACGTACTCGTGCCGCGTCTCGCTGTTAAGCTCGCGCTCGAAGTACTCCTGCTCGCTTACGTGAATCAGCTTCGCGCTTTGCATGGTTGTCTTTGCCGGTCGCAGCGGCGGCGGCAACGCCAATTCTACCGTAGCGCCGCGTGCAGAAGCGGCAGCCGTCGCGCCGCTAACGCGTCTTGCGCTTCTTCTTCTTGGGCGCAGCCGCGGCTTTAGGAGCAGGTGCGGCTTGGCTCGGCGCCGTGGCGGCAGCAGGCGCAGCCGCGGGCGCGAGGGTAGACGGAGCGGCCGCCGCGCCGCCGCCGTTCTTGATTGCGTTGCTCGCCCCCGCCGGCGCTTCTTGCAGCGTGCGGTTGATCGAAGTCAAGTCCTCGACGCCGACGTAGCCTGATGCCTGGCGCAAACGCAGATGGCTGAGGATGGTGTTGTAGCGCGCCGCAAAAAGGTCGCGCCGCGCCTGGAACAATTGCTGCTGTGCATTCAACACGTCGATGGAAGTGCGCACGCCGACTTCTTGGCCGAGCTTGGTCGAATCCAGCGCGCTGCGCGTGGACACCAGCGCCTGCTCGAGCGCCTTGGTCTGCGAGGCAAAGCTGTTGACCGCCAAGAACTGCTGGCGCGCGCTCAGCGCCGCGCTGCGGCGGGCGTTCTCCAAGTCTTGGCGCGATTGCTCGGCCAAGGCGACCGCTTCACGCACGCGCGACTTGCGCAGCCCGCCCTCGAGGATCGGCACGTTCAATTGCACGCCTAGCTGGCCGGTGATGCTGCGCGTGCCGAGCTCATCGCTGGTGAAACCTTGATGGTTCACGCTCGAAACTGCGTCGATAGTTGGTTTGTACGCGGCACGGTTGCGGTCGATTTCTTGTTGCGCCACTTCGTACACCGATTGCGCCGCCAAAACTTGCGGGTTGCGCGCCACCGCGCCGTTGACCCAGGCTTGCATGTTGTTGGGGTTGGGCAGCGGCAGCGTGACGTTTTCGCGCAACAGGGCGAGGGCGGGCGGGCGCCGGCCAGCGACTTGTTCCAACGCGCGCAGCTTGATCTCCAGATCGTTCTGGTTGGCGATTTCTTCCGATACCGCCAAGTCGTAGCGCGCTTGCGCTTCGTGCGTGTCGGTAATGGTGGCGGTGCCCACCTCGAAATTGCGCTTGGCTTGCGCAAGCTGCTCGGAGATCGCTGTCTTCTTCGCCGACGACAGCGCCACGCTGTCTTGCGCGAGCAGCACATCGAAATAGGCCTGCGCCACGCGGATCGCCAAATCTTGCTGCGCTTGCGAGAGCTGCGCTTCGAACTGCTTGAGCGCCGTCTCCGCCTGCTGCACTTGAATCTTGTTCTGCGCACGCCACAGCGGATGTGCCAGTTGCAGCGTATAGCTCGCTTGGCCGCCATCGGCCCGCGGCAGGCCCTTGCGATCGACGATGATCCCGCCGGCGTTCGCGCTTGCATCGAGTGTCGTTTTCAAACCGGCCTGTGCCTGCGGCACGCGCTCCTTCGCCGCCTCGTACGACGCCTTGGCCGAAGCGAACGCGGCATCGTACTTCAGCGCGTCCTCATAGACGCGCAGCAGATCGTCGCCCCAGCCCGGGCTTGCCCAGAACGTGGCCGCGGCAACGCTGACGGCCAGCAAACGGTGGCGGAAAACACCACGCGAACCGGTTTTGGGGAGTGGGGCGATGCGTTTCGACATTTCTCTGATCCTGTGTGCTGGGTCGGGCCGATAAGCTCCTACAGGTATTGGCCCAAATATGTTGTCTTATAAGGTTACCACGAGCAAACCCCCAGGCGCGCGCCCCGAGCGCGCGCCCACGGCGCGGCAGCGTGCGTAGTGTCTGGAATTCGCAACACGGCACAACGGCAGTGGCTAGTGTAGTGCTTCGTTCTTAATGGCACTTATGCTTGCATCTCGCGCAGTCGTCTAATGCAGCAAAAGTGGCGAAAATCAAGCCAAACAAGGCCACCAGGGGATGGGGCCCCTGTTTCCCCAGTGTCGCAGCGAGGTTGAACACCTCGCGAGAATTTGCAACGCAGTCTGGCTTGATTTCTCGCCATCTTTTGTGCCGTTAAGAGCGAAGCACTACACTAGAACACGAACCTAGGCTTCGCAGCCGCGTTGCGCAGTGGCGGGATAACCGTATCGAAGATGGCTCGGCCGCGCGTGCCTTGGTTGGTGGCGGTGTAGAGCATCGCGCGCATGATCGGCGCGCTGCCGACCACGGCGATGAGGCGCCCGCCCGGCCGCAACTGCGCGAGCAACCCCTGTGGCGCCTCGGGCACGGAGCCGGTCAGCACGATGGCATCGAAAGCGCCCCCGGCGGGCCAACCGCGCGCGGCATCGCCCACGTGCAGATCGATATTAGCGATGCCGTGCGCCGCCAGATTGCTGCGTCCGAACGCTGCCAGCTCCGGCACGATTTCCACGCTGGTCACCCGCGCCGCGCGCCCTGCCAACAAGGCGGTCATATAGCCGCTGCCGGTACCGACTTCGAGCACGCGCTCGTCTGGCTTGACCGCCGCCTCCTGCAGCATGCGCGCTTCGAGCTTGGGCGCGAGCATCACCTCGTCGTGGCCCAGCGGGATCTCCATATCGGCGAACGCCAGCGCGCGGTACTT
>CAZAWU010000322.1:0-3570 GCA_964488915.1 uncultured Burkholderiales bacterium
GTGCCGCCGAACGAAGTGCCGGAGCCTGTCTCCTTGGCACTGTTGGGTGCAGGTCTAGCGGGCCTAGGGCTCTCGCGCAGAAAGCAGTAATTCTGCTCGCTCAGACGCGCTCACGGTAACTCAATTCAGTAAAACGCCGACGCGGACAGCGTCGGCGTTTTTGTTTTTGGCCTCACCTGTGCGTGTCGCCGTGGCCGGCTGTTTGTGCAGCGCAGCTTGACCTATTCTCGCGGGCAAGCTCTCATGCGAATTGGTTCGATAAGCGTAGGAGCCGCGCATGCGCCAACTGGTGATGGTGATCGCTTCTTTCCTCTGCACGTCAATCGCCGCCTTACCCGCTCAAGCGCACGACTGGTCGGCGCAGGAGTGCCGCGAAGTGGCCGATTTTCTGAAGAACGCTGCGCTATCGCGCGACTATGGCATGAGCGCGGATGAGTTCTTGGGGCGCATGCGCAGCGATTTCGAGTTGGTGCGCGCTTTCCCGCCGGCGTTGCGCTGGATCGTCGCCGACGCGGCCGACGAGACCATGTTGTTGGACGCAGCGTCGCAAGTGTTCTACGTTCCCCAGGCGCCGGCCGAACACGAGAGCGAGTTCCTGGAAGGTTGCATGCAACGCTTTGCTCTGCGCTGAGGCACACGCACCGCATGCGCGGCGCGAGCCGGTGTGTGCTGGACCGATGGGGACACAAAAAAGCCGGGCTCGTGACCCGGCTTTTTGTTGGAGCGCTGTTCGCGCCGATAGGACACGCTTGCCTTAAGCAGCGTCTTTCTTAGCGACGTAGCCGTAGGCCAGGTTGCTGCGCGCGGTGTCGCCGCCGTTGGCCAAGTATTCGGCCTTGATCTTGGCGAGCATGTCGTTGTCCCACGGCTTGGTGCCTTCGGCGAGTTTCTGCGGGCTCAGGTTGTAGATGCGCGCAGAGTTGAGACCGAAGATCTTGTTCTTGACGTCGCTGTTGCCGGCGCCGAGCTGCGTCTTCCAGCCTTGTTTCTTCATCATGTCCTCGGGGATTTCGAGGCGGCGCATGGCTTCGATCTGCCACTGCGGCGAGCCGTACCACACCGAGTCCGAACCCCACACGACGTTATCTGCGCCCATCAGGTTGACCATCTGGCCCAGGAATGCAGCGCAGAAGCGCGGGTTAGTGACGGCCGTGCTGGCAAAGGTGGAGCCCAGTTCGGCGTACACGTTCTTGTGCTTGGCGCCGATCTTGGCCAGATCGGTTGACCAGGGGATGTAGCCGGTCTTCTCGAATTCTGCCAATTCTTGCTCGGGCGTATCGGCCAACCACGGACGCAGCGCCGAGTGGTAGATGACGAAGTTCATCTTCGGCCAATCGGCGGCGGCTTTTTCCAAGTCGCGGCAGGTGGCGTGCTCCCATGTGCCGGCGAAGGCTTTCTCGTAGTCGCGCGGCATCAGGCCTTTGTGGATACAGATGGTGTTGATGCCCGCTTTGAGCGCTTTCTCGTAGAACGGATACATCAACTTTTCGTCGTCGAGGTTCCATGCGTACTTGGAGGGTCCGAACGGATCGCCGATGGTGTAGGACTTCCAGCTCACCGGTTTCAGCACTTCGATGGCGCGATCAACTTCGTCCATCCAGTTCGGATACTTCGGCGTGATGACCGAGTGGCCGAGCATGCGCACTGTGCCGGACATCTTGTTGACGGAGCGGCAGGCGTTTTGGATGGCGTCGTTGGACAACAGCCACCAGCTCGGATCGTCGAACGGCGCGCCCGAGAGCAAGCTGACCGTCGTTTCCGAATCAAGGAAAATTTCCTTGAGGTAGTTGTCCATCTTGTAGCGCGACAGATTGAGCGGTGCCGAATCGATGTTCGGGTTCACTTTCGCGCCGATCGCCCACTTGGTCAGACCCAGCAAACCTTCTTGCTTGAAGTCGTCGCGAATGAAGTGGGTTTGATCGTCGAAAATGAACTGGCCTTTGAACGTCGACTTACGGTCGCCCGCGGCGTCCATATTGGCGGCTTCCGCTTCGCTGACGTCGAACAAGGGGCCATGCACCTTGTTCATCGCCAAGAAGGCGGTTGCCATGCCGGCCGCGCTCGCCAGGAACGTGCGGCGGTCGATGCCGTAGCGCTTGGCTTGCGCGTCGCCCATCTCTTTGATGAGTTCTTCGACTTGTTTTTGCTTTTCGGTTTGCGGCAGCGGGTTGTATTCGCCGTTCGACACGACTTGCGTCGGGATCGGCGAGCGGAACTCCAGCGTTTCCGCGCCTTCGACGAGTTTGAATTCCTCGTCGCTCATGTGCACGCCGATGTGGCGTTGAATATTACTCATGACTCACTCCTCCTGTACTTGATTGAAGAATCGAAATGTACAGCGACTTTGTAACTGCCTCACTTGCAATGCCGTAACTGCTCATGAAGCTTTCGCCGCGTGCGCCGCCGCCTTTTGGGATGCGTGCGCATCACGGCACAAATCCAGTTGCTATTTCTTGTCGTTGAATTCGTACTTCTTGTCGGCCTCTACTTTGCCTTCGCATGCCGCTGCCATGTTCTTCTTGGCGTTGTTGCATGCGGTACCGATGGACACCATGGTGTCACTCGGATTTTCCTTGCAGAAGTAGTCGACTTGCTTCTTAGCGTCATCACACGAGCCCGCGCGTGTATCCGCGGCCAGCGCCGAGCCCGCTGCCCACGCGCACGCAACGCAAAGCAAACCCACAAAACGCTTCATTGCTCCTCCTCCTCATTGATTTCGGCTTACTGTGGTTATCTCGAAGCTCTCGGCCGTAGCGGTCGCGCCGAGGGGTGGAGCACCAGATTTGAGACAGCTGTCGCACACCACCATGATCTTCGGCACTTATCTAATACCAACTTCCGGAGATGTGCAATAGGTTGCAACGGCTGCTTGAGTAACGCGATGCTACGTTGCGGCGAACCGAGCCGGCGTGTGCGGTCTTAGCTACGCGCTGCCTGTGTCACCCGCGTCGAGCTTGTTTGGCGAGACGATCCGATAGGTCCGTGTCTTGCGGTATAGCGTGGCACGCGAAATGCCAAGCGCTCGCGCGGCGGCAGCGAACTGCCAGCGCGCGCTACGCAGCGCTCGTAGAATACGGTCACGCTCCGATACTGCACCCGGTTCAAGTGATTGAGTCTTATTCGACGCTATATCCGCTTGCCTAGTGCCCATAGTACCAGGGGCTGGCGGCACGCGATCCGATGGCGTAGGCGCGCAGGCCGGTGCAGGCCGGGCACGCCCGACCGACGAGAAAGCAGCCGCAGGCGCAGCGTGCCGTAGGGGGGCGCGCACTCGCCCAAAGTAGACGGCACGCGATTCGTTCGCGTGGACGATCACCGACTGCGCCGTCGTTCCCAGTCTCAGTAACGCCTCGTTGGGCAGTGCGAACAGATCTTCCAGTGTAAGTGGACGCGGGGATCGGATCGACAACAGTTCGACTTGTGCACGGCGGTTCGCAGCAAGCACCTTGCCGTGCTCGTCGAACGCGATCAGGTACTCGGTTTGCACTTGCAGGAACTCCGCGCTGCGGCTCAACTGCAGCACCCACGCGTGCTTGAAGCGATCGAGGAAATAGGCGTTCTCGATCATGT
>CAZAWU010000323.1:0-3553 GCA_964488915.1 uncultured Burkholderiales bacterium
ATGCAAACCAGCGCGCGGCGGCTGCGCAATCGCAGCGTAGCGAACCTGTTGCAGATGGGTCATTGCGCACCGACGATCATGCAAACGCTGCTCGACGAATCTAGATCGACAGCAGAAACCGCGTGGTTGGTAAGGCTCGTGGCGGGACTGCCTGGCGGGATCGGCAACACTGGCGGGGAATGCGGCGGCATGACAGCGCCGCTGGTGCTGCTGGGGCTACGGCACGCCCAAGACCCACTACGGGACGGCTTGCCCACGGTGATCGAGAAGGGGCACGATTTCCTGCAACGCTTCACGGCCTGCGCGGGCGCCGCCAACTGTCGTGATATTCGAGGCACGGCTCGCGTGCCGCTGCGCTGTGTCGGTGTGGTCCGCCAGGCAAGCGTGCTCTGTGCACAGGCGCTCGCCAATGAAGGCGTCAGCAACGCGCTTTCCAGCGCGCACAGGGCAGCATACGTGAGGCTTTGTGCTCACTGGCGCGAGCAAGGTTTTCACTGCGCGCACGCGGTCTTTCAACGCCTCGACGATGTCATTCCCGTGACGCGGCAGCTGCTCGACGGTACCGCAGCGTTCGTCGGCGGCACGTTGTGTACTGGCGCGACCTGCAGCGCACTGACCGCGGGTGTCATGGCGCTGGGCTTGCGGCTTGGCGAGGTTGAGCGCAACCGCTTACGCGTGCTGCGCATGCTCGGCACCATGGCGCTCGGCGGCAATGCGTTCGCCGACAAGCTTAACGCCTTCAACAAGACTATGAACCTCGGCCAGCACCTGGCGCAATCGTTCGCCGCCGAGTTCGGCAGCACCCAGTGCCGCTCGATCACGCAGTGCGATTTTTGCACAGCGGACGGGGTACGGCGCTATATCGAGGGCGGCGTGACGGCACACTGCCGAGCGATAGCGCATCGGGTCGCACGCCGAGTGCGCGAGATGGTAAACGCAGCTACTCAGCCGAGTTTAGCGCGGCAGTAGGCCATGCGATCGCGGCTGCGTGGCGCGATAGCGCGTCGCGGGGTTAATCTGTGCGCTATCTTGGCACTATGCCCCTCACCCTCGCCCACCCCGCTCTCGTGTTGCCGCTGCGGCGCCTTGCGCCGCGCTGGCTGAATTTCCCGGCACTGGTGGCCGGCAGCATGGCACCGGATGCGCTCTACTACCTAGGCGCTAAGCAACGCGCGTTGACTGCACACGAGCCCTTATCCGGCCTGTGGCTGAGCCTGCCCAGCGCGCTGTTGCTGCTCGCCCTGTTCTACGCGGTGCGCAAGCCGATCGCGGTGTTGCTGCCACAGCCGTTGCGCACGCCGTGCCTGGCCGCCTGCGATCGCGCCGCTGCGCGGTTCGATGCGCGCGGCGCGCTCACCTTTGCCGCCTCGTTGTTGCTCGGCATTTGGAGCCACATCTTGTGGGACAGCTTCACCCATCCCTGGGGCTGGTTTGTGCGCAACTGGGGTGTGCTGAATACCAATTACCTCAGTCTCGGCTTCTACGATGTGCACGGTTTCAAGATCGCGCAGCACCTCAGCACCCTGATCGGCTTGCTGGTCATCGCCCTCAGCGCCGTGAGTTGGGCCCGCCGCGCCGCGCCGGGAGTCGCGTTCGCGCTGGATCGCGCACGTGCAACGGCGTGGGGCGCCATCGTGCTCGCATCCTTCGCGGCCGGGGCGCTCAGCATGGCGCTCAACTACCCGAGCTACTCCGGCATGTTGTTTTACTTCATCACCACCGGCACCGTCGCGTTAGTCGTGTTCAGCGTGATTGCTGGCGTCGTGCTGCGCAAGCGCTTGAGCGCTTAACATACGCCGCAACCCCGTGAATGAAACGATTGTATGAATTCTGCAAACGTCTGTGAATTCCACCCCCTGGACAGGTTGGCGCAAGCTTCGTGTCGGTAGAATTTTGGCAACGTAGACAAACCACCAAGGCACGGGGTCTTGCGCTACGCCAATTTTGTGGAAGGGGAGTTCTACCGATGTTGCTGTCCATTGTTCATGATGCGGTTGAAACCGAGCGTGCGGCCAACGAGCCGGCGCAAACGCAATCCGAAGCGCCGCAACTACTCGATTTATTGTTCGATCCGACGCTCGACCTCGCGGCGCATTTCCACGACGACGAGCCCACGCCCACGCTGATCTTGAAAGCGGCCTAGCTTACGGCTAGCCGCACAGATTGATCGCAGCAACCACACGCGGCGACCGGCCGGGATGCGCGCGCCAGCCAGGCGCCGGGCGCACCCGAGTCCTGCCCCAGCCGTGAAGCAGCAAAGGATGCGCCATGAAAGATAACGCTCCCGTCCAAACCCGCGAGCTGGACCGGCTAGCCGCATTGGAGTCCTACGCGATTCTCGATACGCCGGCCGAGCAAGTGTTTGATGCCGTCGTCGAAACCGCCGCCGCGTTGTGCGGCACACCTATCGCCATCCTGGGCTTTGTCGTCGACGACCGACAATGGTTCAAGGCGACGCGCGGCATCGGCAGTTTGCGCGAGACACCGCGTGAGATCGCGTTTTGCGATCACGTCATTCGCTACGGCGGTATGCTAGAAGTCCCGGACGCGCACCTCGATGCTCGCTTCCGCGACAACCCCTTCGTCACGGGCGAACCGAAGCTGCGCTTCTACGCCAGCGTGCCGCTCTTTACGGAGCAAGGCTACGCGATCGGCACGCTCAGTGTGGCCGACCGTTCACCGCGTGACCTAACCGAAACTCAACGCGCAGCGCTGCGGCAGCTTGCGACTGTGGTAATGCACTTGCTGGAAACGCGCAAGACCGAACGGCGCGCGGCGCGCTTGGGCGAGATGCTGGACCGTTCGCAGAACGAAATCTACGTGTTCGATGCCGCCAGTTTGCGCTTCGAGTACGTCAGCGCCGGCGCGCGCAGCAACACTGGTTATTCGCTCGCCGAACTGCGCGAAATGACACCCGCCCATTTGCAGTTGGAGGTCAACGCGCAGCGCTTTCAGGATGCGATCAAGTTTCTACTCAACGGCGCGCAAACTTATTTCGATTTCGAGTCGGAATGCGTGCGCAAGGACGGCTCGACCTATCCCATACACGCCCGGGTGCAGCTCTGGCGCGATGCCGGGCATCCGGTATTCATGGCCGTGGTGACGGACATCTCCGAGCGGCGCCAATATGAAGCACGGCTGCGCACCAAGCACGCAGCGATGGAGGGGGCCGTCGATGGTATGGCAATCCTGGATCGGCGTGGCACCTACGTTTACATGAACAGCGCCCACGCCAAAGTGTTCGGCTACCACGATCCGAAAGAGCTGATCGGCCGAACCTGGAAGCAGCTGTATTCGCCGGGCGAGATAGAGCGCATCGAACGGGAAGTCTTTCCGCTGCTCGCGCGCGACCGCAATTGGAGCGGCGAAGCCACGGCGCTGCGCCGCAACGGCACCACCTTCGACGAAGGACTGTCGCTGACTTTGTTGGACGATGGTGGCTTGATCTGTGTCTGCCGCGACATCACCGCGCAAAAAGCGGCTGAGGAGGCGGTGTTTCAAGAAAAGGAACTAGCGCAGGTCACGCTCCAGTCGATCGGCGACGCCGTGATCA
>CAZAWU010000324.1:0-3551 GCA_964488915.1 uncultured Burkholderiales bacterium
CGTGAAAAACTCAGCGAGCATCGCTCACTTTCGCCAGCTTTGCTGCTTGGGCGTGGACTTGCGCACGCTCATGCCGAGCATTCTAAGCGCGCTGCATGAACTGATAGGTTCGTACACGAACTCGTTTTATTGGGCGCAGGAGAATGGCGACATTCGCGACATCTACATGGAGCAACTTCCGCCGCGCAACGTCGTCGAGCTGTACTTCAGCGAGTTCGTCAACAACCGGGCTCGCGCCTTCTCGGCCGTCGACATACGCCAGTATCTCCCGGCCGGCCGCGTAGTCGGCAATAGCGAGCAGGTGTTCCCCAAGTCGTTCTACGGCTCGGATATGTACAACCTGATCTGGCGTCCGCAGCGCCGGCAGCAACTGCTGTGGGCACGTGTGCGCGACGCACACGGGCGCGCGAACGGCATCGCGCTGACGCGAATCGTGGGCGATCGCCGGTTTACGCAGGCTGACGAGGATTTGCTCGGGCAATTGGTGCCCTATCTAGCGCATGCGGTCAACGCGCCGGCGCGTCCTCCAGCCGAACTGGTGGCCGATGGGGAATCCGCGACCGTGGTGCTTGATCGGCACGGCAAGCTGCAGTACGAGTCGAGCGGCGCGCGGCGGCTGTTGCTGCTCGCGGAACACGCGCGCGTGGCCCCCGGCTGCGTGGACTGGCGCCGCCACGCCACCATGCCGCTTGCGTTGCAACAGTTGCAACGCAGCGTTGCTGCACTGCAGGCGGGCGCCGCCGCACCGCCGCCGGTGCTCGAAATGCAAAATGCCTGGGGCAAATTCACGCTGCGGGCCTACCCGGCGAGCGCTGAGAACGGCGACCGCTCGACCGTGGTCCTCATCGAGCGGTACGTGCCGTTGCAAGTTAAGCTGCTGCAAACGATGCGCCGGCTGCCGCTCTCGCCTAAGCAGCAGCAAGTCTGCTTGCTACTCGCCGAGGGCGTCCACTACGCGGCCATTGCCAAGCGTATCGGCGTGCGTCCCAGTACGGTGATCGATCACGTGCGCAAGATTTACGACAAGTTCGACGTGCGCAGCCAACATGAATTGTTGCGCAAGCTCATGCGAGACGCCACCGGATCGCGTTGACGGTGCAAGAGGCACGCTTGCCAACGAGAGTCTTGACTTGCCTCTGGGCATTTTTGCCAAGGCATTTGCCCCCAGCAAAGGGGGTGTGTGTTTGTCGAGCGTTGCCTACGCTCCAATGGCCGCGGCGTGGCACGGCAAAGATTTGGCGCCTATGCGGCGGCATCCGCAACCATTTTGGCCTCAACGCTACAGAAAGGGACACCGATGAAACAGATTTTGCGAACCGCAACCAACGACGAGCTCGATGAACTCTCCCGAGAAGAAGGCGCCGTTGTCGCCGGCGGGATGATCGACGATGGACATACGCCAGCGCAAACGTACACGCCGGGTCGACTGAGTCCCGAGGGTGACGAGGTAGGCACGATGGCCGGTTTCGGATTTGGATCGATTGGCGGCATGGATTGATAGTGCGGGTGGCTGGGCCTCTACTGCGCCCAAGCGACTGTCAAAGATCCATAGGGTTTCGTCTCGGCGAGAGTGCGGTCTCTATGCCACCCGCTGCCCGCTTGATCGCCTTTCCGATCGTTGGCGCCGCGCTGACGGATACATTCGTGCTGCCAGCAGTCCCTTTACCTCAACGGCCGCGCCGACACGGCTCGCCGACCGGGGTCTCGTGCTGGTGGGTCGCGAAGGCCGCATGACCGTGCCGCGAGGCGCTGCCGATCAGATACGGCTTGCCGGGGAGTCGATCGCTTCGGCCGCGGCGTCGTGCAATCATATCTTCGTCGCCACCGCCCAGTCGTTCGTGAGCTTCGATGCAAGAACGCTCGCACAGCTCGCGTTTGTGCCGTGGGTCGGTACAGAGCCAGTAGCGAGGTGAGAAGGGAGGGACACGCCATGCCGAGTGCATACGACGCGCGCATCCGACAACTTGACTTGCCCGAACAAGATTCGCTGAAGAACGCCGCCGAACGCTGCTCGGCCGATACGGGTATGTTGCAGTCGATCGGCCGTGCGCTTGGTCAGCAAGTGCGTATTACGCGCAGCGACGATCCGCGCTTCTTTGCCGTCTACACGGTGGCGCGGGCCAATCCAGGGGGAGATCCCGACGATGTGGTGCGCACCGGACTAACGGGGCGCGAGAGATTGGGCACGCCTAACGAGATGGCAGCCGTGGTGCAGGCTAACGTCGTCGATGTCGCGCCAAGCGCCAGCGGCGCTCGATTCTTTGAAGGCGCGAAAGAAGACGAAAGGCTGCCTTACCTCATAGCCATCGCACCGCATGGCGGTGACATCGAAGAACATACCGACGCGCAGGCGCAGCAGCTCGCATCGGAACTCGCTGCTAACGGCTATCCAGCGAGCAGCTGGATCTGCAAGGGATTCGGCGACGAACTGGAGGGGGCGTTTAACCGCTGGCACATCACCTCCACCGATTTGCATCTGGCGAGCTTTCCGCTGCTAAGTGCCGTTGCTACTCGCAGGTTCTGCTACGGCGTGGCGTTCCACGGCTTCGGCAAGCGCCCGGGCGAGGCCGATCTCTACATAGGCGGCGGCGCATCGCTCGCGCTCAAACGCGCAATCAGGCGTGCCCTCGGGCGCGCAAATTTGCCTCTGGAGATCAAGATCGCCACTGAGAACGACGATCCAAAGTTCCAAGGCGATAGCGTCGAGAACCTGATCAACCGCCTCGCGGCGCAGGCGATTCACATCGAGCAATCCAGCGAAGCGAGGAAGTTCAGCGAGCAAATCGCGCAGCTGATTGCGACGGTGTACCGGTCTCCTACCAGGCGGTTGCTTCGTGCGTGGGCGGACTTCTTGCGCTGAGACTGTCGACAGCGTCAACAGGAGAGCTTGCGCGCGACCCGCGCCCGCTTCCCAGGGACGCAGGAGGGTTCTTGCCCGACAGGCGGCATCAGGAAATCTCAGTAGTTGGGCGGCGACGGCGCCGCGGAGAAGGCAGCGAGTTCCAAGGACCGGCGCTCGATCAGCACCGGGCCGACGTAGCGCCGCTCGATATGCTTGACGAAGCTGCTGGCCTGCGGCGCGTACCAATAGGTCTCGGCGATACCGCCGAATTGCCGGAGGTCTGGGAAGAATCGTCCGGCTTGTGACACCGCGAAAGCCGGCGTGAGCAGTTCGACGCGCAGCGCACGAAAGCTGCCTGCGGGCACCGTTACTTCTTCCCACCCGGCCACTTTACCTTCCGTGCGCAGATGCTGTGGCGCGCTCAGATCGGCTCGTTCCCAGCGGAAGCTGGCACCCCGTGCTCCCACGCTGCCCAACGGAAAGACAAGCGCCGGCCGATGGGGGTAGTAGCGCGCGGGCAAACCATCAGTGCGTTGCTCAAGCAGATTCCATGCGCGATCGAATCTGCGCACCTCGCTCGCCTTTTCGAGCGGCGCTGTCACGAACCCAGATTTCATCGGCGCTCGCGCGCTCCTCGCAGCGGACGAATGCGCTTGTGCGCATGTAAGCTTCGCCGCCACGGTAATTTGTCGCGGTGATCTAGTAGGCC
>CAZAWU010000325.1:0-3542 GCA_964488915.1 uncultured Burkholderiales bacterium
GTATGCCTCTACTCCCAGCGATAGAACTCGCCACCGGCCGCGATCCCGCCGGCTGCGTCATCTGGATGCACGGCCTCGGCGCCGACGGCAATGATTTCGTACCCGTGGTCAAAGAACTCGGCTTGCCGGAAACACTGCCGCTGCGCTTCGTCTTTCCGCACGCGCCGATGCGCCCCATCACCATCAATAACGGCTACGTCATGCGCGGCTGGTATGACATTCTGGAACTCAGCGCGCTGGAGCGCCGCGTCGACGAAACGGGCATCCGCGCATCGCAAGCCGCCGTCGAAGCGCTGATTGCGCGCGAAATCGAGCGCGGCATGAGCGCAAGCAAGATTGTGCTCGCGGGCTTTTCACAAGGCGGCGTGATCGCCCTGCAGACCGGTCTGCGTTACAAAGAACGCTTGGCCGGTATCATGGCGTTGTCGACATACCTATCGCTCGCCGAATCGCTGCCGCAAGAGGCAAGCGCCGCAAACAGGGATATCCCCATCTTCCTGGCGCACGGCACGCACGACGACATCATTCCGATCCAACTCGCGCACGCCAGCCGCGACGTGCTAACTCGCGCTGGCTACCATGTGGAGTGGCACGACTACCGCATGCCGCATTCGGTCAGCCCGGACGAAATCGAGCACATCGGAGCGTGGTTGCGCCGAATCTACAACGCTTGATCTACCGAGCAAGGTCAACGACAATCGCAAGCCGCAGTTCTAACCAACTCAAATCGCTCGGAGGAGAGACCCATGCCCATCGAATACAACGCTGCCGCTCGCAAGCTGCAAGACAAATACCAAACCCGCGCGATGGCTGATCGCATCGCGGAGTTCGCTCCGCCGATGTTGACACCCGAAGCGCAGGACATGATCGCCAACGCCGATATGTTTTTCCTGGCCACGTGCGACGATAAAGGTCAGCCCCAAGTCTCGTACAAAGGCGGCATGCCCGGCTTCGTCAAAGTAGTGGACGACACCACCATCGCGTTTCCGATCTACGACGGCAATGGCTTGTTCCTCAGTATGGGCAACATGAATACCAACAACAACATCGGCATGTTGTTCATCGACTTCATCAAACCCTACCGCGTGCGCGTGAACGGCACGGTAACGATGAGCGAGAACGATCCGTTGATGGCGTCGCATCCGGAGGCGGTCACGATCGTGCGCATCAAGGTACGCGAAGCGTTCGCGAATTGCCCCCGCTACGTGCATAAGATGCAATTGGTCGAGCGCTCGAAGTACGTGCCGAAATCGGGCGTGACGACGCCGATCGCCAAATGGAAATTCTTGAACGCGGTGCAAGATGTGCTGCCCGCTCGCGACCAACAAGCGATCGGCAAAGCCGTTGCAGCCGGCGAAAAGATTATCGAAGTGAATCTGGAGAAGCCGCTGCGCGATCAGATTTGATGTCGCGCGGACTCGCGATGGTGCGACCTCTGAGCGCATCGCGTTGAAACGGCATGGCGAGCAGCGTCATGAAGTTGGCGCATTGCCGCTGCTGCGCTAAGCCGATGACAATCGGCGCGGAGGGACCGCCGCGCCATTCGGGGCAATAAGTGCCGAATAGGCGATCCCAGCAAGAGAGGTTGAAACCGAAGTTGCTGTTGTGTTCTTCCGCGAGCACTGAGTGATGAATCAGATGCATGTCGGGGGTGACGACGATGCGGCGCAACCAACGCTCCGCGCTTGGCGGCAGCCGCACGTTAGCGTGATTGAACACGGCGGCCGCGTTCAAAATCACTTCGAAAATCAGCACCGCCAACCAGGGTGTCCCTATCGCGAAGATGATCGCCGCCTTGATGAGCATCGACAACAGCATCTCCAGCGGATGAAATCGGCTGGCAGTTGTAATATCGAACTCCAAGTCCGCATGATGCACGCTGTGCAAGCGCCAAAGCGCCGGAACCCCGTGAAACAGCACGTGCTGTAGATAGACGCCCAAATCGAGGATGAGCAACGACACGACCACCGCCACCGCCTCGGGCATAGCCACGATGTGCAACAGCCCGGAGCCGTTGCGCTCGGCGAGCAGTGCGATGCCGACCGCCGCCCCCGGAAAGAGCAAACGGACCGCGAGTGTATTCACCCCGAGCAACCCGAGGTTCGCGATCCAGCGTCGCTGCTTCTCGGCCGTTGCCTTGCGCGCTGGCGCGGCGTGTTCCGCCAGCGCCATGACTGCGAACACCGCCGCGAACGCGCCGAACCGCAGCCACCATTCAGACGCCGGCAAGTCCATCTTTCTTAATCTACTATTCAATGCATTAATTGAATAGTACGCAAATGCCGAGCAAAGTCAATGGACTTCAAACCCCGCTTGTTTGAACAATTTAGCCGCATCACCAAGGCGCTCGGCAGCGGCAACCGATTGCAGTTGCTGGAACTGCTGGCGCAGGGCGAACGCAGCGTCGAGAACCTAGCGGGCCTCACTGGCATGTCGGTAGCGAACACCTCGCGCCATTTGCAGCAGCTGCGCATCGCCGGCCTGGTGCAAAGCCGCAAGGACGGCTTGTATGTGTACTACCAGGTTTCTGGCGGCGGCGTGGTGCGGCTATTGCATGCGCTAGGCGAAGTGGCCGAGAATAATCTCGCCGAAGTGTCGCGATTGATCAGCGAATTTCTCACGGCGCGAGACTCGCTTGAACCCGTGCCGCATCAGGAATTGCTGCAGCGCGCGCGCAAGGGTCTGGTCACCGTGATCGATGTGCGCCCTGCCGAGGAGTTCGCCGCGGGTCACGTCCCCGGGGCCATCAACGTACCGCTGGCCGAACTAGAACGTTGGGCGCGCAGCGCTCCCAAGAGCAGACAAATCGTCGCCTATTGCCGCGGGCCTTATTGCTTGATGGCGTTCGAAGCGGTCGCGCAATTGCGCCGCAAAGGCTTCAAGGCGAAGCGTCTCGCCGACGGTTTTCCTGAATGGAAGAGCGCCGGGCTGCCGGTAAAAGTTGCAGACCGCTAACGCCTTGCAAGACTCAAGGCATATCCGGTCGCACTGCGAACGCCTTTCAGTCGCGCAAATCGTCCAAACCGATCGAATACTAAACGAGTAGCAACGCGGGCGTGCCAACGGGCCTGCACGGTTGGAGTGCTGATTAATGAGATAAGCGAGCCACGCTGATTGCGTCGGGTCGCTAAGCGTCATCCGCCCTTTGTATGCGCCAGCAGTCAACAAAAGAGTCCCGACTTGCCATAGATCAAAGTCGACCACCAAGTGTCTTGGCACCATCCGGAGTGGATTGATGTGTCCCGGTTGTTCATCCGAGCTAACGAGGAGGTGTGTATGGCTTTGCAGGCGTTTCTGAGACTAATAAGTGGATGCGTGGTCGCGT
Organism: uncultured Burkholderiales bacterium; assembly: GCA_964488915.1. Lineage (GTDB taxonomy): Bacteria > Pseudomonadota > Gammaproteobacteria > Burkholderiales > JALYOK01 > CADEHE01. The sequence goes on from CAZAWU010000325.1 coordinate 3,326, forward strand.
CCGTGGCTGCGGCGAGTGCGGCGTGGGCCGAGCAGTCCGTTATGGATAGAGGGCGCGTCGTGTATCACGCCGCGAAGGTGGATGTGATGGAAGTCGGCGATGCGCCTGGGCACGTGCTGGCGATTGTGGATCAACGAGGGTTGCAGACCAATCAAGCAGGCGAAGTCGGCCAATGGTCAACGAAGGTTTTCCTCGATCTAACGAATGGGACCGGACC
>CAZAWU010000326.1:0-3525 GCA_964488915.1 uncultured Burkholderiales bacterium
TGCGCGTTGCGCAGACATGCTCATGGACGACCGGCAGCGTTGAGGCGTGCTGCTGCTTTCTTGGGCAGCCCATGAATAGACGGCAAAGCACTGCTCTCGGTATCGCGGATGCGTTACTCGCCGGCGTGCCTGAGGCCGCTTTGGCGATCGAGCGTTGCCAATCCGCTCTCAGCAGCCGTGCGCGCTGGATCAAGCCGCTCGTTCACGAGATGCTCGCGCGCTTCGCGCCGAACTGGCGCGACGCGGTGCGCCACGATATGGCTGCGGCGGTGTGTGACTCGGCTGCTTTCGCTAAGGCATGGACTAGCGCGAAACCGCCGCGCTTACGTAGCTATTCGTTAACGCCGCCGCGCATGGCGCCGTTACCACCGGCGTTGAGCGATTGCGTCGTGCCGGAGTTACCCACTTCGCGTGACGTCGCGCGCTGGCTGCGGCTCGATCTCGATGCGCTAGCCTGGCTCACAGGCCCGCTGGAGCGTCCGCTGTCGGAGCGGACCATTGCGCGGCACTACAGCTACCGCTGGCTCGCTAAGCGCAGCGGCGGCGCGCGGTTGCTGGAGGTGCCGAAGCCCTATCTGCGAGCGGCGCAGCGGCACCTTTTGCGCTGTCTGCTTGCTTACGTTCCCCCGCACGAGGCCGCGCATGGGTTCAGACAGCGGCGCTCGTGCGTCACGAATGCACAGGCACACGTCGGCAAGGCGGTGGTGCTGAAAATGGATTTGACGGATTTCTTCGGCAGCATCGGTGGCGGCAAGGTCTATGCCCTGTTTAGCGCGCTTGGATATCCCGTCGCGGTGGCGCGCGTGCTGACGCGGCTTACCACTACCGCGACGCCGCGGGCGGTGCTTGCCGAAGCGGGTGCGCGTGGCGACGAAGGCGCGCCGCCGTTGCTGGACTGGTACGCGCGCAAGCGCTTTGCCTCGCCGCATTTGCCACAAGGCGCGCCCACTTCACCGCTGCTCGCCAATTTGTGCGCGTTCGATTTCGACCTGCGCGTACAAGCCCTGGCGGAGAAGTTCGATCTGCAGTACACGCGCTATGCGGACGATCTGACCTTTTCCGGCGGCGTGGCGCTAGCGCGGCGGGTGCGTGCCTTTGAGGCTCACGTCGCGGCGATCGCGCTCGAAGAGGGTTTTCGAGTCAATCATCGCAAGACGCGCGTGCAGCGTGCCAGCGCACGCCAGTTGGTGACCGGCGTGGTAGTCAACCGCAGACCGAACGTCGCGCGGGAACATTACGAGCGCCTCAAAGCGATCCTGCACAACTGTGCGCGACATGGGCCGCATACGCAGCGCGTCGGGGAAGTGGCTTTGCTCCAGCGCGAGATCGCGGGGCACATCGCGCACATCGCGGCGATCCATCCGGCGCGCGGCGCGCGTTTGCGCGGTCTGTATGAGCGTGTGCGTTGGATTGAAACTGATGTCGAGCGGCGCGAGATGCCTGGGGCCTCTCTTTAGGGATATCGAGCAGTATCAGCTTATCAATCATAACTATTCTAATTACTATGAATATCCTATTGAGAGTATATCTCGCACGCCCAACTTGATCCGTCCGATTTGACCTAAGTCAAGTAACGCGCAGAGAGTTGATGCTGGAATTCTTGTCATGAATTTGTAACAGAACGCCGCGCGCACGCAGCAGCGCGGTGTCGTTTTCTGGCGAGGGAGGATCATGAGGAAAAACGGCGAGCAGCGCGGCAATGCATCGGCCACGGCGCACGTGAACGCGGCAGCGCACAGACGTGCGCGTTCGCGGGTGCGGCGCGCCAAGCAAGGCGACATCGCCCCGCGCCTGAACGCGGCGGGGATCGAACGCTACGAAACCGAGCAAGCGGTTGAAGCGGCGCAGACCGCGGAAGTCGCCGCGATCCGCGACATCGCCGCCAAGCTGGGCAACGGCGACATGGCGCAAGCGGCGAAGTCGCTGCAGGAGATCATCAAAGGCGCTTCGCCCGACGATGCCGCGCTCTTGCGCAAAGCGCTGCTGACGCCTGCCGAGAGCGAGTTCCCGACGTTGAGTGTTTCACCCGACGACGAGCTCGCCAAGGATTGGCGCGAAGGCGGCTATCCGTACAAGAACTTGATGGCGCGCAAGACCTACGAAAAGCACAAGTATCGCCTACAAGTGGAACTGCTCAAGCTGCAAGCCTGGGTCAAGGAAAAGCGCCAGCGCGTCATCCTCTTGTTCGAAGGGCGCGATGCGGCAGGGAAGGGTGGTGCGATCAAGCGCTTCATGGAGCATTTGAACCCGCGCGGCGCGCGTGTGGTGGCGCTGGAAAAGCCGACCGAAACCGAACGTGGCCAATGGTACTTTCAGCGCTACGTGCAGCATTTGCCGACGGCAGGCGAAATCGTCATGTTCGACCGCTCCTGGTACAACCGCGCCGGCGTCGAGCGCGTCATGGGTTTCTGCACGCCGGAAGAATACATGGAGTTCATGCGCCAAGCACCGGACTTCGAACGCCACTTGGTGCGCAGCGGCGTGCATCTGATCAAGTTCTGGTTCTCGGTGAGCCGCAACGAGCAGCGGCGGCGGTTCAAGGAACGCGAGCAGCACCCGCTCAAGCAGTGGAAACTAAGCCCCATCGATATGGCGTCGCTCGACAAGTGGGATGAGTACACCAAGGCGAAGGAGGCGATGTTCTTCTACACCGACACCGCGGACGCACCCTGGACGGTGATCAAATCCGACTGCAAGAAGCGCGCTCGCCTGAATGCGATGCGCTACGTGCTGCACAAGTTGCCGTACACGAATAAGGACATGGACACCATCGCCCCGATCGACCCGCTCCTCGTAGGGCGCGCGCATGTGGTGTACGAGCAAGGCGAAAAAGGAATGGCTGCGGCCGTGTTGTGATGCGCTGAGCTTGACCTGCGTCAAGGCGAATGCGTACGGCGGGCGCCACCATGCGCACTATGCAATCGTCTGGAAGGAAAGAACATGGCCGCTACGTGGCAGGCGTTCGTATCGCGAGTTGTCGCTGGTTTGCTGACGTTGGTCGGGGGCGCAATGATCGTAACCGACATGGCGCACGGGGCCGCGCCGGAGCCGGGCAAGTATCGCGTCCAAGACGGCAAAGTGGACGCGAACACGTTTCAAGGCTGGCGCATCTACCACAGTGCCTGTTATCTTTGCCACGGCACCGACGCGGCCGGCACGCAAGCCGCACCGTCGCTGCTCAAGCGCATGGAAGCACTGACGCCGGAGGAGTTCGCGCAAGCTGTGCTGGTTCGCTATCGTTTGTTCGCCATGCAGCCGGGTGACGGCTCGGTCGAGCAGCGCGAGCAAGCGCGTGAGGCAATCGTCGCGGAAGTGAAATCAAAGCAGCGCGGGCGCAAGGGCCAGATCAACATGCCGGCGTGGGAAACGGACGCGCAGGTGAACGCGCACATCCTCGATTTGTACGCCTATCTGTCCGCGCGCGCCGACGGCGCGATCGGCTCCGATCGCCCCGGCGTGCTGCAGGACGAGTAGTCGTAGGGCGGGTCCCACGCGCCGGATTCGCTAGTGTAGTGCTTCGTTCTT
>CAZAWU010000327.1:0-3499 GCA_964488915.1 uncultured Burkholderiales bacterium
TTTTGCTGGCATGCCCGCGAAGCGGAACAGTGATATCATAACTTGGCATGTAGCTCGCCTAGAACCCGCAAGCTCGGGGTGGGCTATGTTTCGCATCTAACTCCTGACTACGCAACTGCGCTTACTGAGGCAACTGAGGCATCAGTTCGGAGTAAACCAAAAGCTTCTGGGCAACGCACGCAACTTCGTGAAACGCCCGCAGTCAGAAAATTTGTTCTAGTCGCAATGAAGCAATGAGGTTGTGGGGTTCCAAGAGGTAAACCAAAAGGAGAAACTAGGATGGATATGACAGTAAATGGAAAGAGCGTCAGCGTCGATGCGGCGCCTGATACGCCTCTGCTGTGGGTGTTGCGAGACACTCTTGGCATGACGGGCACGAAGTATGGTTGCGGCAAGGCACTTTGCGGCGCCTGTACCGTGCATCTGAACGGCGAGCCGGTGCGCTCGTGCTCGACGCCGGTTTCGGCAGCATCGGGCGGCAAAGTCACAACCATTGAGGGCTTGAGCGCTGGCGGTGGTCTGCATGCGGTGCAAAAGGCTTGGATCCAGGAGCAGGTACCGCAATGCGGCTATTGCCAGTCTGGACAGATCATGTCCGCCGTGGCGCTGCTATCCAAGACCAAGGCCCCCACCGATGCGCAGATCGACGATGCTATGTCGGGCAACATCTGCCGTTGCGGTACTTATCAGCAAATCCGCGCCGCGATCCATCGCGCCGCGAAAATGATGGCCTAAGGAGACGACACAGATGAATACAACTATGAATCCTAGCCGTCGCCGTTTCCTGCAAACTTCAGCCGCGGTCGGTGGCGGCTTGACCCTGGCGATGTACTTGCCGAATGGCGTTAAAGTCGCGCACGCCGATCATCACGGCGGTTACTCGCCGAACGCGTGGGTACGTATCGCCCCCGACAATACCGTCACCATCCTGGTGGCTCGTTCCGAGATGGGGCAGGGCGTCTACACTGCAATGCCGCAGTTGGTCGCGGAAGAGTTGGAAGTCGATTTCAACAAGATCCGCATCGAAGCAGCTCCCCCCGCCGAGGTGTACATCAACGCGCTGCTCGGCGGTCAATTGACCGGTGGTTCGACTTCCGTGCGCGATGCATGGGAGAAACTGCGTATCGCCGGCGCCAGCGCCCGCATGATGTTGGAAGCCGCTGCCGCACAACAGTGGGGTGCTGCGGCCAGTGAGTGCAAAGGCGCGAATGGCATGGTCAATGGTCCTGGCGGCAAGAGCGCGAGCTACGGCGAATTGGCCGAAGCCGCCTCTAAGATGCCAGTGCCGAAAGATGTGCCGCTGAAGTCGCCGGATCAGTGGAAAATTGTCGGCAGGTCGGTGCCGCGTTTGGATGTGCCGTCGAAGGTGAACGGTACGGCTGAATTCGGTATCGACGTGACGTTGCCGGGCATGGCATACGCCTCGGTGGCGATGAGCCCGGTGATCGACGGCAAAGTCGGCAGCTTCAATGCTGACAAGGCTAAATCGATGCCAGGCGTGCAAGCCATCGTTCAATACAGCCGCGGTGTGGCGGTTGTGGCGGACACCTGGTGGCAAGCCAAGCAGGCGCGCGACTCGCTCGACATTACTTGGGATGAGGGCGCTAAAGCCGGCCTGAACATGGATGGCATTTGGAGCGGCATGCGTGCGGCGGCGAAAGAGCCCGGCGTCACCTACCGCAAGGAAGGCGATGCCGAATCTGCTCTTAAGGGCGCCGCCAAGGTGCTCGATCTCGAATACGAGACCTGCTTCCAATCCCATTCGCCGATGGAGGCGATGAACGCGGTGGCCGATGTGCGTGCCGATGGCGCCACCATCATTGCGCCGAATCAGTTCCAGCAATTGATCCCGGTCGTTGTCGCGGGGGTGACTGGACTCAAGCCGGAACAAGTCGAAGTACGTACCACTTATCTCGGTGGTGGTTTTGGCCGCCGCGTGGAAGTGGACTACACCGTCGATGCAGCCGAAATCTCCAAAGCGGTCGGTAAGCCGGTCAAGATGGTGTGGACGCGTGAAGACGATATGACGCATGACTCGTATCGCCCCGCTACGCATAACCGTGTGCAAGCGGCGTTGGACGCGAACGGCAAGTTGCTGGCGTGGAAATTCGCCATCACCGGTCCGTCGATTTCTTCGCGCTTGTTCCCGTCGATCGTCAAGGATGGTATCGATCCGTTCGCAGTTGAAGCGGCGGAGAACTATCCGTACGACGTGCCGAACATCCTGCTGACCTACCGCATCCATGACACGGGTGTGACCCCGGGTTACTGGCGTTCGGTGAGCCACTCGATCAACTGCTTCGTGGCGGAATCGGCGATGGATGAGATCGCGCGCGCCGCAGGTAAAGATCCGATCGAATACCGCATGAGCCTGCTCGGCAAGCACCCGCGCTACCAGCGCATCCTGGCGATGGCTGCGGACAAAGCCGGATGGGGCAAGAGCGGTGAAGGCAAGGCGATGGGCGTGGCCATCATGGAAGGCTACGGCACGTATTTGGCGCAGATCTCCGAGGTTTCCGTGGACAACGGCAAGCCGCGTGTGCATCGCGTCATCAACGTGATCGACTGCGGCATGATGGTTAACCCGGCGATCGTTCGCGCTCAGGTGGAAAGCTCGGTCATGTACGGCCTGACCGCGACCATCAAAGGCGAGATCACGGTCGACAAGGGCCGCGTGGTGCAAAACAACTTCGACAGCTACCCGATGCTGCGCATGAACGAGATGCCTAAGGTTGAAACGTATCTCGTGCAGAGCAGCGAGAAACCGGGCGGTGTGGGTGAGCCCGTAGTGGGCGTAATCCCGCCGTCGGTGGCGAATGCGTTGCACACCTTGACCGGTAAGCGCGTTCGTAAGCTGCCGATTTTGTCGGTTTAAGCAACAAAGGCATCAAAGGTAGAGGCGATTTATGCACAGCGTTGACCTGGAAGTTCTGCGCGCAACGGTTGGATGGCTCGAGCAGGGCGTCCGGGTCACGCTGGCGACGATCGTCGAAACCTGGGGTTCGGCGCCGCGGCAGGTGGGTGCGATGCTCGCGCTCACCGCCGACGGGCGCCTAGTCGGCTCCGTCTCCGGCGGTTGTATCGAAGACGATTTGTTGTTGAAGATCAAGACAGGTCAGGGTCCCCAAGCTAAGCCGGAAGTGGTGACTTACGGCGTGAGCGCGGAAGAGGCGCGCCGCTTCGGTCTTCCTTGCGGCGGTACCTTGCGCTTGGTCCTGGAGCCTTTGTCGAGCCCGGCAAGTTGGAAGCAAGTGTTGGAAGCAATCGAGCGGCGCGAAGTCGTTACGCGCTCACTCGACATAGCAAGCGGCGAAGCGCGCGTCGCACCCGCCGCAGCAAACGACGAAACCGCCTTCGATGGGAAGGTACTGTCGACCGTACACGGCCCGAGATGGCGTCTGGCAATAGTCGGTGCCGGACAGATGACGGTGTATCTGGCGCAGATGGCGCAAGCGTTGGACTATCACGTGCTGGTATGCGATCCGCGCGAAGAGTATCG
>CAZAWU010000328.1:0-3498 GCA_964488915.1 uncultured Burkholderiales bacterium
CCTGGTGGAAGAAGCCGTGTACCAGGAATTCGAGCGCCTGGCCGAACGCGGCGGCGTGCTGGGCGCCATGGAAACCCAGTACCAGCGCGGCAAGATTCAGGAAGAGTCGCTCTACTACGAGCACAAGAAGCACGACGGCTCGTACCCGATCATCGGTGTCAACACTTTCCGCAATCCGCACGGCGATGCGGTGCCGCAGTCGCTGGAGTTGGCACGCTCCACCGAAGAAGAGAAGCAGTCGCAGCTACGCAGGTTGCAGGAGTTTCACGCTAAGCATCAGGCCGAAAGCGGCGCGATGCTCAAGCGTTTGCAGCAAGCGGTGATCGACAATGCCAACGTGTTCGAGGTGTTGATGGACGCGGTGCGGGTCTGCTCGTTAGGGCAGATCACGCAGGCGTTGTTTTCCGTCGGCGGACAGTACCGGCGCAGCATGTAGTTAGGCCGAAGTCGCGCGCGCCCGCGGAGGGTGGACTTTTCGGATCCGCCGGGGTCTGAAGAACGAGTTTCGCCGGCGCTGTTACACTCTTGCTCCTGCGCAAACAGTGATTTTGATATGACACGCCGACTCAAGTTCTGGGGCTGGGGCTACGAAGACACGGTGTTGTCTTCGCAAGAGATCGCCACGCTGGGGGCGTTCTACGCCAAGCAATTCGGCATCGGCCCGTACACGGCCGATCCCACACCGCGCGCGGAGGACATCACGCTGCGCGCGCCGCGCATCGCCATTCCGTCCGCTTTGTCACAAGTGTGCACCACGGATCACTACGAGCGCTTGCTGCACGCCTACGGCAAATCGTTCTTCGACACCGTGCGCGTGTTCGCGCGCGACTTTTCTAATCCGCCGGATGTGGTCGCGCTGCCGCGCAGCGAGCAAGATGTTGTCGACGTGGTTGATTGGGCGCATCGCTCCAACGCAATTGTGATTCCGTTCGGCGGCGGCTCCAGCGTCGTCGCCGGTACCGAACCGCCGAAGAGCGATGCCCGGCCCGTGGTGATGCTCGATTTGCGCAACCTCAACAAGGTGCTGGAGATCGATGTCGCGTCGCAGAGCGCTCGCATCCAAGCCGGCACCTTCGGCCCGAGCTTGGAAAATCAACTCAAGCCCAGCGGATTGACGCTACGGCATTTTCCGCAATCGTTCGAATTTTCCGCACTTGGCGGCTGGATCGCCACGCGCGGCGGCGGGCACTACTGCACCCTCTATACGCACATCGATGAGTTTGTACAAAATTTACGGACGGTAACTCCAAAGGGTATCCTCGAATCGAGGCGCTTGCCCGGCTCCGGCGCCGGTCCCTCACCGGATCGCATGATGATCGGCAGCGAGGGCATTTTGGGCGTCATCACCGAAGCGTGGATGCGTTTGCGCCCGCGGCCGACTTTCCGCGCGGCGACTTCGCTGCGCTTCAAGGACATCTACGCCGCGGCCGATGCGGTGCGCGCGCTGGCGCAAGCGCACCTGTACCCCGCCAACTGTCGCGTGCTCGATGCGGGCGAAGCATGGGTCAACGGCGCGGGTGACGGCACGCATGCCGTGCTGGTGCTCGGCTTCGAGTCCGCCGATCATCCGATGGATGCATCGATGGCGCGCGCGCTGGAAATCTGCAGCGATCACGGCGGGACTTACGACAAGCAAGCGCTCGGCAAAGAAGACGCGCATCGCGGCGGCGCCTCCGGCCAATGGCGCGACAGTTTCTTGCGCATGCCGTACAACCGCGAGGCGCTGGTGCCGCGCGGGGTAATCGTCGAGACGTTCGAGTCTTCGATCACATGGGATCGCTTCCGCAACTTCCACGATTCGATCATGGAGGCCACACGCCGCGCGATCCGCGAAGTGACCGGGCGCGATGGTCTAGTCACCTGCCGTTTCACGCACGTCTATCCGGACGGTCCGGCGCCCTACTTCAGCTTTCACGCACTCGGCAAGAAAGGGCAGATGCTGGAGCAGTGCTGGCAGATCAAGATCGCCGCGTCGGAAGCGCTCATGAAAGCGGGCGGCACCATCACGCATCACCACGCCGTCGGGCGCGATCACCGGCGCTGGTACGATCAACAGCGGCCGGAGTTGTTCGCGCAGGCGCTACGCGCGGCGAAGAAGGCGCTCGATCCGAACGGCATCTTCAATCCGGGTGTGTTGATCGACGCGTAGCAAGCTTGCGCCGTCTTCCCGGCGTCCGCCGGGAAGACGCCCGCGTAAACGCCTCGCTGCGCGCGATTCGTGGCAATCGATCGTAGCGCCGCCATACCGGCTCGATGCCGAGCTCTGCTACGATCACGACTTTCCAGTAAGCCGCTCCCATTGAACCTCGCCCGCGTCATTGCCATTGCCATGCTCGCCCATGTGGGGCTGGTATCGGCGCGCATGACCGGCTCGTTGTACGCCCTGTCGAACCAGGCGTCCACCTTTACCGTCGGCGTCATCATCGCGCTATTTTCGCTGGTGCCGATGCTGATCGCCGTGCGCGCTGGGCGCTGGCTCGATATGGTCGGGGCATGGCGCCCGACGCTTGTCGGCATGCTGCTCGTGCTGGGCGGCATGGCATTGCCGGCGGTGTTTCCCTACGGCACCACCGACGTTGCGCCATTGATGGTTTGTGCGGCGCTGGTGGGCACCGGTTGCATGCTGGTGATGCTCGCCGTGCAGCGTGTGGTGGGTGACAGCGCTGACCCCGCCAACCGCGCGGCGGCGTTTTCTTGGTTTGCGCTCGGCGCGTCGGTGTCGGGGTTCGTCGGCCCGGTGGCGAGCGGCGCGCTGATCGATACGATTGGCCATCGCTTGACTTTCGCCGTTCTGACTCTCGCCGCGCTGGGTTCGCTCGCTTTTCTCTGGAAACATCGCGCGCTGTTGCCGGCGCGTACCGGCGAAGCGAAAATCCACGAACCGCGGCACCCGCTGGAGTTGCTCGAACACGCGCCGCTGCGCCGCGTGATGTTCGCCACCGCGGCGGTGTCGATGTCGTGGGAGCTGCAAACCTTCGCCATACCCGTGCACGGCACGCGCGTGGGTTTGTCCGCTTCGCAAATCGGCCTGGTGCTGGGCAGCTTCGCGCTCGCCACCTTCGTCGTGCGCTTGGCGATGCCGCGGCTGTCGCGGCGTTTCACCGAATGGCAAGTGCTGATCTTCACTCTGTTCAGCACCAGCCTGAGCTTTGCGCTGTTTCCGTTCTTCTCCGCGCTATTGCCCTTGCTGCTGATCAGTTTTTTGCTCGGACTCGGCCTCGGCGCCGCGCAGCCGAACATCATGTCGCTGCTGTATTCGCGCTCGCCGGCTGGACGCCTCGGCGAAGCGCTAGGGCTGCGCCTCACCATCATCAACAGCAGCCAAGTCGCGCTGCCGCTGGTGTTGGGTGCGTTCGGCTCGGTACTGGGCACCTACGCCATGTTTTGGTCCATGGCGCTCGTCACCGGCGGCAGCGGCGGTGTGGCGGCGCGCTGGCGCAAGCAGGAGTCGCCCGCGCCTCAGTCCACGACCAATACGGATGTCACGAGCAGCGAGCG